>JAICLJ010000074.1 GCA_025927575.1 Bryobacteraceae bacterium | reverse complement strand
GCAGGGGGCTGAACTCAGACGTATCGAGCTTGCCTTCGCTCACCAGCGCAAAAGCCGCCGCCAAGCGCGGCTGCAGATTCTTTTCATTGTTGAACGCTTTATCGAGCGTTGGAACGTCCTGCGGATCGCGAATGCGGCCGAGCCCTTCGAGGGCGGCCGTTCGCATGTCGGCATTTTTGCTATTGACGTATTCCTCGAAAACGCCTTTGTCTGCCGGAAGACCCAGCATTGCGAGGGCGCTAAGCGCCGAGCGGCGCACTTTGTCGTTTCGCGGGCGCCCGATCACCTGCCGGATTTGGGGAGCGGCCTCCGTCGCGTGAAGAACGCCGAGCGTTTCAAGCGCCGTCGTTTGCACCCGCTCGTCGAAGTCGTTTGCAAGGAATGCAACACTCGGGCCCGCCGAGGTGTCGCCAATTTTCTGAAGCGCGACAAGGCTCTCGAAGATCAGGTCAGAATCCTTGGATTTGAGCGCTTTCTCCAGCGCCGGCACAGCGGCACGCCCGCGCAATACCCCAGCAGCACGCGCCGCGTCAGCCCGCGCCTCGAAGCCAGCTCCACCTGTCACTACCCCTGCGATCGCCTCGACAACATCGGGCCGCACCAAAACTCCCGGATCAATAGTTTGATCGTTCCGGCTGGAAAGTGCGCTTTTGATGCGCTTGCCGACACGTGTGAAAGTGTGCGAAAGGCCGCCCGTGGCGACGTAGCCGGGCAGATAAAAGTCGACTAGCCCATCAACAGCCTGGCTTTGAATATTGGAATCGTTGTCCCGGGTGGCTTCAATCAGCGGATCGAGACTGTACTGGGTGCCGATCTTGATAATGGCTTTGACGGCTTCCTCTCGCACGTCGGTATCCGGATCTTTCAGATACTTGACAATCAACGGAATAGCCTGTGAATCGCGCTTGCCCAAATCGCGAATGGAAGAGACTTTTTCTTTTTTGGTCTGCCCGGAGGTGTCCTGGGCAAGCAACGGCTGCCATACGAGAGCGAAGGCGGCGGCACACAAAAGGACGAAGCTACGCATATCTATCTAATAGACGGTACCAACATCGCAGGCGAGGAGTCATCAGGAACTTAAAAGAGATGTGGCTCAGACGGCTCAACGGAAGCCTCGAGAATGCGCCGCGCTATCTACGGAATCGAACTGGCAAATCAATCCGCTTCATTCCGGATTCGGCAGAATTCGGATGAACCCGCCCGAGCCTTTCGAATACGATATTCGTTCCGGCAAGCGTAGGATGTCTTCTACTGAGGCTGGCCCTGATTATCAGACTTCGGGTTCTTGTCGTTCTTATCGCCGCCACCGAAGAGCCGCCGCCAGAAGCCTTTCTTCTTCGGTTTCTGCTCTGGCTTAGGCTGCTCGGCTTCCGGCGGTGGCGGTGCCGGAGCGGGCTGGTTCACCGCCGGCGGGCTCCCCGCTGGCTGGCTCGCCGTCGGCGGCGGCTGCTCATCTTTATGCAACCCCAGCAGCTTCTCAAAAATATTCCGCGTGTCGCCGTTGGGGTGATCGCAGGTTCCCACGGGCACGGTCCCGTCGATGAAATAGGCGTCGTAGTCATCCGGGCAGTTCGCTGTTGCGACCAGATTCGTAACCTTATCGAGGTGAACCTGAGTGATGCCCGGCGGCGGCGTGAACGGCTCCATATCTTTATAGCGCTGTAACTTTTGAGCGCGAACCATAAAATCGGTCCAGATCGGAGCTGCCGCTTTCGAGCCCTCGATCTTGATGTCGGTGTAGTCGTCATTGCCTACCCAGACGATAACGAGCAGGTTCGACGTGTAACCCGCAAACCATGCGTCGTGCGAGGTGCCGGTCTTGCCGGCGGCGGGCGCGCTGAACTTTACCCGCACCGCCGCGGCCGTTCCTTGATTAATCACGGCCTGCATCATATCGGTGAGGAGAAAGGCGACGCGCGGGTCCAGAACGGTAGACTTCTCGGGCGTGAAATCTTCAATGACATCGCCATTTGCGCCGCGAACCGAAGTGACAAACTGAGGCGAGATACGGACACCGCTATTGGCGAAAATTGTGTAGGCGCCCACCATCTCGAGCGGTGTTGCATCGTATGCGCCAATCGCCATCGCCGGCGTAGGCTTGACGCTTTCGATGCCCGCTGCCTTCGCGAGGTCGACGACTTTGTCGTACCCCACCATCTCCGCAAGACGGATTGTGGCGGTGTTGATGGAATGCGCCAGGGCAAAGCGCGCTGAAACTTCCGGGAGGTCGTCTTTCGAATCGAAGTTATGCGGCGAATAGGGTTTGCCGTTGAAATCGAATGTGCCTTCCGTGGCGTCGAGGATGGTTGCCTGGGTATATGCTTTCTCGGGATCTCCGGTCAGTCCCGTATTGAGCGCGGCAGCATAAACAAACGGCTTGAAAATGGAGCCGGTCGGCCGGCTGGCAGTGACGTGGTCGAGTTGGCTCTTGCCGTAGTTTCGGCCTCCGGAAAGAGCGAGCACGGCACCCGTGTGCGGATCGAGCGCGATTAGGGCCACTTGCGGCATGGGGCCTGGTCGCACTTCAGTCGTGACTTTGGCATTCTTACCCTTGCCGGTTCTGATTTTGCGCGTGCGCCGGCGGAGAACAAGAGCATCCACTTGTTTCATGCCGGCATCGATTGCTTCGGCAGCGACTTGTTGAAGCTCCGGATCGAGCGACGTGTAAACACGCATGCCGCTGTTGTCCAGGTCGGATTCGTTGAATTTCGACAGCAGCCGGTTTCGCACAAGGTCGATGTAATAGGGCGCTTCATCGGCCTCGGCGCTAGGAGGAGCGAGCTTCAGTGGAGCGGCTTTCGCCTCCTCAAGTTGTTCTTTACTGATCGCGTGATTGTCGAACATCGCCTGTAGCACGATATTGCGGCGCGCAATCGCCCTATCGGGATGCCGATAAGGGGAGAAATAGCTCGGGCCGTTCACCAATCCGGCGAGCAGCGCTGCTTCGGGGAGACTGACACTGCCGATGTCCTTCCCGAAGTACGCCTGGGCAGCTTCGCCGAACCCGCGAATATTGAAAGAGGCGCGCTGGCCCATGTCGACCTGGTTCACATAGATTTCGAGAATTTGCTCTTTTGTGAAGCGCCGCTCGAGATCTGTCGCAATCATCATCTCGGCCAGCTTCCGGCGGACGCTTCGTTCATTCGAGAGAAAGAAGGCCCGGGCCATCTGCATTGTTAGAGTCGAACCGCCCTGCATGCGGTGATGCCCCAACAGAGGAGCCAGCACGCCCTCCGCCAACCGGACGTAGTTGATGCCATTGTGCTCGAAAAATCGACGGTCTTCGACCGATACGATGGCATTGACAACAACCTTTGGAATCTCGTCGTAGCTCAACAGGCGGCGCTTCGAACGCCGCTTGGCGTCGAAAAGGCCTGTGATGAGCTGCGGCTCAAGCTCATAAGCGGAGAGCGCTTCGCCCTTGCCGCCCGTGATGGAATTGACCCGCCCCTTAGAGATGCGGATGATTGCGGTCTCGGGCGCGTGGTAGCTCTGCGGTCCGGGCTTGATCTCGATTGCGGAAGCACTCTCCGCAAACGTGCCGGTCTCTGTGTCGCCTGGGCCGCCCGATGTGGTGTACCCGGCGCGGCGGAGATCCTTGGCAATCTGCGCGATGGTCCATCGATCGCCTACCCGTACCGCTTCGGGCGCCGCATAGATCTGAGCGGCATCGTTGAAAATCGGATGGCTGATGCGCTGATCTACGATCCCTCGATACTTCACGTAATAGAAAGTCAGGATCGAGAACACGACGATACAACAGATGAGAAAGCCGGCACCGATACCGACGAGAACCGGATCCCGGAACCACAAGCTTCCTGAAGCCGGTTTGGATTGGGACGCGAACTTGAGCCTGGCAGCCACAGCTATCGGAGGTGAACGCCTCAGACACGATTGTAGGGGGTCGGCGATCCGGGTCCTTTTAATCCCTTCAGCTTGCGCGGCCGGTGCGCACCAATTGATTCCGGAACATGGCGGTGAAGTCGCGAGACATTCCCGGCTGGCGGAGTTCGTCGAGGCCAAATCGCATTTTTCTCCGCCAGTTCGGATATTGTGACGTGCTGCCCGGCAGATTCTGCTGTTCAGTCTCTTTGGTCAAATCTTCCTGGTTCAGCAGCAGTAGTGCCGAGGGCGTTTGCGCCAGAAAACCAACTACCGCGTTGTGCAGAATGCCATCCAGTTCAGGTACATCGGCGGGGTTCCGGGTATAGTCCTCCGGCAGAAGGCGCTCTTCGTGAAGCACGTCCAGCATGCGCTGTTTCTCTAACTGGCGATCCGAAAGCTGCGCGCGATAGCCGTTGTCGTCGACTAGCCCCGCTGCGTGCCGAGCCTCGATGTCGCGGCACGCCCAGAAACCGGCAATTGTTGGAAGGTCGTGCGTAGTCGATGCAACCAGCGCCTGCTTGGGGTATTCGCTACTCGCTATAAATGAGCCATCCTTCCGCTTTTCGAAATAGAGTAGCCGGTAACTCAGGATGCGGAACCGCGCCAGGGTATCCCGCATCCCGTCAGTTACAGTGCCCAGGTCTTCGCCAACTATAATGTTCCGGCTGCGAACGCTTTCAAGGGCAAGAATGCGCAGCAGGTCGATCGCGTTGTCCTTGACATAAACGCCATTCGCGGCGTCGACGCCGTCGGGAATCCAGAACAGGCGAAACAATCGCATGACGTGATCGATGCGCAGGGCACCGCCATGCTTGACGATCGCCTGAATGCTGGCTCGGAATCCGCGGTATCCGTCTTCAGCGTTCGCAATTGTGTTCGGCGGAGGAAAGGCCCAATCCTGACCTTTCGGCGAGAAAGCGTCAGGCGGCGACCCGACGCGGCACCCCGTCACATATAAATCCCTATAGGCCCACAGGTCGGCGCCGGCGCTGTCCGTCGCCAATGCCAGATCGTGGTACAAGCCGATCGCCATGCCCTTCGCTTTCGTATATTCCTGAGCTTCCGCAAGCTCCTCCTCGATTACGAACTGAACATACTTGTAAAAATCCAGCGCCTCGCGGTGTTCCTGTGCGAATTCGTTGCATGCCTTGGAACCAGGATCGCGATATTCCGCCGGCCAATCCAACCAAGTCCACCGGTTGCTGTCCTGAGCGTGCAAAACTTCATCCAGAGCGCAATAAAGGGCGAATTTCTCGAGTCGATCTCCTTCCTGGGAGCAATATTCCTCGAAAGCGGCTCCGCGCTCCGACTTTCCGCGTATTTTCCCCTGGAACTCATCGAACAATATTTTCAGGAACCGCTTCTTGAGCTGGCTGACACGCTCGTACTCGACAAATTCCGAATTCCGCAAATCCGCAATCTCACGCTGCACAGCCTCGGAGGACAACTCGCGCTCCGCCACGTCGCATCTGGCAAACTCAGGTATCCGCTGGATATCGAGGTAGATGAAATTTTTGTAAAAGATTGAGAGTGGCAAATAAGGGCTTGTGTTGTAGGGCGCGCGGTTGTGAATCGCGTGAAGCGGGTTCAAGCCGATGAAGCTGGCGCGTACATCGTCCGCGATCCAGTCCGTCAACGCGAGCAGGTCCGTGAAATCGCCACAACCCCAGTTTCTTTTAGAACGCAGCCCCCATAACATGACAGCAATACCCGCCGTACGCCCGCCCTGCTGGAATTGTTCAGGGAGATACGCGCGTTCCGGACAAACAACAAGCGACGCTTCGGCCGCAAGGGAAGGATGGCCTTCCACCGAAACTCGCATCGTGTGATAGCCAAGCGGCGTCCCGTCCGGTAGCGACATCCGATACACAAACCATCGCAAGCCGTCACGCTGCAATTCGACGGCAGCGGAGATCTGGTCCGGCTCATCATCCGCCGACAGGACGCGGCCGTCTTCGAGCGTCAACTCCATGTGAATCCGCGGAGCGTTCAGTGTGGCGGGCAGTGAAATATCCACTGCCTTATGGTTCTCGCTCACAACGGAGGTGTTCGGCAAAACAGCGGCGCGCTGCTGGAACCGGCGCATCCGCGCCTCTTCCACCGTGTCCTGGGAAGAAACATCGACGCCCAGCGATCCTAGAATTCGTGCTTCAGTATCGGCGGGGGCAACGTGGTAATTCCCGAAAATGTCCCAGAATTCCCGCTCAACGCCCCACTCGGCGGCTGCCCTGTGCAGAGCATCTTCGTAGCTCGATGCGTATTCGAATTTAGTTTGTAAAAGCGGCATTCGACTCTTCGATTCTAGACGGGTGCGTTTTTGTACATGCCGTGATGAAAAATCGACGCGCGTTGGAACTGCCCCCCAATGGAACCAGCGGTTCGCTTTTTGCTTAGAGCACGAAAAGGCTGAAGACCAGGACAATCAAAACGATCGCAGAGATCGCGACGTAAGTCCGGTCACGCTCAAAGGCGAAACCGATCAGGCAAAACACCACTCGCGCTACCGGTGTCGCGATCAGCAACAAAAGGCCGAGCTCAATAATAGATCGGGCTTTCAGCTCTAGGACGGGTTTCAGAATAGCGCGCAAACTCCAGTCGATTTCCGGCTCCGCATGGAACTGCGCATAGGCTACCGGGTTGTTGCCGTGGCGGATCATGTAGAGGATGCCGCCAACCAGTACGATCAGCCCGGACAGCAGAACGCCCGTTCGCAGCAAATTGCTGATCATGCGCTCCAGGCGTTTGTCACCGGATGAAATCGTCGTCATCAACTTCCTGTAATTCCTTTCCAAATCATTTCAATCGCCATAACGCCGACAACAATCCCGAATACTATCCGGAGCGTCTTTACCTGCAATTGCGGCAGCAACCGGGCACCCGTGAGCGATCCACACAGCACGCCCAGCATAACCGGCATCGCCAAGCCAGGCGCAATATAGCCCCGGCTTAGATAAATACCCGCGCTCGCAGCCGCCGTCACCCCAATCATGAAGTTGCTGGTGGCAGTTGAAACCTTAAAGGGGATTCGCATCGCCTGGTCCATTGCGATGACTTTCAAAGCGCCGGAGCCAATCCCTAATAACCCCGAGAGCGTTCCCGCCGCGAACATGATGCTGAATCCCGTCTTCACGCGCCCCGCACGGTACTTCTCAACGCTTGTGCCGCTTCCAAGAGATCCTTCGAGCCGTAAGCGTCGTGAAAGCGGATCGGCGGCCAGATGGGCGGCGCTCTCTTGATGCCGGCGATTGGATTGCCATGCGGCGTGCAGCAGAACAACTCCGAAAACGATGCTCAACGCGGACACGGGCACATGCGTCGCAAGGAACGCCCCGCACACGGCGCCCACGGTAGTAGCAATTTCGAGGAACATTCCAATCCGCATATTGGAATATCCGTCACGAACATAAGCCGCCGCGGCGCCTGAGGAGGTGGCTATCACCGAAACAAGGCTTGCTCCAATCGCATAGCGAATATCGACGCCGAGGAGGATAGTCAACGCGGGAGTGACCACCACACCTCCGCCTAAGCCCGTAAGCGACCCGAGAAAACCGGCGAACAACGAAATGACGAAGACAATGGGCGTGAATTCCAGAATCGTCATGCGATGAACTTACAGAGTAGACGACGCACGTTTCCGGCAAGGCCAAGCGGCCGCCGAATCAACAGATTCGCGTTCTTGTCACCCGCAAATCACACAGAGTAACTAGGTCATGCGCCCCGGCATCACCTTACCAAGGCGCTAACGGCCATTCCGCTTGGCGCTCACTTTTTGGAGGAATCGGCTATGCCGGATACGGGCACGGATCTCATCAAACGGTATTTAGAAGACGCAATCGCCGCGGAAAAAAGCTTCGAGACCCAGTTAAACGGGTTTGCCAATGACGGAGATGACAACGAAGCGAAAGCCGTGTTCTCAAAACATGCCGGAGAAACCCGCTCGCAGTCTGAACGGCTCACGGCGCGTTTGGAAGCGCTGGGCGGAAGCACATCCACGATCAAGAGTTTCCTTGCCCATGTTTTTGGGTTGAGCCCTAAGACAGCACAGCTTGGACATGAAGAGCAGGAGCGAACTACACAGAATCTCATTATGGCTTTTGCTATCGAGAATGCCGAATGCGCCATGTATGAGGCTCTCGCTACGACGGCCTTAGCTGCAGGCGATGAGATCACGGCGCGGCTGGCCACCGAAATTCAGGGTGAAGAAAAGAAAACCGCCGATGAGATCTGGCAGCTTATCTCGCCGTCGGCACGTTATGCATTCGCGCATCTCACCGAACTGCCGCTTCAACGTTCGGTCTAAGTCGACGGCATAAGACCAAGAGACGCAGCATAACATCCGAAGGACGGCTTGCGAGATCTGCTACCCAAAGCGCCGATTCGATCTGGCCCCCATCCGATTGAGAGCCTGCTATCGTCCCGCCTGACGATGGACCCTTTCGATTAAGTCGCACTGCAAGCTAACTTACCGTGACTTGCCGGAATTATATCGAGGTTACAGGCGCATTCTTTCGTGACAGACTACTCATCTGGGTAGGTTTTCGCCGAATGAGACGGAAGCATCATCAGGAGGGTGCGATGGGCAGACCGACCATTCTAATCGCAGACGATCACGCAATGGTAGTTGAAGGCATAACGGAGCTTCTCAAGCAGGAGGCTGAAGTGATCGGGACAGCGGAAACGGGTCCGGATCTGCTCGAGAAGGCGCTGCGCCTCCAAGCAGATGTGTACATGCTCGACATTAAAATGCCCGGACTGAATGGTTTTGAAACTGCCCGTAAGCTGATCGAGTGCAAGCCAGACGCGAAGATTCTGTTTTTCACCGCACACTGCTCCAGTGCATACATTGAGGAAGCATTCCGCATTGGCGCAAAGGGATTCATTTCGAAGTTTGCCGATTGTGCTACGCTGGGCGCGGCGGTGGAGTCCGTCGCGCGCGGCGATCGTTATCTTAGCCCACATGCACAAATGGAATTGGACTCCCGCAGTGAGCGGTTGCGGCCGCTCACTACCCGGCAACGAGCTGTTTTGAAGTTGATTGCTCAGGGTCTAAGCGCGAAGGAGATCGGGTACCGCCTCGGCATCTCACAAAGGACAGCCGAATTTCACCGCAATTGCATTGTGGAACGCCTCGACCTCCATTCAACCGCGGAATTAACTAGGTTCGCGTGGGACAACGGATTAGTTTCTCTGCTCGAAGCTGAAGTCCCGAGCACGCCTGAGACTCCAGATCACAGCACGTCTTCGGAAAGTCAAAACGCCCACAAGGCGGAATAGGTCTGTATTGGGCGCGCCGCGTCCGCAATACCCACTTACGCTTCTCATTCGACGCCGCCTGTAGGCGACCGATTGTTCGATAGAATGCTCACCTAGTGAGCGACGAGGAGCGATGGTTGACTCGATGTGAAACTGAGTACAGTCGACCCTGGCGGCGCTGCGGTAGTCCACGGGCGGCCGCCCAAATTCCAGAAAAGGTATAACAAGCGAATGGCTGACAAACCGAAAGTAAAAGTCGGGATCATCGGATCTCAGTTCGAGGCTGACATTCACGCGGCTTCATTTTTACTGATGCCGGAGGAAGCGGAAGTGGTAGCGGTTGCCTCTCCAACTCCGGGCAATGCAGCGCGGCTGGCGAAAAAATATTCGATCCCGCGCGTGTTTCTCGACTACCGGGAGATGCTCAAAGAACCGGAGATCGAGATGGTGACCATTACCGCTCCGAACCGCCTGCATGCGCAAATGACCATCGACATTGCAAATGCGGGCAAGCATGTTGTCTGCGAGAAGCCCCTCTGCATGACGCTTGCCGAGGCCGATGAGATGATCGATACATGCAAGCGCCAAGGGGTGATTCTCGGCTATGCGGAAGAGCTATTCTTTACGCCTAAATACGTAAAGGCGAAAGAGATGGCGGACCAGGGCGGCTTTGGCAAAGTACACCTCGTAAAACAAAGTGAAAAACATTTCGGGCCGCACAGCGCATGGTTCTGGGACGTAGCGCAATCCGGTGGCGGCGCGCTGATGGATCTCGGCTGTCACGGGATCGCGTTCTGCTATTGGTTCCTCGGGCGACAGGCAATCAAAAGCGTGTACGCACAACTCGGGACGTACGTGCATGCCGACAAGACCAGAGGCGATGACGAAGCCGTCTGTATTATCGAATTCGAAGACGGAGCGATCGGGTTGGTCGAGTGCAGTTGGGGCAAGCGCGGCGGCATGTTCGACAAGACGGAAATCTATGGTGAGGGCGGTGTGACTTATGCCGACCTCCACATGGGAAACGCACTGCCCACTTACAGCGAATACGGATTCGGTTACGCAGTGGAAAAAGCGCCGACCACCGTTGGCTGGAGCTATCCGGTTTTCGAAGAGCACTGGAATTATGGGATTCCCCAAGAGATGCGGCACTTCGCACGATGCGTGCGCGGAAAAGAAACGCTCCAGGCGAGTGGCGAAGACGGGCGCGTTGTGATGCAGGCGCTGTACGCAGCGTATGCTTCAGCGGGGGCGGAGCAAAAGATCAAAATGCCATACACGCCAAAAACCTCCAAACCTATCGAAGAATGGCTGGGGAAGTTAAGTAAATAAGCCCACCTTTTACTCTCGGTGCGCGTCCATGCTAAAACAAATCTCTGCCGCGTTTTAGCCGGGGACCGTCAGTTTCTCGATTCTTCTCCCGCATCTCAGGACGGCCGGTCCGCATCTTGAATTGGGTAGCCACTTCGCTCTAACGCAAGCGGAACCGCCGCCAACGCATGACTGACCCACAGGATATTTCTGTCCAAAATCGAAAACCGGGGATGAATCCCTGGATGATCGCCGCCGCGGTGGTACTCCCGGCTTTTATGGAGGTCATCGACACTTCGATCGCGGCTGTTTGTATTCCTTACATTGCCGGTAGCCTTTCGGCGTCGACCGATGAGGCCACTTGGGTACTTACCTTTTATCTGTTGTCGAACGCGATCGTGCTGCCCGCAAGTGCGTGGTTTGCCCTTCGCTTTGGCCGCAAACGGTTTCTAATCGCATCCATCGCTATATTTACAATTTCGTCATTCTTCTGTGGGGCCGCAAGCAGTTTGCTCATCATTCTGATCGCGCGCCTGATGCAAGGGGCCGGCGGAGGCGCGCTGCAACCGCTGTCGCAAGCTATTCTCACGGAAAGCTTTCCGCCTGAGAAGCGCGGCATGGCGATGGGCCTGTTCGGGCTGGGCGTGGTAGTTGCTCCCGTGCTTGGGCCAACACTCGGCGGATGGCTTACCGACACTTACTCCTGGCGCTGGGCATTTTATATCAACATCCCTATCGGAGTCTTAGCGATATTCATGATTTCCCGCTTTATTGAGGATCCTCCGTATATCGCGAACGCCAAGCCAGGCAAGCTCGACAGCATCGGTTTCGGCCTTCTTGCCCTTTGGCTTGGCTGCATGCAGCTCATTCTCGATCGCGGCCAGGAGGACGACTGGTTCGGAGCTACCTGGATTCGATGGGCATTCATCGTCATGGTCGTCTGCTTTGTGCTGTTCGTCATCTCGCAGCTAAAGAAGAAATACCCGCTGGTCGACCTGACTATCTTCCGCAACCGCAACTTTACCGTAGGCTGCGTACTTATATTTATGTTCGGCGCCGCTATCTATGGCGCCGTCACGCTGTTGCCGCTGTTCTACCAAACCATGATGGATTATTCGGCATTTGCGGCCGGGTTCATCGTGTCGCCTCGCGGCATTGGGTCCATCATCGCCATGCCCCTGGTGGGTTATCTCGTTTCGAAGCTTGATACGCGCGTGCTTGTATCCCTAGGCTTCACGGTTTTTGGAATTTGCAGCTTTATCTGGGGAGGACTCACTCTGCAGATATCACCGTGGTCCTTGCTGTGGCCCATCGTGATCAGCGGCTTTGCACTCGGCCTCGTATTCGTCCCGTTATCGACAACCACCCTCGGCGATCTGGCTCCGGAAAGGATCGGAAACGGAAGCGGGTTATTCAACCTTATGCGCAACGTCGGCGGCAGCGTTGGCATCTCGCTGGTGAACACGATTCTCGTCCGGCATCAGCAACTGCATCAAAACGAACTCGTGCAGCACCTCTCCCCCACCTCGCCTGCGGCGCAGCAATCGCTGCATGCCTACAGCCGGATGTTTGCCGGAGCCGGCGGGGCGGCCACGGCGCACCAACAGGCGTACGGCATGCTCCAGAATGTCGTCTCGCAACAAGCGGCGCTGTGGTCCTACATTGACGACTTCCGGTATATGGCACTAGGCTGTTTCGCGTGTGTACCGGTTGTCTGGTTGTTGAAACGCGTGAGAGGCGGCCCGATCGCCGCGGAATAGGTCCCGGTCCGGGATCACCGCCATCTAGCCGAGGTTGAGTGTCTTTCTTAGGGTGCCCCGTTCGTTCGCGATCTTCTCCTGCAACAGCATCAGCGAGTAAATCAACTGCTCCGGTCTTGGAGGACATCCCGGCACGAACACGTCTACGGGAACCACCTGGTTCACGGGAACCAACGCATAGTTATTGAAGACGCCGGTGGAGGTGGCGCAGGCGCCCATCGAAATGACCCATTTGGGTTCGGGCATCTGGCGATAAAGCTGCCGGATGACCGGGGCCATCTTGTTCGCCACTCGACCCGCGATGATCATCAGGTCCGATTGCCGCGGCGAGCCTCGGAACACTTCGGCGCCGAAGCGCGAAACGTCGTAACGCGCATCGGTCATCGACATCATTTCGATGGCGCAGCAGGCGAGCCCGAACGTCATGGGCCAGATCGAGTTCTTCCGGGCCCAATTTAGCGCCTTATCCAGCGTGGTCGTGAGGACAGCATCGCCAAGTGCATTTTCAGGGTCCTCATCAATGCGCGCGTAAAGCTCTTCGGGCTGGTTTAGCTCAAACTTCTCAGCAGTCTCCACGGTTCGATTATCCCATGCGAGCCGAGTGTTGATTAAGTTCCTGCGCTCGGAGCCGCCTTGCGCGAGCAAGCGAGCCGCGAGCACGGAACACGCGCATTGGCGTGCGGCGGCTCCGTTTGCAGCTTGTCTTAATACAGAGCCGGGTCGCCTGAGCAAGCGGGTTTAACCCACGAACCCTTTACGCGAGCGCCTTCTTGACCACGTTTCCCGCTACATCCGTCAGGCGGAAATGGCGGCCTTGGAATTTGTATGTGAGGCGCGTGTGGTCGATTCCCAGGTTGTAGAGAATGGTCGCCTGCAGATCGTGAATCGGCACCGGATCTGAAATCGAATTGTACGAATAATCGTCGGTTTCGCCCAAAACGAAGCCACGTTTCATGCCGCCGCCCGCAAGCCACATCGCGAAGCAGCGTGGGTGATGATCGCGGCCGTAATTGGTTTTGGTGAGGTGCCCCTGGCAATACACAGTCCGTCCGAATTCTCCACCCCAGACAATCAGCGTGTCGTCCAGCAGCCCTCGCTGCTTCAGGTCCGCCACAAGCGCAGCCGAAGACTGGTCGGTTCCTTTGCACTGCAGCGCAATATCCCGGGGGAGATCATTGTGCTGGTCCCACCCGCGATGGTAGAGCTGAATAAACCGCACGCCGCGCTCGGCCAGACGCCGCGCCATGAGGCAGTTGGCGGCGTATGTGCCGGGTTTGCGCGAATCCGGCCCGTACAGCTCGAATGTGCTCTCGGGCTCTTTCGACAAGTCCGTCAGATCGGGGACTGAGGACTGCATCCGGTAGGCCATCTCGTACTGCGTGATGCGCGTCGAAATCTCCGGATCTCCAAAACTCTGTTCGGTGATGTGATTCAATTCGGCCAGGCTGTCGAGCATCGTCCGGCGAGTCTGCCCGTCGATACCCTGCGGATTCGCCAGATAAAGGACCGGGTCGCCCGACGCGCGGAACCGTACACCCTGATATTTTGAGGGCAAGAAGCCGCTCGACCACAGCCGCGAGAACAACGGCTGATCGCGATTCAACGCATTTGCCTGCGAGATCAGAACGACAAACGATGGCAGGTTCTGGTTTTCGCTTCCCAAGCCATACGTAATCCAGGAACCCATGCTTGCGCGGCCTGGTTGAGGAAAGCCTGTTTGGATAAATGTGATCGCCGGATCGTGATTGATGGCGTCGGTGTTCATCGTCTTGATTAGCGTGATGTCATCGATGACTTTGGCCGTATGCGGCAACAGCTCGCTGATCCAGGTTCCGTTCTCACCCGCGCGCTGGAATTTGAACATGGACGGCGCAACCGGCAACGAATTCTGGTTCGACGTCATGCCCGTAATTCGCTGTCCCTTCCGCACGGAGTCCGGCAGCTCCGTTCCAGCAAGCTCCGCCAGCTTAGGCTTGTAATCGAACAGATCGATCTGCGACGGCGCGCCGGACTGATGTAGAAATATGACTCGCTTCGCCTTTGGCGCAAAGTGCGGAAGGCCTACCAATCCGCCCGTCTTCGGGTCTCTCGCTTCGGCGGCGAACAGCTCCGGATTCAGAAGCGACGCCAGCGCCATTACGCCGATGCCCTTGCTTGTGCGGCCGAACAACTGCCGCCGTGTCATGATTAGTTGCTCTTCTCGAATCGGGTCCATGCTGCGCCTCAGTTTTTCGTAATCGCTTCGTCCATGTTGAGAATTGTGCTGGTCACCAGCGTCCAGGCCGCCAACTGACTCTGGTCGACCTGTGAACTCGCCTTCGATTCGCCCACGGCGACGAGTTTTTGCGCGCTGCTCTTGTCGGCTTGATAATGCGCAAGCTCCTTTTTGTAGAGCGCCTCCAGAATGTTCAGCTCCTGTGGCGATGGATCTCGATCCGTCGCAAGCCGGAACGCATACCGGATACGGTCCGCATCCGTGGTGCCGCCCTCGCGTAGATCGCGCTCGGCTAAGGCGCGCGAGGCTTCAATGTAAGTCGGATCGTTCATAAGGACCAGGGCCTGCAGGGGCGTGTTCGTCGTGCCCCGGCGCGCCGTACATTTCTCCCGATCGGGAGCGTCGAGTGTGTTCAGCTCCGGCGGTGGAACCGTGCGTTTCCAAAATGTATACATGCCGCGGCGATACAGGTCCTTGCCGTGGCTCTGCACGTACGTCTGGGCAGAGAAGTTGCCACCAAATGCCATCTCTTCCCAAATACCCTTTGGCTGGTACGGAAAGACGCTCGGGCCGCCGATTTTCTCATTCATCAAGCCGCTGACCGCCAGCGCGTTGTCGCGAACCATTTCGGCCGGCAGGCGGACACGCGGACCTCTCGCCAGGAGGCGATTCTCCGGGTCTTTCTCAAGCATTTCCGGGCTTACCTTTGAAACCTGCCGGTAGGTTGCGGAGGTAACGATGAGCCGTTGCATCGCCTTGACGTCCCATTTTGTCCGCATGAACTCCATCGCGAGCCAGTCGAGCAACTGCTGGTTACTTGGCGGATCGCCTTGCGATCCAAAATCTTCGGCCGTCTTCACGATGCCGACGCCAAAATACATTTGCCAGAAATGGTTCACCGCTACGCGCGCAGTCAACGGATTGCCGGGATCAACGAGCCATTTTGCGAGCGTTAGCCGGTTCGCGGGCGCATCTTTCGGCAGCGGCGGTAGAACGGAAGGCGTGTTGGGGAAGACCTGTTCGCCGCGATTGCGATAGTCGCCCCTCGCGAGGATGAACGTTTCGCGCGGCTTCTTCATCTCGCCCATGATCATGGTCGATGGGATTTCGCGGTTGATCTCGTCCAGGCCTTTGTTGAGGGCTTCAAGATCGGTGTTTTCCTGCCTTTCCGTGTTGTTCGCAACATCGCTCAAGAAGTAGGCCCGCAGCCACTTCTTCTGGTCTTCGGACCGGCGATCGCCGGCGATCGCAAGCACCGTATGCACCGGATTGAACAACCCAAGTTGCATCGCTTCGCTGGTATACAGGCGCCGGTTATAAATGCGCAGATCCCCAAGTTGGCCTTTGAACGCCGTGCCCCAGTCCTTGTTGCCGGTTTGCGTTTCACCGCCGCTCGCAAAGTCGCCCGCCAACTTATCCTGCACGATATTGATCGGGACGTTGCGCCCATCGATATAGATCTGTATGCCCTTGGCTCTTCCCGAGCCGTCGTAGGAAATGGCAACATGGCTCCAATCCTCGACTCCGACACCAGCCTTCGATTTCACCGCAATACCCGAATCAGGGCCCGCATCCCGAAGCCGCACAATCACCGCGCACCGATTCTTGTTCGCATAATCGAGCGCGATTTCATATCCCGGCCCTACCTTCGGCGATTTCTCGTACCGCTGTATCACCTCCATGCCGGAGGGGCCATCGGGCCTCAGCCATAATGCGACAGTGAATGGGATCTTCCTGGTAAACCGTGCTACGTCGCCAAACGACAGATGAGGCTCTTCGTCGAGATCCGCCGCCCTGCCAAGCCGCCCGTCGGTATAGCTCAATTTGCCGCTTACTACTTTCGCCGCAGCGTCCCCTTTTAAAGCATTGGCCAGCGTATCGTCGAACGTGTATTCACCCGTCAGGCCCGATGTCACATCGGAAACCGGCATCTCGCGCTGGCGCTGTTCCCAAGCAGTTTCCGCCGAGTCAAGCTCCGCGTCTTTAGCTTCGATCGCCTTCAGCAAAACGCCTTTCATCTCGGCTTGCTGCGCGTCCGGCACTTGCAGGAATGGAACCGCATTACCCTTTTGACCGTCCAGGCCTTTTTCGGGTACACCGTTGAAGAACGCGCCAAAACTATAGAAGTCCTTTTGGGTGAGCGGGTCGTATTTGTGGTTGTGGCACCGCGCGCACCCCAGCGTAATGCCAAGCCAGGTGGTCGAAGTCGCCTCGATCCGATCCACAATATACTCGTTCTGGTACTCGTCCGGGATCGCGCCGCCTTCGAAGTTGATCATGTGATTGCGGTTGAAGCCGGTCGCGATCAATTGGGATTGCGTGGGATGAGGCAGCAGATCGCCCGCGAGCTGCTCGATCGTGAACTGGTCGTACGGCATGTTGCCGTTGAATGCCTTGATCACCCAATCGCGCCATAGCCACATCTCTCGCGCGCTGTCGATGTGATAGCCATGGGTGTCGGCATAGCGCGCGAAGTCCAGCCACTGCATTGCCATTCGCTCGCCATAATGCGGTGACGCGAGCAACCGGTCGACCACTTTTCCATAGGCATCGGGCGACTTGTCAGCCAGAAACGCATTGAGTTCGGCGGCAGTCGGCGGCAGGCCAGTTAAATCGAATGTCACGCGACGGAGCAACGTCGGCTTGTCTGCCTCGGGCGAAGGTTGCAGCCCCTGCGACTCCAGCTTTGCCAGCACGAACTGGTCAATGGGGGTACGCACCCATCTCGCGTCCTTGACGACCGGCACATCCGGCCGTTTTGGAGGCACGAAGGCCCAATGCGTCTCCCATTTCGCCCCGGAATCGATCCAATTCTTGATCGTTTCGATCTGTTCCGCCGTGAGTTTCCGGTTGGCGTAGGCCGGCGGCATGCGAAGAGCCGGATTGGGATTACTGACCCGCCAGTACATCTTGCTGTGCGCCGAATCACCCGGCACAATCACGCCCTGCTTCGAAAAAGCGCCTTCTTTCGTATCGAAATGAAGGCCGGCCATGCGGTGCTTTTCATCCGGGCCATGGCAGGTGAAACAGTTATCGGACAGGATAGGGCGAATCTGCCGGTCGAAGTCGATTGCCGGCGGCGCCGCCTGCAGCAACGGCAAATACCCCAAAACTAGGGCAGCAGGTAAGAAACGGCTCGTGCGCATGAGTCTAGTATCTAAGTGCTAGTGAGTATATCTCAAATTGCTCCTGGGTTGCACTTGGGCGGTGAAACTCACCTCTTCGGTATCGGTGGTTGCTGAATAGGCATTGCTTTTGCCGGTTGATTGAGCGAATATCTACTGAACTATGCCCGCGGCTTCCACTCGTCGCGACTGGATTTTCGGCTCAGTGGGATCAGTTACATTCGCGGCGATTGCTGCCGCGCAAGAGCATGCTCGTCGGGCTATCAAAACGACATCTCCTTCCCTGTTTGAGTTCTTCACTGCGGACGAGGCGGCCGATGTGGCGGCACTCGCGGCGCAGATCCTGCCTTCCGATGACGGCCCAGGCGCGGACGAGGCCGGCGTCATCTACTTCATTGACCGCGCCCTTACAACGTTCGATGCCGATCAGCGGGGCGTCTATCGAAGCGGGATGACGGAAATTCAAGGTATTGCCGCGCGCCCCAAGGGCGACCAGCTTCAATGGGTCCGCTCCATCGAGAAATCGGAGTTTTTTGAGGTCGTTCGGACGCATACTCTGCTTGGTTACCTGGGAAGCCCCAACTACGGGGGTAATCGCAACCAAGTGGGATGGAAGTATATCCAGTTTGACGACCGCATGGCCTGGGAGCCGCCGTTTGGATACTACGACGCGGAGACAAAGTGAGCGGGCCAAAATTCCGGCCGGGCGATGCGGTCGATTTTCTTGTGATCGGCGCTGGCGCAGCAGGCGGCGTCATGGCCAAAGAGCTAGCGATTGCCGGCTTCCGTGTGGTCGTGTTAGAGCAAGGACCGTACTGGCGCGAGAAGCATTATTCGCACGACGAAATCAAATACACCTTTTTGCCGGGGCTGACGAATGATGTGAAATTGCAGCCTATCACCTTCCGGGCGAATGAACACGAGCCGGCAAAGTTGATGAAGGCCATTGAATATGGACGGCAGGTTGGCGGGGGGTCCGTACACTTCACCGCTAATTACTGGCGCTTCCATGAAAGCGATTTTCACGAGCGCAGTCTCTATGGAGAGGTCCCGGGCACAGCTTTTGCGGACTGGCCAATCACTTACGCCGATCTCGAACCGTACTACACCAAGGCCGAATACGACCTCGGGATTTCGGGACTGGCGGGGGCTAATCCATTCGAAGCGCCGCGATCCAAACCGTATCCTCTGCCGCCCTTGCCGGTGAAATCCTCCGGAGTTCTTTTCGAGCGTGCCACGAAAACGCTGGGGCTACACCCGTATCCAGCTCCGATGGCGGTCCTCTCGCAGCCGTATCGAGGGCGCCCTGCCTGTGTGCATTGTGGTTTCTGCGAGTCGTTCGGCTGCGAAATGCGTGCGAAGTCAAGCACGCTGGTTAGCATTATCCCCGAAGCGGAAGCAACGGGACGTTGCGAAATCCGCCCTGATTCATACGTGCGCAAGATTGTCAGCGATGCGCGTGGGCGCGCGACCGGAGCCGTCTACTTCGACGCGAAGCGGCGGGAGATATTTCAACGGGCCAAAGCCGTGGTGCTGTGCGCGAATGGTGTGGAATCAGCGAAGCTGCTGCTGCTGTCGAAATCCAATTTGTTTCCGCAAGGTCTGGCTAACTCCAGCGGACTGGTCGGTAAACATTTGATGTGGGACAACGGATCGTTTGCCACTGCCGTGTTCGAGCATCCTTTGAACGAATATAAGAGCGTCCAGGTCACGCGGGTGATTCACGATTACTATGCCGCTGATCCGAAGCGAGGTTTTTATGGCGGAGGCGGCATTGATGCGCGCTTTAACTTCTATCCGGCGGGTTTTGCGCTGTACGGGATGCCGCCGGATGCGCCACGGTGGGGCAGCGAGTACAAGAGACTGATCGGAACTTATTTTACGCGGACCATGTCGCTACTCGCCCATGCGACATCGCTACCCATGGAAAAGAATTCAGTTACTCTCGATCCGGATGTTAAGGATGCCTGGGGACTGCCGGCGGTGCGAATCACATTCGAGAATCACCCGGACGACATCGCAAATCTGAACTGGCTCCAGGAACGGCAGTACGAGATTTTAAAAGTAATGGGAGCGAAAAAGATTTGGCCGCAGCCTGTCGAGATGTACAGTACAAGCGTGCATTTAATGGGTACTTGCCGGATGGGCCGAGATCCAAAGAAATCGGTTGTGAATTCGGTCAGCAGAACGCACGATGTACCCAATCTATTCGTGGTCGATGGGAGTAATTTTGTCACGTCGGCGCGGCAGCAGCCAACGGCGACGATTCAGGCGCTTGCCTACCGGGCGGCGGATCATATGGTCCGGGCGGCCACAATTGGCGAGTTAGCGTGAAGTTACCTTGGCTCCGCCCGGATGAATATTTCCAGCATGTCCGCCTCCGATGGCGGCTGAAGGGTGCTATGTGCTGCAAAGCCCTGAGCTTGAGGATAACGTGTCTTTTTTCAACTTCTACCTTGTCCGCGCCGGGCCTCCGCCCGGCTTGGGAGCTGCCAGTCAGGTCGAATGAAATGGCAGGTGTAGCCGGTAGGATAGTGCTCCAGATAATCTTGGTGCTCCGGCTCGGCTTCCCAGAACGCGCCGGCTTGCGTCACTTCGGTTACGACTTTGCCTGGCCAAAGCCCTGAGGCTTCAACGTCTGCTATGGTTTCGTTGGCGATTCGCCGTTGTTCGTCACTCGTGTAGAAAATCGCCGAGCGGTAGCTAGCTCCCCGATCGTTGCCCTGGCGGTTCAGCGTGGTCGGATCGTGGATCTGGAAAAAGAACTCCAAAAGCTTCCTGTAATCGAGCTTCTGCGGGTCGAAAACGATCTCGATCGCTTCGGCATGCGTTCCGTGATTGCGGTATGTTGCATTTGCCACATTACCGCCCGTATAGCCGACACGCGTGGAGAGCACGCCCGGATACCGGCGAATTAAATCCTGCATACCCCAGAAGCAGCCGCCCGCAAGAATGGCAGTTTCAGTCGACATGGTTACTTCTTCACTCCTTGTTCCGATTCCTGGAATAGTTTGCGGTAGCTTCCGTATCCTTCGCTTTCAAGCTGGTCCACAGGGATAAAGCGCAGCGAAGCAGAGTTGATGCAGTAGCGCAGGCCGCCTGCTTCACGAGGGCCGTCGGGAAACACATGGCCCAAATGGCTGTCACCAGCACTGGAGCGTACCTCAGTCCGGATCATGCCGTGGCTGCTATCCCGATTCTCAACCACGTTTTCCTTCTCAACTGGTTTAGTAAAACTCGGCCAACCGCATTCACTGTCAAACTTGTCCAGCGAAGTAAAAAGAGGTTCGCCGGATACCACATCTACATATAGGCCCGGTTCCTTACTGGCCCAAAAAGCGTTCCTGAAGGGGCGTTCCGTCCCGTTACGCTGTGTCACCTCGTACTGCTCAGGAGAGAGGCTGGAGATGACTTCCGGATCCTTATGATAATTCGACATGATGCTTGCACCTTTACGTTGGATGCCGCCCAACCGGGATTGTTGCAGGCGCTTCCGGTTGGCTGATCCTGGAAGCTGGAGACCTCCTTTGAGTGGAAGCGCTCGAACCCGCCGTCTGGCATCGGCGTTGATAGCGAAGGAGAACAAGGATCTTCGCGCTACGATGAGGAACGTACTGGGAGAGTTGCACATGCGGCGTTGTGCAACCCGCCTTCACCGATAGCATGCCTGAACAGACCGTGGAGTTAAGACGCGAACTCGGCTTGCGCGACCTGGTTCTGTTCAACGTTGCCGCTATCGTCAGTACGCGCTGGATCGCCGCCGCGGCTCACGCCGGATCCGGATCGTTGTCGCTCTGGGTGCTTGCGGCTCTTTTCTTTCTGGTGCCCTCAGCATTCGTGGTCGCGCGCTTGTCGCGTCTATTCCCACAACAGGGTGGGTTTTACATCTGGACACGCGAAGCCTTCGGCGAGTGGCACGGGTTCGCTTGCGCATGGTTCTACTACATAAACAACCTCTTTTGGGTACCTAGCGTTCTTATCGCGACAATCGGAATGGTCGCCGCCTCTTTCCCGCAAACCGCGCCGTATGCCGAAAACGCAAAGTACGTACTTCCAGCAGCCCTCATACTTTTGATCTTCATCGTGGTCTCGAACTATGTCGGGCTCCGCTTTGCCAAGTGGGTGGACAATCTGGGGGGCGCGGCAATTTATTTCATCTGGGTAATTGTGGTGATCGCCGCGATCGTTTTCGTCTTTCGGCATGGCTCCGCAACGCACTTTCAAATTCTTCCCAACTGGCACTGGGGCAAGCTAAACTTTTGGTCCCAACTCGCGTTCGGCATGACAGGACTGGAGCTCAGCCCCATACTCAGCGGCGAAATCCGCGATCCCAAGCGCACTATTTTTAGAGCGACCTGGATCGGCGCTGGACTTGTCGTACTCTTTTACGTCGCAGGCACGGCGTCAATCCTCGTGTTTCTCTCGCCGGACAAGGTCAGTCCGGTCATTGGGCTGACGCAGGCGGGAACGCAGGCTGCCGGCGCGCTGGGCTGGGGGTGGGTTCCGATTGTGATTGCGGCCTGCATCCTGTTGAGCGTGGGCGGCCAACTCGGAACCTACATCGGCGCCTCCGCCCGTTTGCCTTTCGTGCTGGGCGTCGGAAACCTCCTGCCGCCGGGGTTCGGAAAGCTGCATCGCCGCTACGGCACGCCGTATCTTTCTATTTTGGTCTTGGGCATCGGTTCCGGCATTCTTCTGGTCGTCAGCCAGTTGGGTGAGACATTTCGCGCTGCCTACCAGATCACAGTCGATATGTCCGTCATCACGCTGTTCATTCCGTTTCTGTACATATTCGGCGCAGCCTGGAAATTCAAGCAGCGCTTCTCCGCTCTGGCGGGCCTCAGCGTCTCGGTGATTGCGATCGCATTCTCGTTTATACCTACCGAGGATGTGAAAGCTCCTTGGCTGTTCGAAGCAAAATTAATCGGCGGCTGCGCTCTTTTGTATGTCATTGCCCTGGTGTTTTATCGCCGCTATCGGAGCGCCACGCCGTGAGTTATCCCGATTCGGTCCGCTATCTCTACTCGCTCGGCAATGAACTGAAGGCCGGCGCCAAACTCGGCCTGGAACGCATGCAAGCATTGCTCAACGGACTTGGAAATCCCGAGCAGGCGCAGCGCTTCATCCATGTGGCGGGCACGAACGGCAAGGGATCGACGTGCGCCATGATCGCGTCCGCTCTGAAATCCGCCGGCCTGCGAACCGGGCTGTACACGTCACCGCACCTGGCGACTCCCACCGAACGGATACAAATCGATGGATACCCGATCTCTGAATCCAAGTTCGTCGAGCTATTCGAAATAGTCCATCGCCGGGCCGAAGCCATGCTCGACGCCGGGGAACTCGACGCGCACCCGTCATACTTCGAAACCGTCACCGCCATGGCGTTCCTTGCGTTCCAGGATCAAACCGACGCGGTGGTTCTCGAAGTAGGGCTGGGCGGCCGTCTGGACGCAACAAACGTGGTGACGCCATCGCTGTGCGTCATAACGCCGGTCGACTATGACCATGAGGTTTTCCTGGGTAACACGCTGGTTTCGATCGCTTCGGAGAAGGCAGGAATTTTGAAGCCGGGCATACCGGTCGTCGTCGGCCGCCAGCACCCCGCAGCCGAGCAGGTAATTCTTTTGCGCGCGGCAGAACTCGGCTGCAAAGTAGTTTCAGCGCAAGATCATAAGATCCGCGATCTTTCGCTGTCGCCTTACGGCTCAAGTTTTTGCTTCGATGGAAATCGCTTCGATTGCCCGCTGCCCGGCCGGCACCAGACCGATAACGCGCTGAATGCAATCCTTGCGTGCCGGGAGTTTGACATTTCTCTGGGTGCAGTTGCCGCCGGGCTCGCCAGAACGCGCTGGCCGGGGCGGCTGGAATTCGTCTCGCGGCGCCCTGATTTCGTGCTCGACGGCGCGCACAACCCTTCCGGCGCCCGCGCGCTTGCTTCCTACATTCGCGAATTCCACAAAGACCGCCCCGTATGGCTTGTCTACGGAGCCATGCGTGATAAGGCGATCGAAGAGGTGGCCAGCCAACTCTTTCCGCTGTCTTCGAAAGTGATCGTGACAGCACCCAATTTTCCGCGCGCGCTTCGGCCGGAAGCCATTCTCGGCATGACCGATCATCCAAACGCAATTACGGCGGCCACCATTGAGGAAGCCATTGAACTCGCCTGGCAGGCGCCTGGTGACGCTATTGTTTTCTTTACGGGTTCGCTATTCGTGGTCGGAGAGGCGCGCGCGCTCCTGAAGCCCGCGGAGTCGAACGGCGCGCCCCATACAATAGTCCCTTGATCGCCCGTTTACGCGCTTACTTCTTCTCCGACCCGCTAATCATTCTTTCGACCATTTTTTTTGGATCGATCAGCATCGCCGCTTCTCTGTTTGACAAAAAGGGCAATACTCTGATGCGCGTTGCACGAGTTTGGGCGAGATCTCTTCTCAGGGTGAGCGGCGTGCGGATCACCGTCGAAGGGCTGGAGCATATCGACCCTGCTGGTAGTTATGTATTTGCGACGAATCACGCGAGCTATATGGACACGCCCGTAGTATTGTCCAGCATCCCAGTCCAGTTTCGCTTTCTCGCCAAGAGCGGCCTGTTCAAAATTCCGTTTCTGGGCACTCACCTGGGCCAGGCCGGCCACATTTCCGTGCCGCGCAACGATCCGCGAGCTTCCGTCAAAACAATGCAAGCGGCCGCGGAGGCCGTGCAAAAACGCTTCATTTCGCTGCTGATTTTCCCGGAAGGCGGCCGGTCGCACGACGGCATCATTCGGCCGTTCAAAGAGGGAGCTGCTTACATTGCGATTCGCGCGGGTGTGCCGATTGTTCCAGCAGCGCTCATTGGCACACACGATGTTTTG
>JAICLJ010000319.1 GCA_025927575.1 Bryobacteraceae bacterium | reverse complement strand
TTCCGCGAAAACTTCATCGTTGATTTCCGGAGTTTCGCCTCGCAGCACCGGAAGAAGTGACTTCCCTTCGAGCCAGCCGGGCGAGGACAGGCCGTTCAGTTCGCATAACGTCGGGAAGATGTCTAATTGAGAAATCATCGCGTCGCATACGCGTCCACCCTGAAAGCCGCCCGGGCCGCGCATAATCAGAGACACTCCCCAGCCATCGTCTGTCAGGTTGCATTTCATGCGAGGGAAAGCGATTCCATGGTCCGTTGTGCTGATGACAAGCGTGTTCCCGGCGAAACCGTTCCGTTCGAGAGCATCGAGGATCTCACCCACGCCCCAATCCATCACTCTCGCGCTGGCATGATAGGAAGCCATGTCTGTTCGCGTCTGAGGATAATCGGGAACCGTGTGCGGGGGTGCTGTCACATGCGGATCGTCTTCGGCAGTCGGCTGATGATACGTTCGGTGCGTTTCAAAAAAACCGGCATCCAGAAAGAACGGCTGCTTGGGGTGGCGGTTCAAATAAGCGACCGCGGCGGGCGCGACGTCAACGGCGCTCTGGCTGCGATGAGACAGAATCTCGTCGTATCCAATCGTCTCCGGACGGGCTGCGATATGTTGCAACCCCGCAAGTACGGAATGATAGCCCGCCTGCCGGAGCGTATACAGCATGTGATGGCTGTAGTCGTTGAGCGAAAATCCGCGATGAGCGAGTCCGAGCATGCCGCTTTTGTGAGGACATTGCCCGGTGAGCAAAGCTGCGCGGCTCGGTGAACAAGTGGGAGCAGCGCTGAACGCGGAGCGAAACAACACGCCCTCTGCCGCAAGTTTCCGAAGAGTTGGCGTCGGGATGGCGTGACCGTATGGTTGTAGGTAGCGCCCGGAATCATGAGAATGGACATACAGGATATTCGGCGGCTTCGGCAGCGCCGAGGCGTTCATACTCCGAACCCCGCCCATCAGCGCCGCGGCGCCTGCGAGCACATTGCGGCGCGACAGAACAGACTCAGAGCCGTTAGACTGCTCCATTTCTACCTTCTTTCATTTGAAACTTGGGTGATCTAAGGCCCACTTAGATACCAGCGTTACTCAACAGTTGATACTAACGCCACCGGCATCATCCGCCACGACTCAGCCTTGGCGGCGCTTGCGGGCTTGACTTAGTCGAGCGCAGATCATCAGAGAACCGGGGCCACTGCTCCGATTCACGTGTTCAATCGGACTCCACGATGGCAAGTGCGACGGCATGAGCCGGTCGTGAATCGTGCGGCCACTCTATGGTTAGTCGCTGCCATTGCATATCTCTATCGGCTGATCGGTACAGCTCGCCTTCGGAGAAAAGGTAGAACACATCGGGTTCAATCGTGCTTGCCGCGACAAGCGCGATTCGACGCCCTTCCGAAGCGGGAAGCCCTTGCCGCGCTTCGCGCCACGGTTCTCCAGAGCTCCGGCGATAAACGAAGGAATTGGCGGAGGCCTTCGTATGCGCCTCGCGTGCGGTTCTTGACGATGTAAGCAGGATCGTGTCGGGATCGCCGAGGCTGACCGCCACGCTCCAGCAGT
>JAICLJ010000316.1 GCA_025927575.1 Bryobacteraceae bacterium | reverse complement strand
GATGTGCGGTCGTAACACATATCGCACTTCATCATCTGTTCGTATTCGGGGATGATCTTCGGTATGCCGAACGGACACGCCAGCACGCAATTCGAACAAGCAATGCATCGGGGCTTTAGCGCCGAACGAACCACTCCATCCTCACTCACTTTAATGGCGTCGGCGGGGCACACCATGGCGCAGGTGGGTTCCTCGCAGTGCCAGCACACGTAAGCGGCGGTCTGGGTCGTCTCATATCGGTCCAGATAGTCGAAGTTGATCATCGACACGCCGCGATGTGTCTCGCATTCTTCGCAGGCTTCCACACACGATTGGCAACCAATGCAGCGCGACGGGTCGACGTAGAATTCGTAGCCGAACATCAGATTGGCGCCTCTATCTGAGAAGTTTTTCGTAAACGGCAAGCCGACACTTTGAATTCCGGAATTTTGCTTCGGGGATCGAGCGTTCGATGCGTCAGCCGGTTGGCGCTCTGTTTACCGGGCCAGTGATATGGAATGAAGACCGTATCGGGTCTAATTGTTTTTGTCACCAGAGCGCGTAGTGTGATTTCCGCGCGGCGAGTTTCGATGGTGACGGTGTCTCCATCCGCAATTCCATACTGTTGCGCGAGGCGCGGGTGAATTTCAAGCAGCGGCTCGGGATAAATATCTACCAGGGCGCCGAGGCGCCGGGTCTGCGTGCCTGAGAGATATTGGCTGACAACCCGCCCCGTCGTCAGGTAGAGGGGGTATTGCTCGTCGACCGGATCTCCGCTGTCCCGCCATTCAGTAGTAACGAACCGGCACTTCCCATCCGGATGGAAGCTCCGTCCTCCGTCGAGCAGGTGCGGCGTTCCCGGGTGATCGAGCGATGGGCACGGCCAGAAAAGGCCCATGTTTTGGTCCACGCGCTCGTAAGTGATGCCGTAATAATCGGCGTGCCCGCCTCGTGACGCCTCGCGCAGTTCATCCAACACTTCGCGGGAAGTCTGGAAGGGGAAAAACTTACCGCGGTCCATGCGTTTCGCCAGTTCACATACAATCCAGGTATCTGTCCGGGCGTTCGGAGGCGGATCTACGGCTTTTCGGATGTGAATGACCCTGCCCTCCACGTTGCAGCTCAAGCCTTCCTCTTCTTCTTGCAGGCTACCGGCTAACACCACGTCCGCATGATGCGCCGTTTCCGATAAGAAGAAATCGATCACGCCAAAGAACTCAAGCTTGTCCAGCGCTTCCCGTGTGTAATTTGCATCGGGCAGCGAAACGAGTGGATTGAAGCACAGCGACAACAGCGCTTTGATTTCGCCGCGGTGAATCGCCTCCATGATCTCCTCGGCGCTGTACCCCGGCTGCGGCAGCTCGTCCGGAGAGATGCCCCATACTTTAGCTACATGCTCCCGACCGGCAGGATCGGTGAGAGTTCGCTGCCCGGGCAACTGGTCGCATTTCTGCCCGTGTTCACGGCCGCCCTGACCATTGCCTTGGCCGGTGATCATCGCGCAACCCGAACCCTCGCGCCCCAAGTGGCCGGTCGCAAGAACCAGATTGATGACCGCCAGACAATTCTCCACACCCTTTGACTGGTGCTCGATTCCGCGCGCGTGTAAGACAATTGCGTGTTCCGCTTTGGCGATCCAGCGCGCCCCGTTCTCAATGGCCTCTGGTGGAACACCTGTCTTTTCCGCGGCGGCGTGTGGATTCCATGGTTGCACGGATTCCTTCACCGCTTCAAATCCGGTAGTATGCTTCTCAATGAACTGCTGGTTTTCCAGCCCATCGCGCAAAATCACGTGAAGCATGCCCATTAGCAGCGCAAGATCCGTCCCTGGACGCACCGGCAGAAAGAGATCCGCATTTCTCGCGATCGGATTAAGACGCGGATCGGCAATGATGAGCTTGCCGCCGCGATCACGGCAGCGCCAGACATAGTCGGTTGTAATCGGCGAACAGTCGCCAATGTTCGATCCGATGATAAAGAGTACATCCGCTTTGGGGATGTCACTCCACGGAATCGGACTACGATCCACGCCGAAAGCGAGCTTGTACGCTACGCCCGCCGATACCATGCACAACCGTCCGTTGTAATCGACATGGCGCGTACCGACTGCCAGTCGCGCGAACTTTCCGACCAGATAAGATTTTTCCGTTGTCAGAGATGCGCCGCCGTAGATCGCGACGGCATCTTTGCCGTATCTATCCTGGATTTCGCGAATGCGAGTTGCCGTGAAACTAAGCGCTTCCTCCCAACTCGCTTTGCGGAAACCACCGGCTTCACGCATCAACGGATCGAGAAGACGATCCGGATGGCTCGATTGCAAGTATCGTTTGACGCCTTTGGGACATAACTTGCCTTCGTTGAACGGAAATTCTTCCCAGGGTTCGAAGCCGATCACCCGGTTCTTACGAACCTTCAGCTGAATCCCGCACTGCTGTCCGCAAAAACAACAATGCGTCTT
>JAICLJ010000135.1 GCA_025927575.1 Bryobacteraceae bacterium | reverse complement strand
ATGCTGGGACGCGCCGGCGATCCCAATTCGGGCGGCTTTAACATGCCCGAACACTTTTCATCACGGGAATTGAATCTTGTGTCTCAAACGGCTTGCACCGGCACACAGTACCTTCCGGCCACCGGCGTCGCAAAGGCGATGAAAGCTCAGGGCAATGATGCCGTTGTCTATGTCGAATCCGGAGAGGGAGCCACGAGCGAAGGAGAGTTCTTTGAGTCGCTGAACTGGGCGGCGAGAGAATCGCTCCCTTTGCTGTATGTTATTCAGAACAACGGGTACGCGATCAGCGTTCCACAACACACGCAAACGGCCTCATCGATCCACAGGATTGCAGAGAGTTTCGGTGTGCATGCGCTCGAAATCGATGGGACTTCGTTCGAAGAAATTTACACGAAAGCGCCCGCGCTGATCCAGGCCATACGAGCCGGCAAAGGCCCAGTGCTGATTGAAGCCCATGTGGTGCGTATAGACCCGCATTCTTCGTCGGACGATCAACGGAAGTACCGCAGCGCCGAAGAGATTCGGGCCGTTGCTGAACGTGATCCGCTGTTGCTCCTGGAAAAGCGTTTGCTGGAAACGGGCGCGCTCAACCAAGCCGGCGTAGAACGCCTCCGGCAGGAGGTAAAGGCAGAAGTCGACGCGGCGGCGGAGTGGGCGGATAGCCAACCCGATCCGGATGGGCACGACTTACTGGCACATGTTTACGCGGAGGCCAAGCCGGAACCGGCAACAACTCCTCAATACATTTCTCAAGAACCTGTGACTTTCATCGACGCGATTAACCACGCCCTGCGCGAAGAACTCGCAAGAGATCCTCGCATTGTTATGTGGGGCGAGGATATTGCCGATCCCAAGGGCGGCGTATTCGGAGTGACCCGCGGACTGACGGATGCTTTCGGCAATCGTGTCGCCAATTCACCGCTCGCGGAGGCGAGTATCGCAGGAGTGGCCGGCGGAATGGCAATCGCCGGGTATAAGCCCATTGTCGAAATCCAGTTTGCCGACTATCTGTGGCCTGCCGCGATGCAATTGCGCAACGAGATTCCGACGGTGCGCTGGCGCAGCAAAGGAGTTTGGACTTGTCCTGTCGTCGTCCGACTCGCGGTTGGAGGTTATATCAAGGGCGGCCCTTGGCATTCGACATGTGTCGAAAGCTTTTTCTCTCATATTCCGGGCTGGAAGGTTGTATTTCCAAGTTGCGCCGAAGACGCGAAAGGTTTGATAAAAGCGGCGGCGCGTTCGCAAGACCCGGTGATATTTCTGGAGCACAAGGGACTCTATCGTAAAGTTCAGGCCAAGACTCCGGAACCCAGTCCCGACTACGTTGTGCCGTTCGGCCGCGGCCGCATTCGAAGGGAAGGAACGGATGTCACCGTCGTGACGTGGGGAAGCACGGTCTACCAGGCGCTCGATGCAGCCAGGCAGTTCGAACAACTAGGCCGCTCTGTGGAAGTGATCGATCTGCGGTCTATTGTGCCGCTCGATGAAGAGCTGATTTATCGCAGTGTTCGCAAGACGAGCCGCGTTGTCATCGCACACGAAGATTCCCTTCTGATGGGATTCGGAGCCGAGATCGCCGCTCGTATTGCGGCGAACTGCCTGGATGCCCTTGACGCTCCCGTTGCCCGTGTTGCCGCAAAGGATTCGTTTGTGCCTTCCGCGCCTTTTCTCGAATCTCTCGTACTGCCTTCTACGCAGGACGTGTATGGCGCCATCGAACAGACTTTAACTTACTGAGAGGGATTAACAAGCAACAGCACAGCGCCTGAAAACGGTTTATTTCGACTGCGAGTAACTGACGCCTAACTTCGAGACGACCGCCTCGGGACAACCGTTCCACTCAGGGACCATTCGATTGCCGACATATGCGATATCTTTAATGCCAATTTTGCTCGAGTAAAAGCTTCCCACGACAAGATCGCGAAGGCGATTGAAAAACGCGACCGCCTGAGAATCCTCGGGAGCCGCTTTCCCTGGATACGCAATTCGATCAAGAATCTCGTGCTGCTGATCGACCGTGCAGTCTACCAGATCGTGGTTATACATCCGGTTGCATTGCAGATCCAACCAGCGCATTCCGCCGATTATTTCAGTCGCCTCCGAGCCTCCACGTACGTTCATCCAATCGTCGATTACTTCCGGAACATCGGCTTGCGTGGCGCTTCCACTGCGCTCATCCACGGGAATAATCAAATCGCTCAACACGCGAAGGGTCTTCCAATCGTGTGCGTTGAAGAGCTTTGGCACATAAGCTTGCGCCGGCATCGTTGCGGCCGAAACCCGGCCAATTGGAATGAGCGCCGCCGGCGCCGCGCCCACTACTTTCAGCAGATCGCGGCGATTTACGGAACTATTTGTCTTTTTGTTATTCATTGCAGCCACCTCAGACGTTCCGCTTGTTCACTTGCTCAACAGCATACTGCGAGGTTCGCCAGGCCAACGCCAATATGGACAGAGTCGGATTCTTGTCGGCGTTGCTGACAAATGGCGCGCCGTCCGTGACAAACAGATTCTTGCAATCCCACGCCTGGCACTGCGCATTTAACGCGGAAGTCTTCGGATCGGACCCCATACGAACCGCGCCAACTTCATGAATGATTTTGCCGCCAATGGAGATACCCCAATTGTTCTCCGGCCCGTAGTGCCCGAGAGCTTTTCCGCCCGCGGTTTCAATAATCTCCTGAAATGTCTCTCTGGAGTGTTTTGCCATCAGAATCTCGTCTTCGCTCCATTTGAAATGGAACTTCAAAACGGGGATGCCCCATTCATCGACGACATTCTTATCAATTTCGCAGTAACTCTTGTTGTTTGGAATCATCTCGCCGCGGCAGGAGAAATTCACGAAAGCACCATAAAGCTTTCGCAATCCCCGTTTTAGGTTCACGCCGTAGCCGCCGCCTAGAAACTCATGCGATGCGCCTAACATTCCCATCGACGGCATATGACGGCCGCCGCTCATTTCGATGTGATACCCACGCGCAAAAGGCATCTGGTTTTTCGCCTGCTTCTGGTAATTCCACCACGGCATATAGAGATGGAATCCTCCCAGTCCGTCCTCATCGTGCGGGGGCAGGTCCAGCATGCTTTCAAAATATCCGGTTGAGCCATCGGCTCCGACTGTATCCATCAGATACTTGCCGACCAGACCGTTGGAATTCGCGATGCCATTCGGGTGTGCGGCGCTCTTGGAATTCAGCAGTAGACGCGCAGTCTCACAATTGCTGGCCGCAATGACGACGATTTTGCCGTAAACCTGGACCTCTTTCTGGGTCTTTTTGTCAATGTACGAGATACCCTTCGCTAAGCCGTCAGATCCAACAAGCACTTCACGAGCCATGGCGTTGCAGCGTAGTTCCAGGTTTCCGGTCGCCATTGCCGGCGGAATCAATACCGTGGGCGATGAGAAGTTGGATGAAGTGGCGCAACTGCGTCCGCATTGCCCGCAATGATGGCAAGCTGGCCGGCCGTTCAAAGGCCGGGTGAGAACCGAGCGCCGCGCTGCAATACATGGAATGTTTAACTTCTTGCAAGCCCGCTGAATGACAAGCTCATAGCATCGGGGCCGGGGCGGCGGCTGAAATTTTCCATCGGGCGTATTTTCCAGATTTTCGATCGAGCCGTGAACGCCAATCAGTTCTTCCGCCTTGTCATAGTAAGGTGCAAGGTCGTCGTAAGTGATGGGCCAATCATAGCCTTTGCCATCGCGGCTGTAAGGCTTAAAGTCATAAGGGCCCATACGAAGAGAGATTCTGCCCCAGTGATTCGTACGGCCACCCAACGCGCGAGTGCGCCACCAGCTCCAATCGCTGCCAGGCGCATTGGTGTAGGGTTCGCCGGGAAGTTTCCAACCGCCCAGCCCGGGGTCGAAAAACCCATTCGGTTTTTCGGGAGTCGCCGCGCCCCTGTGCGGCGCTTCGTACGGCCAGACAAACATTTTGGAATCCTTTGCCGTATCGAAGAAATCTCCCGCCTCAAGCATGAGACACTTCGCGCCTGCCTTCGTCAGCACATAGGCAGCCATCCCACCACCGGCCCCTGAGCCGACAATTACAGCGTCATATTTTTTTGGACTTTGAATCACTTGAGCCATTGCCAGACAACAAGTATATAAAGACTCCTATTTTTCATTCGGCACAACTTAAAGAGTTCCGTTCGCTACCATCGGAGACGGCGCCTTCGGGCATGCGTAATCGCGGAATGGATGGCCGCCCGATACCGCGGCGACATTACGACATGCAAGTTGCCAAGGCACAGGAGAGGAGAAGAGTCGATGAGTAAAGGTTATTGGGTGGTTGCGTACCGGTCGGTTTCGGATGAGAACGCGTTGAAGGAATATGGCAAACTGGCGATACCTGCTATCGAAGCGGCCGGCGGCAAGCCGTTGATCCGCACTTCCGAGGCTATCGAGGCGCATGAATCCGGGCGACACCAGCGCATTGTGGTGATGGAATTTGAGAGTTTTGCAAAAGCTAAAGCAGCCTATGCAAGCGAGGCTTATAAAGTGGCGCTAAAGACGTTAGGATCCGCGGCAGAACGCGATTTTCGCATTGTCGAAGGAATTGACTAGCTGCCCGGATTCTGAGCTCAATGGGGGGAGCACGGACGCTCGCCCCACGACGATTGTGATCACGAGGCGGGTTGCGCTTTGTGACTCTCCACTGGGCGGATGTTCTGATTCACCCGGAAGAAATTGGAGGGATCGTACTTCGCTTTGACCGCCGCTAACCGATCGTAGTTTCCTCGGTACGCCGCCCGAATCCGATCCTCGCCTTCTTCCATCATGAAATTCATGTAAGCTCCGCCGGCGCCGAACGGATGCAGGTCATTGTAATAGCTTCTGGCCCAATCAGTGATCTTCCCTACGTTCGCCGGATCGGGATCGACTCCCACAATCACTTCGCTCCAGACGGCGTCACGATGGCTGAACGCTGTGTCGGCTTCGCCCACTCGATGCACTTTTCCATTCACGGGGTACAGGTGCATCGTCGATTGCCAGGTCGGCATAAGGGAAGCGTGTTCGAGATGCTTTTCAATCGCAGCGTCATTGAGTTCCTTAAAGAAATCGGCTTTCCAGTACCATTGCAGGCCGGGCGGTAAAATGCCGTCGAACAGGCCCTGCAGCATCGGGAATGGCATGGGTACGAAGAATTCGAAAGCCGGCGGACGGTAGCTGCGAATCGATTCCAAAATCGTATTCGCCTGCTCCATCGACCCCTGATAGCACCAGACGATCGCGCACATTTTGCGGAGGTGCAACTCCTCGGGGAAGGGCGGTCCCGGCGGCACGCTCATCATCGCAAAGAACCCATTCATTTCCTCGGGCGCCTGCGTGATGAACTCCCGGTACCACTTCATCACGTCCGCTGCATCTTCCAAATTCCAGAGCATGGGGCCGGCGCAAACGGTATCGACCGGATGCGCCTCAAACAGAAACGAGGTCACGATGCCGAAGTTTCCGCCCCCGCCGCGCACTGCCCAGAACAGGTCCGCATTTTCCTCGGAGTTCGCGACGACGAAGGTGCCGTCGGCCAGCACCAGATCGACGGAGAGCAGGTTGTCGATCGTCAGGCCGTATTTCCGCGTCAAGTGCCCCATGCCTCCACCCAACGTCAGGCCGGCAACTCCGGTGCTCGAGATGATGCCCGATGGCACAGCAAGCCCGAATGCATGTGTCGCATGGTCCACATCTTTCCACTTGCTGCCGGCACCCACCAGCACCGTGCGCGCTGAAGGATCGACTCTCACGTAGTTCAGCAGGGCTAAATCGATGCACATGCCGTCGTCGCAGACACCCAGTCCTGCCGCATTATGGCCGCCACCGCGGATTGAAACCCGCAGACCGTGAGTTTTTGCCATCCGGACGGCAGCTATTACATCGGCGACGTCAGCACACTTAACGATGAGCCTCGGCTTGCGATCAATCGACGCGTTATAGACTTTCCTCGCCTCGTCGTACGCCGTATCTTCAGGCTCGATCACTGAACCGCGAAACTGGCCGCGGAATTCCGCAATAGCTTGTTGCAGGGACATTGCTTCTCCTTATCGCAGGCGCTCTGTTGATTTGTCGCGCCTGAATATGTCCACTTTGCCTGGCGCGGCGTTCTAGAAGCGTTCTGTAGAGACGGCTGCGGCCGTTCCGTCCGCAAGAATCGACAATCTTCTCTCAAACGGAACCGAACCCGACCGTCGCGCTGCCTCAACGCCCCGCTGGAAGCTGACACGCGCCGCTTCGTGCTTTCCCTCCGCCGCCAGCAGATTCCCTTGGATGCGATGCAGCTCCGCGACAGCCCAGCTCTCGCCGTTTTTGCTCGCAAACGCAAAACCGGTTGAGAGACTCGCCAAGGCTTCGCCAACCAGACCGGCACGCCCCAATGTTTCGGCCAGCAATGTGAAGTAGTAGGGCAAACGGAGTTCAGCACCCAGGCGGCGCATCCCCTCCAGCCCCTCGCGAAGTTGCGCCAAGCCGGTCGCTACATCGCCCTCAGCCGCTCCCGCCCAGCCCGTGAGGACGTTGGCCATCGCGAGGTAATACGCGAAGCCGTGGCGGCTGCACAGTTCCACCGCTTCGCGGCCGTCTTCGAGCGCCGCGCGGCTTTCGCCGCAGAAGACATGCAGCATTGCGGCATAATCGAGCGCGATCGCCTGGCTGAAAGGGTGATGCATCAGCCTCGCCGCCGCGATCGCCTCCGAGGCATGAGCATTCGCTGCGCTGTCCTCTCCGCGGTGCCAGGTGAGATGGGCGAGGTAAGAGCGGCAAAAGACTCCGACATCGGGCCCGGCGAACAGCGCTAACACCGATTCTGCCGGATCGCTGGGCGTGCGGCTAGCAGCGGCCATGTGGGCGAGCGCTGCTTCCAGCTGGCCCAGGTGAGACAGGCTGGTACCCAGGATGAAGTTCGCGGCTAGCAGCAGTCCCGGAGTCGGCTCTTGCTCCGCCCCCCTCAAAAATTCAAGGCCGAACTGGTGCGCCTCTTTCAAATCGCCCCGTACGATATGAAAGGCCCAAACGCCGCTTAGAATCGCGAAAATATTGTGATTCTCGAAGCGTCTCGAAAGATCCAGCGCTCGCTTGTAGGCCTCCCCTACTTCCGCCGCGGAGTACCCTTCCGTTGCCACGAGCCCCGGGCCCAGCGTGACCAACAAATCCAACTCCTGTTTCAGCCTCTGGTCAGACTCGGGAAATCCGCGGCAGAGCGAGAGAGCGCGCTTCAGCAGATCCGCCGCTTCCGTTTCCGCATATCGCTGCCGCGCGTAAGCAGCCGCTCGCCGGTAATGCTCGATCGCCCCTTCCGCCATTCCGGCTTGTTCGAAATGCGAGGCAATCTGCCCGCTCCAACTTTGGATGTCGGCGCCATGCACCTCTGCAAGCGCCCGCGCCACGCGCCGGTGCCAATAGCGTCGGCGCACCAGGCTCAGTTCTCCGCAGGCTACTTCGCGGAGCCGGTCGTGTGTGAAATCGTACTCTAAAGCTCCGCGGCTTTCGATGATGCGTCTCCGCCAGAGTTCGTCGAGTGCTTGGGAGAGGCTGGCTTCATCCCAATCGGTGGCTTTCTCCAGCAATTCAAACGAGAAGGGCCTCCCAACAACGCTTGCCAGGCCAGCCAGTTCGTAAGAACCGGCTGAAAGCTGCGCCAGGCGCTCGGCAATTACTGCATGCCCCCGCCTGCTCTGCAATCCGGCGCGGACACTCTCAACCACAAACAACGGATTGCCTCGCGTGGCGCGGAAGATCTCTCCAAGGTTTACGCTATCGAGCGGCTTAGCGGATTCGCGGCGCGCCAGTTCGGCCGTCTCCCGGGCATCCAAGGGCTCAAGCGGAATTTCCAGAACCATCCCCGATTGCCGCAGTCCTGCCAGAAAACGCGTAAACGGATGTTCGCGGCCTGTCTCTTCACCCCGCACCGTTCCCAGCAGGAGGACACCGATCGCGGCGGGAGAGGTTAATAACGAGTTAAGCCATTCAAAGGAATCAGCATCGCACCACTGCATGTCGTCGAGATAGAGCAGAATCGGCTTCCGGCTCTTGCCGAAAGCGGCGTTCAGCGATTCGTAGAAATGAAGGCGCTGCCATGTTTCCGCGAGCGAGCCGCGTTGTCCATGCCTGAGCAGTTCGAGTTCCGGAAACTGTTCGCAGATTTCCGGTACAAGCCGCGCCAATTCAGCCAGCCGCGGTGGCCCAAGGCTCGTCCAGTTCATGCGAACCGCATCGGAGCGCAGCCACTCCACTATGGGCGCATACGCCACTTGCCCTTGCCCGGCGTAACAGCGGCTGCGCGCGGCCGAACGCCCTAGCCGAACGCACGATTGATAGAGTTCATCGGCGAGCCTCGTCTTGCCGATTCCCGGTTCGCCAGAAATCACGGCCACTTGCGGGCCGCCGTCCATCGCCGCTTGCCAGGCTGATGACAATCGATGCCATTCCATCGTGCGGCCCACGAGCGCCCGTGCGTTCTGCAGTTGCGAGACCGATTTCGCCGGCCGAGACCCGGATGCCGGCGCGTTCGCAGCTCCCGACTCCACTTTCAGTACTCGTTCAAACAGCTCCCGCGTCGCGGGACCCGGCTCGACACCCATTTCACGCCGCAGCACACGCATGCACTGGTGATAGGCGCGAAGGGCACTGGCGCGGTCATGGTTAGCCGCGTGCAGCCTGATCAGCAATTGATAGTGCGCCTCGCACAGCGCATCCAGCGCGACCAGCCGCTCGGCCCACGGGATGGCTGCCGCGTATTGTTTCTGTTCTTCGAAGATCGTTGCAAGGCGCTGCAAGACGCCAGAGAGCTGCCGCCGGTAGTCTTCACGCATCGGCGTGATCCAATCGTCGTACAGCGCAGGCAGAAGGTCGTCTTCATACAGTTGGGCCGCGACTGTGAGGAATTGTATTTCCCGCGCGCGGTCTTTCTCCGTTTGCGCGGTGGCGGCCTCCGCAATCGCCGCCTGGAAATCGATGGTATCGACGGCGCAGGAAGCATCCTGCCGCCACTGCACTGCAAATTGATCGGACACAAGCGAGTTGCATTCGGCAGGCAATGCCCGTTTCAAATTGTAGAGAAGTTGCCGTAGATTCGTGCGTGCCTGCGATTCCTTCGACGCCGGCCACAGCGTAAACGCCAATCGTTCCCGCGGCTGCGGCGCATCGCCATGCAGGATCAAATATGCGATCAAAGATTGCAGGCGGTTCGTGTTAACGGCCGTGACCGGGCGATCAGCGAAACTGATGCGCAGGTTGCCGAACAGGCGAATCCGCATGGGTGTTGATCCCATTAATTTAAGTAGTTTACGCTGTTCTGGGCCGCCTTTGACAAGAAAGGAAATTGGGGTTTGCCGCGCGTGAAGCTACAGTCCCTAAGCAGCTGTCATGATGAGCTAGGCGCTTGACTGCAATTCGCTCAATGTGTGACCCGGAGGCAGCCCTGGTATCTCCAATACGGGCCGGACTTCGACAGTACCGGTGCGCGCCGCCGGAATCCGAGCCGCTATGCCCAGGGCCTCATCGAGGTCGTTCGCGTCTATCAGGAAGTAGCCGCCCAACTGCTCGCGCGTTTCCGCAAACGGGCCGTCAGTCACGAGCCGCTTGCCGTCGCGCACTCGAACGCTCGTCGCCATGGACGTCGGGTGTAGCGGAGCGGCAGCCAGGTACTGTCCGCTCGCCTCCAGATCTTGCGTGAGCCGCGTGGATTCCTCATAACACTCGTTCCGTTCGGTTTCATTCAAGGCTTGCTCATCGAGGTAAATCAGCAACATATATCTCATGCGTGTAGCTCCACATGATGAATTTTAAAGCGGCGCCTCGCGGTCAACCGCTGCGCTAAGAGATTGCTCCCTCTTTTCCGGCAATCCTTCGTAGTAGGCCTAACTGGCCTGCGTGGTATGCCTGATGGAAAAAAACCAGCGTCAAAAGCGATCGGACGGTCTCTTTTGGATCGTCACTGGGCGAAAACGGAGCGAGCGCGTCCAGGGCCTCCAAAGTCAGGGCCGCCAGTCCGGCATCCATCCGCTCAGCGGTTTCGTCCCAGGCCTTCAGCAGGTCCGATAGTTCTCGGGCCTCCGCAGCGTCCACGATGGGAGCGCTGCCCCGGTCGTAACGCTGAAGGGCCCTTTCGTCCATCACCGGTCGCTCTCCGAGCAGTGGGAGAGTGTGCGCGTAAATGCATAGCAAATGGCCGACCACCCAGTTCAGGCAGTTTCCCGCGGGGCGAGGCTGGATCAGACTTTCGGCCTGTGTCACACCCGCGGTATTGAGGCGGACAATTTTGTGAATGGCGCGAGCGCTGTGGCGGAAGACTTCGATTTCGCCCATGCTACCCGCATGAGTTTTCTCGTATAGACCAGTGCTCATAGTTTGCTCCTTATGCGATCTGCTCACTTTCGGCCGAATGACAACACGATTCCGGCCGTTTAGGCGGCACGTACGCTCCCGCGGAGTTGACGAATCCACCGGCGCCGTATCGATCATGATGACGCACCCAATCGGTCAGGTTGTGATTGGGCCCGGTCTCGTTGCGGCCCTTTGGCGTCAGATCAAGGTACATATACGCGCCAACCACCTCCTCGTTTCCCCGAGCGTAACTCGAATAGGTATGGAAGATGTCGCCGTTCGCATTCTTGTAAAAGATGCTGATGCCAGGGAGTTCCTCAATCGAAGCATCGGTCATTCTGTAGTTATAGAAGACCTTGCCCTTTGCCAAGTCATCCTGGGTGAACGAGACGTTGTAGTCGAAGTTGAAGTCGCTATCGTGCGATGACACCCACTTGAACCGCCATCCCATGCGCTTTTTGTAGGCCGCGAGCACCGGCAGCGGCGCGCGCGACATTACGACGAAAGTCACGTCGTGATGCGGAAGATGCAGGTTGACCCCGTCGATATGATCGGCCAGGAACGAGCAGCCAACGCAGCCGTCCTCCAGTTCCCGTTTCCACATGAAATGGTAGACGATCATCTGGCTGCGGCCGTCGAAGATCTCGGCGAGGCTCTTCTTACCGTCCGGAGTGTCAAAGACATATTCCTTCTCGACCCTGACCCACGGCAACTCACGCCGCTGGGCACTTAATGCGTCACGCGCGCGGGTGAGTTCCTTCTCTTTCATCAGTAGGTTTGTGCGGGCTACGAGCCACTCATCTCTCGATACTACTTTCGGGCTTTCTATGTCGTTCTTTATCATGCTCCAGGTCCCTTTTGCTTTTAGGATTGAATCGGTATCCACACTTCGATATCCCCTTCGCCGGTCCGCGGATCGAAACCTTCGCCGTAGCGCTCGAAGAAATCCGGCGTCCCGGCGCCAGCGCGCGCAACTTTATAACCAGACGCCGGGAGCCACTTGTGCCAGATAATGTCGAGGGCGTTGCGGAGTTTCGACACGTGTTCTTCGTAGGGAAGAATCGCGTATTTTTGCGCCGGGATACGCACGCAATTGAACTCCGTGGAGAGGTCAGCGGTTCCGGACACCTCGACGCCTGACAAGTAATCGATGCCCCCGGGTACGGCGAAACACAGACCATACGCCGCGCGGCCCACTTGGCCGGGGATTTTGTCCATGTGAAGCTCAAAGCGCTGCCACTGAGCGGAAATGCCCTCCCAAGAGGCTGCACTAAAATGGCCGCGCACGCCTGCAATGAGCAGTGGCTTACAGTTTTCGAAGCGCGGTTCGTTGTCCGTCATTGTGAACTCTCCACAAGTGAATCGAACGGACAATGTCCGGATCGACACATGTCAGAGAATTTATTTAAGGGTATGCACGCGAAATCCGACCAGGCTGTCGAAGAACTCTATCGTTCGGATTGGGGCCGGATTCTAGCCACCCTGATTCGGATCTTCAATGACTTTGAGCTGGCCGAGGACGTGGCTCAAGAAGCATTTGGAGCCGCGGTCGATCAGTGGCGCACGTCGGGTGTTCCGGAAGCGCCATGCGCATGGATCATCCAGACGGCCCGGCATAAGGCCATCGACCGTGTGCGAAGGCGGACACGCTTCGCCGAAGCCGTCCAATCGATAGCCGCGACCGGAGCAAATCAGGCAGTTGAAGAGCCGGAGTACGATACCACTGAAATCCCCGACGACCGGCTGCAGTTGATCTTCACTTGCTGCCATCCGGCGCTGGCGCTCGAGGCGCAGGTCGCGCTGACCCTGCGAACCCTGGGCGGTCTCGAAACGGACGAGATCGCTCGTGCTTTTCTGGTTTCACCGGCGACGATGGCGCAGCGGTTGGTCCGCGCAAAACGCAAAATTCGCGATGCACGCATTCCTTATCGGACGCCCGGTGTGAACGAAATGCCTGAGCGGCTTGACGCTGTACTGACGGTGATCTATCTCGTTTTCAATGAGGGCTATACGGCCACCCGAGGCGAACCGCTGGTAAGATCCGATTTGTGCGCCGAGGCAATTCGCCTCGGGCGCCTGGTGAGGACTCTCATGGCCTCGCCCGCGGCGGAAGCGACCGGGCTGCTGGCGCTTATGCTGCTTCATGATGCACGGCGTCATGCCCGGCTCGATGAAAACGGCGACCTTATTACTCTCGAAAAACAGGATCGTAGCCGGTGGGATCGGGCGCAGATCGACGAAGCGTTGCCTCTCGTAAAAGAGTCGCTTCGCGGCCGCCTGGGTCCCTATGCCGTGCAGTCGGCGATCGCGGCTCTACATTGCGGCGCGGCGTCGGCCGAAGAAACGGACTGGCCGCAAATCCTCCAACTTTACGACTTTCTTGAGCATCTGGATCCCTCGCCGATCGTGTCGCTGAACCGCGCGGTCGCGGTCGCTATGGCGCGGGGCATTCAGCCGGCGCTGACTGTCATTGACGCGCTTGCCAAGACCGGCGATCTCAACGACTACCATTTGCTGCATTCTACACGGGCCGATTTGCTGCGCCGTCTCGGATCGTCCGAGGAAGCGGCCAGAAGCTATGCGCGAGCGCTTGAATTAGTAACTAACGAAAGCGAGCGCCGTTTTCTGGAGGGCCGGCTGCGCGAAGTTCAGCCCGAAAGGGCGTGACCGAGCATCACTCTGTCGATCCCAGCCATCTCGGTGCTAGCCGGTTCAGCCAATCTGGTATCCATTTTTCGCATTAACCCTGTCGAGTTTGCCTGTGTTCGTTCGATCTACAACCAGAAGGAGAGATGACGTGAAATTCATGATGATTGTGAAGGCCAGTAAGGACTCGGAAGCGGGCATTATGCCGAGCGAGGAGCTTCTTTCCGCCATGGGTAAGTACAACGAGGAACTGTTGAAAGCCGGCGTGCTGCTCGATGGAGCCGGCCTCCAAGCCAGTTCCAAGGGGGCTCGCATCAAATTTTCAGGAGGCAAGCGCACGGTGATCGACGGGCCCTTCGCCGAGACCAAGGAACTGATCGCTGGATATTGGATCATTCGAGTAAAGTCCAGGGAAGAAGCGATCGAATGGGCCAAGCGGGTTCCCGCTCCACACGGGGAAGGCCAGGAAGGAGAAATCGAAATCCGCCAGTTCTTCGAGCTGGACGATTTCGCACCGAGCGAGGCCATCGACCGCGCACGCGATCTTGAGAAGAAACTGGCCAAGACGAAGTAGTGTTTACTGAACGCAAAACAAGCGCTCCATCGTTTTAGATCCCGAGAGAGCCGCCGGCGCGATCAATGGCATATCTTGAAAAGGGTATTTTATGAAGCGCAGGGAGTTCATGTCGTTGGGCGGAGCCGCGTTGTCCGCGCCTGCCATGATGGCACGGCGTCCGTCCAGCAAAAGACCAAACATTCTGCTTCTGATAGCCGATCAGCTCCGCGGCGATTGTTTGGGCGCCGATGGAAACAACGATATACAAACTCCGAATCTCGACCGTCTGGCAAGCGAAGGTGCGTATTCCGCTGGATGTGAATAAAAGTTCCGGAGGAAGTGAATAACGATTCCGGTGATGTGAATAATGGTTTCCGCTGGGAAGTGAATAGAAAACGGCAGTGGAACGGAACCGAT
>JAICLJ010000249.1 GCA_025927575.1 Bryobacteraceae bacterium | reverse complement strand
TCTAGGCTCGCGGGTTCTCGAAATCGGACCGGGTCCAGGCGTCACAACCGATTTGCTTCGTACCCGCGTCGAGCATTTAACATGCGTGGAAATCGACGAAGCGTTGGCGGAATCGTTGTCGCGCCGCCTCAACGGTCAAAACGTGACGGTGTTGAACGGGGATGCGACGGCGATGTCATTCCCCGACGCGAGCTTCGATGGAGCCGTGAGTTTTACCATGTTGCACCACGTTCCGTCAGCCAGACTTCAAGACCGTCTTTTGGCGGAAGTCGCCCGGGTCTTACGTCCAGGCGCCACATTCGCCGGCACGGATAGTCTCTACAGCCGAATCTTCGGCCTGCTCCATTTATTTGACACGATGGTTGTCGTCGATCCCAAAACCTTCCCGGGTCGGCTCCAAGCGGCAGGATTCACGAATGTTCACGTTGATGTGGGTTCGGGAGCTTTCCGCTTTCGCGCCACAAAAGCCTAATCAGCGCGAACTCTGCACCTTCCGTTTCGACGAGAGCCGAAATTACGGAAAATGTGAACCATCCTCTCCTGCCAGGCGATAAACTTCTCAGCGACCGTGCCGAGAGTCGCTCCCGCCTAGATTCCTTCGCAAATCCGATACAACGAAACACAAAATACGGTAATCGAAACCCCGCCGGTTAGCGGATCCACTCGGCTTTCGACGGTGAGAGAAGGCATTCACGCATATTCACCCTTCGCATTAGACACTTTATTTACCCACATTTTTTCGCGTTTCAACGCAAAATTGCTATGAAGAGCCTACTCCAGAAACATTCGAGAAATGCGGAATGTCAGGTGAAATATATCGCAAGTTATCGATTGACATCGAAACATCACAGAAGTTAGGATGCAGGAACGGATGGTTCGCTGAAATCTAGAAAACCCGGGAAGTGTAAAGATGCTTCAGACGAGATGGAACATACTTGCAGGCCTGCTAGCGCGCCGGTTGTTTATCGCTGCGTTCTTAATGGAAGGGCTGGCGTCAGGCCCTGCGCTGTTGCGGGCGCAGTCCGGATTTGAGGCCCAGATTCGTGGCAAGGTCACGGACCCCAGCGGCGCAGTTGTTTCGGGCGCTAAGGTACGGCTAACCGATGTCGCCACCGGGATAGAAACATCGACAACCAGTAATGACAGCGGTATCTATACGCTCAATGGTCTTCGTCCGGCTACGTACAACCTGGCCATCGAACAGCCAGGTTTTGCGAAGACAGAAACGAAAAACATCGCGCTGACCGTAAGCCAGCAGGCAGTCATAAACATCGAGCTCCGTCTCGCGCTGACCAGTTCCTCGGTCAACGTTACAGAGGCGGCGCCGGTTCTTGACACGGGCGGGGCCACGCTTGGCGCAACCATATCAGGCAGCACGACCCGGGACATACCTCTTTACGGACGCAGTTATTTCCCTCTGATTTTTTTGTCCGGCGGCGTAACGGAGTCACCCGGCTCCGGCCCGGCAGACAGCTACCCGTCCGGGACAAATTTTATTTCGAACGGGCAACGGAATGCCACAGCCGAGATCCGGCTGGACGGCACACCGACAACCGCGCCCGAACAGGGTGAAGGCGCAAACACAAACGTCTATTACCAGCCCTCCGTCGAGGTGATCCAGGAGTTTAAAGTCTCTAACAATGCGTTCTCGGCCGAATACGGCAATAACGGCGGCACGGTGCTCAACGTTCTCATGAAGCAAGGCGGCAATCAATTTCACGGCAGCGGCTGGTGGTTCGGGCAACGCTCAGGCCTCGATTCGAACGACTTTTTCAGCAACGCATCCGGACTGCCGAGGCCCAATCACAAGCATGACGATTACGGTTTCATGGTCAATGGGCCAGTCAAGAAGGAAAAGACGTTTTTCCTGTTTGATTTTGAGCGAGTAAAAGACAGCTCGCCAATCCAAATCGCCACGACGGTTCCGACTCTCGCCGAGAGACAGGGCGATTTCTCCCAAACGAACACGCTCGACGCAGACGGCAACGTTGTCCCGATTACGATTTACGATCCAGCCTCCGGACTTCCCGGTTCGCGGAATCAGTTTGCCTCCAACGGAGTACCGAACGTGATTCCGGCCAGTATGCTCAATCCCATCGGGCTGAAGGTCGCACAACTCTACCCGGCTCCGAACTTACCCGGAGATCCGCTGCTTGGCACAAATAACTACCGCACTAACGTTCTCAGCACCTCACAGGGTTACCAGCTGGACGCAAAAATAGACCAGCAGTTCAACGCGCAACAGCGCGCATCGGTGCGCTACTCCCGGCTCCGCAGCAATCAGGACACACCTACAATATTCGGCGATGGGGATTGGAATGACGGCGTTCACTTCAGTACTACCGTGCACAACGTTGGCGCGGATTATAGCTGGATCATCAGCCCGACGCTTTTGTTGCAGCTTAGAGCGGGCCTCGATCGAGTTGAAGCGCCAGGTGAGTCGGATTACCCGAATCTCAATACCGTGGGTTTCCCATCCGTTCTGGTTGCAAACGGACTGACACGCATGCCGTCGATCGTTATGGATGACGGACCCTACGCTGGACTCTTTACCCAATGTTGCGTGGACACGTCCTTTGCCCACACGCTTTTCAACTATTCGGGCAGTGTGAACTGGGTGCATGGCGCGCACTCGCTCAAGTTCGGCAGCGAACAGCGGCTCTTTTATAACAATTTCGGCCAACCCGATTCCGCAACCGGCACCTTCCATTTTTCGCAGATTAATACCGCGAACGATCCTTTTCTTGGCGATGTTGCCTCCGGAAGCCCGATCGCCAGCCTCTTAGTGGGCTACGGCGATAACGACTCGATTATCACCGTTCGTCCACGTGTTGCGGACAAGTCAATCGAGACCGCTTTCTACGTTCAGGACGACTGGAAGGCATCATCGAAGCTGACTGTGAACCTCGGCCTTCGATACGAGTGGAGCACGCCGTATTCGGAGCGATACGATCGGTCGCAATTCTCCGATTTCAACGGCGATAGCGGCATTGTGGTTCCCGGTCTTCCTCTTACGCAGGGACCATTGCAGGGCACGACGATTTTCCCAACCTCCGGCACGCGCAACATTCCGGTAGACCGGAATAATTTGGCTCCTCGCCTTGGCGTGGCTTATGCGCCCGATAGTAAGACCGTCATTCGCGGCGGGGCGGGCATTTATTACGGCATGAATGTCGCGACGAATTTCCAATACGCGGGGCCAGCGTTCTCGAAAGAAGAGCCTATCCGTTTCTCGCTCGATGGCTACGAAACGCAGTACGCGACGCTCGATAATCCGTTTCCGGCGGGATTGCCCGCGCCGCAAGGAACCAAGTACGGGCCGTTAGCGCTTTGGGGGTTTTCTAATCCGAGCGACCTCAGTTATGAGAAGGCCCGAAATGCAGAGATCTACCAATGGAGCGTCGGCATACAACGGCTTTTGCCGGGACGTTTGGTTGTTTCCGCAGATTACAGCGCCAACAGAAGCGTTCATTTGCCGTGGGGCAGTTGGGGCTTCACACGGAACCGGAACTATATCTCGAGCGACATCCGCAGCCAGAATACGAGCGACGAGCTTTTCTCGCTCGCCCCGAATCCATTTCAACCGCTTTTCTCCGGACCAAATGCCAAGTTTAACGAGCCAGACTCAATTTATAACAACCCGACAATTCCGCTTTTGAATCTGCTGCGGCCGTATCCTCAGTTCGACGGCGAGTTCACCGGATTGCCTCTGTTGTCGGCAACCTCGCGGTACAACTCGCTTCAATTGAGTTTCGCCAAGCGTGACGGGAAGTATGTCACCTTTCAGGGGAGTTACACATTTTCGCGTTACACCGACGACAGCTCCGCTGGCTCAAACGATTGGGTCGGTTATTACTCAAATGGCGCTCCACAAGCGATTGACCGGCGAAACAGCGATTACGGCATCAGCGCCAACGACGCCACTCATCGTCTATCGGCGGTAGCTTCGGTCACTTTACCCATCGGCCGGGGCTCGCTGATCGGGCCGAACATGAACCGTGTCCTAGACGCGGTGATAGGCGGCTGGTCGATCAACACCTCATATACGATTCAAACCGGACAGCCTATCGCTATCGTGATGAGCGTCCCACGTTTAGCGGATGGGAATCAGCGCCCGAACGTAACTTGCGCTAACCCGGGCGCCGGCATCAGTTATCATCACGCCGCTGCGACCGGGGCGCCGTTCTTCGATTCCAGTTGCTTCTCGGACCCTGGCGACCAGCAACTGGGGAATAGTCCGCGTTACTTCGAGAGCCTTCGTCTTGACGGCATCCGCAATGTCGATGCCGCGGCGCGTAAAGAGTTCTCCTTCAGCGAATCGGCCAAGCTTCAGATTAGGGTGGAGGCTTTCAACATTTTCAATCGCACACGCTTCGGGCTACCAGTGACCACGTATGGGGATTCGCTGTTCGGAGTTGTGAACTCACTCGCGCCGGGTTTCAGTCCACGCCGAATGCAACTGGTCGCCCGCTTCGAATTCTAACCATGCGAATCACTGCGGCTCTTGTTTCGCTGTCGCTTCTTTTCCTTGCCGGCGGGAGGGCGGCCGCGGAAGCTGCGGCGAAGACGCCGGCGCAGAACTGGAGCCGTTATGTTCGCATCGCGGGCCATTCGCTGTCGCGCCAGAGTGTCCCCTCGATCATTGAAGAATCGCAGCGAACCCATGTGTTCGGGATCGAAGTAGATAACGATATACCGGGGCGCTACGAGAGCTTCCTGAACCCGGCGGAGAAACTCGCGGCCATCCGGCAAGTTGCGAAAGCCGCTCACGCGGTGGGCAACAAAGCGTTCGTATATATTGCCGGGCTTGAATGCATTACTGCGAATGCGGACAAGACCGCGCATACATTCTTCAAGGATCATCCGGACTGGGTGCAGCGCGATCGAAGCGGAAAGCCGGCAGTGTTCGGAGGCGGCAGCGCATTCTGGATCGCCAAGGGCGACGAGGATGTCTGGATTTCACCTTATGCACCGGAGTGGCGAACCCACTATATGGAACTGGTTCGCCAAATTGCGGCCACGGGCATCGACGGCGTCTATGTCGATATTCCGTATTGGATGACGCACTTCGACGGGTGGGAAAACAGTTGGGCGAGTTTCGATCGCTATACCGTTGAGGCATTCCGGCGCGAGACCGGCATCGACGCATTGCACGACATGCGATTGGGCGATGCGGCGGATCCTCATTTCCGCCGCTGGGTCGATTTTCGCATCGCGACGATCACGGCCTTCATGCGCGAGATCGACGAGAATGTAAAAAAAATAAATCCCAACTGCCTGACAATCGCTGAAATCTTTCCAGGGTATGAAAGCGCGGCGCCGCGTGTCGGCGCCGATGTCTACGATCTCTATCCGGTCGTCGACGCCATTGCTCACGAATATCAAGGACCCTCCGATACGATTGCCGCTTCACGCTCGGCCTTCGACTGGCTTCGGCAAATGATCGGCATGTTCACGTTTCGCGCCTTCGCGGGCCCGAAACCGACCTGGATGCTGAATTATTCCTGGGACGGAGAGAAGGGCGTCAATATTCCTGACGCTATGAAGACAATGTTCGCCTCACATCTGACCGTTGGCGCGAATACGTGGGATGCGAAAGGTCACGTGATGTCGGGATCCAACGACATCGCGATCCGCACGGAAGTGTTTGGCTGGATCGCGAAGCACGAGCATGTCTTCTACGATCCCCGGGAGTTGATTGCACCGATTGGCGTTTACTTCTCTCCGGCGGCGCGCAATTACGTGCCGGGTCAGTATGTTCCGAAATTCCGCGCGGCCATGGAACTTCTGCTCCTCTCCCATCGAGAATTTCAGATCCTCACGCCTCGCACACTCTCCCATTTCAAGGGCTCGCTCATACTCGTTCCAGGGAAAACTCTTCTCGATCAAGGCGAGCAGAAAAGTCTGGAG
>JAICLJ010000026.1 GCA_025927575.1 Bryobacteraceae bacterium | reverse complement strand
CGCCGGATTGGCACTGCACGAGATGCAGGAAGCCGGAATTCTGGCGGCGGCCATTCCCGAGTGGCAGTCGATCGACAGCCTTGTCGTACGCGACTTCTATCATCGCTATACCGTCGATGAACATACCCTCGTTGCGGTTGAAGTGATTGACCGGCTGACAACCGGTGGAGACGGAACCGCTAAAAGGCTTCAGGAACTGTTGCGAGAAGTAGAGGATATAGCCGTTCTCCGCTTCGCGCTGTTGTTGCATGATATTGGGAAGGGTACTAAGCCGGGCGATCACGTCGCAGGTTCGCTCGAAACGGCGGGCGCGATTGCCTCTCGAATTGGCATGCCGCGCAACCGGCGAGAAATCACGTTATCGCTGATTGAGCGTCACTTGGATCTCTCGCTCATCATGAATAGCCGCGACCTTGACGATCCGGCAACGGCGCGCCATCTCGCATCTTCAGTGCGGACGCTCGAATCTCTGCGCTATCTTACGTTGCTGACCTACGCGGATATCAGCGCGGTCAATCCGACGGCCATGACGCCCTGGCGCCTTGAACAACTTTGGCGCACGTATAGCGCCGGCCGGCGTCAACTGACGCGCGAACTCGACAGCGACCGTATTCACGGCATGGAAGGTTTTCCGTCAGAGGAGCGCACGCCCGAGTTCGCGAAATTTCTTGAAGGCCTTCCCACACGGTATCTGCGCACCCACACGCCCGAAGAAGTCGGTTGCCATTGCGCGCTCGCGCGGCGCGCCGATGAGTTTGGCGTAGCCGTTGAAGTGGTGCAACAGAAGGATTCGTTTTTGGCGACAGTGCTGGCGACCGACCGGCCCGGTTTATTTGCCTCCATCTGCGGGGCGCTTGCCAGCTTCGGCCTAAACATCGTGAAGGCGGAGGCGTGCGCGAACGCTTCCCGCCTCGCGCTCGATCAGTTTCGCTTCACCGATCCGCTCCGTACGCTGGAACTGAACCCCACTGAAACTGACCGTCTCCGCAAAATCGTGGAGCGGGTGGTCGTCGGCACGGAGGATGTGAAGGTTCTGCTGAAGCGGAGACGACCAGTTCCGGCGCGAGGCCGTCTTACACAGGTTGCGCCGGTTGTTCGTTTCGACAACGAAGTGTCCGATGCCGCGACGCTTGTCGAGTTTGTTGGTGAGGATCGGCCTGGTCTGCTTTACGATCTCGCCACGGCGTTTTCCGCGGCCGGATGCGACATTGAGCTTGTGCTTATTGATACCGAAGCGCATAAGGCTCTGGATGTGTTCTATGTCACGCGGGAAGGCGCGAAGGTCGACGAGGAAGTGGAAGAACAGCTAAAATGGTCCATGCTACAAGCGGCTAGCGGAGTTTAATTCGCGTAGTTCGCTGGCCGCCGGCGTGGATTTCGCGAAAGAATACCGGCCAAGCCTCTTCCGGCAAGGCGCATGGAGAAAATCGATACATGGTGAGGCTTTCGCGGATTGCGCCCGAAGTTCCCGTTTTGAAGATCCAGGAGTCGATTGAATATTACAGGGAGAAGCTCGGTTTCCAAGTTGCGATGGAAATGCCTGGCGGGGATTACGCCATCGTGGAGCGCGGCGGCATTGCTATCCATCTCTTCCAAGACGATTCGCGGAACTATTCTCCTGTTGGAATGCACATCTTCACGCACGAACTCGATGAACTGCACGGCGAGCTTATGAGACGAGGCGCTCGTGTGACACAGGATATCGAACGAAAGCCGTGGGGTAACCGGGACTTCCGTGTGAACGATCCTTCGGGAAATCAGATCAAGTTCACGGAGCCTCTGTCAAAAGCTTAACCGGCTCCCGGATCCTTCTATTTCTCCACTTCCAGCGTCACCGATACGGTCGCGTGCACGTCTAAAGTTCCGGTTTCGACCGGGGTGGGGGCAGCCATTGCCTGGCGCCCCATCGCCGAGAACATAGGTGTCATCGGTCGCGGGCCACCTCCTTCCACTGTTTCGGCGGACGCAAGGCCAACCACTCTCACGTTCAGCGCTTGCGCGATCGCCTCCGCATTCGCCTGCGCCTGTTTCGTCGCCGCCGCGATCACCTTCGCGCGCACGGCCTGATCGTTCTTTAATGTAAACGCGATGCTGTTGATGTTGTTCGCGCCCGCATGCCCCACGGCGTCAATCACTTTGCCGATCAGGCTCAAATCGCTCAGCGTCACGTCCACCGTATTACTTGCCTGATAACCAGTGATGACTGGGCTGTGGCCCTGCTCATATTTGTATTGGGGGCTGACGGAGTAATTGGACGTCTTAACTTCTCCGCCCGTCCCTACGACGTTCTTCAATGCATCGAGCACCGCCGTGGTCTGCGTGGCGTTCTGCTGCATGGCCTCTTCCGCCGTTGCGGCGTCGGTAATCACGCCTACCGAAAGCCGCGCCTGGTCGGGCTTGGCGGTCAACGCCGCCTCTCCCGTCGCTCGTACAATCTGGCGGCGCACCGGCGGGCGCGCATCCTGCGCCTGCGCCAAAAATGGCAGAGCGACCGAAGTCAACAACAGTAGTTTCAGAGACATAAAGTTTTCACTTTCCAGGGACGCGGGCCGCCCCTCACGAGTTCCGGTATATCAGGTTAGGACTGCTTAACGGCGAAGAGGAACGCTGATCGGCCGCGCTGCTTCCGCCACAAACAGGACCAGTGCGATCCAAACGATATCCGCCAGAAACAGATGCAGAATCTGCATCCAAACAGGGGCGAGCAGAGCCAGATTCAGCACGCCCGCGCAGAGTTGGACGAAAGTCACAATGACGATCGTCATGGCCAAGGCACGCATCTTCGGCCGCTCGGTGACGCGCAGCGCGAAAACCGCTACCGCCGCGAAGAGCAGGCCTGAAATTGCGGCCACGAACGGATGAAACATTCGAAGCCGGACGAGGAAACTCGCCGTCGGCGAGAAGTCCTGCCTGATGCCGGCGCTCAAGCTTGCCGAGGGAAAGGCCGTATCGCCTAAAGCGGCGACCGTTCCCGTGATGCAGACAAACATGGCGAGTGGCAGCGTGGCCCAGAACGGCCACGGAATCTCTCGCAAACGAAGTCGCGCCTCGGGCCCCTCAGCGAACCAGGCCGTCAATACAAGCGCCGCCAGCAACAGAAGCGTATTTGCCAAATGCGCGGACAAATAGATCGTGTGGCCGATGGACGCGGTCTGGCCGACGTTGAAAAGGACCAGCCCCGCTCCGAGCATAGCCTCGACGAACAGAAACACGACCGAGGCGCCTGCCAGCTTTCGAACGCGATTGCCTCGCGGGAACAACAGGAATGCCCAGGCGCACAAGCCAACCACGACAATGACCGACAAGCCGCTCGTCAGCCGGTGGCTGTATTCGATCATCGTCTCAATTCGCGGCGCCCTGGGAACTACCTGGCCGTTACATAGCGGCCAGTGGTCGCCGCAGCCTGCGCCGGACCCGCTGGCGCGCACATACGCGCCCCATAAAATCACCAGGATGTTGTAGGCCAGCACGCCCCAGGCGAATCGCCGAAAGCCGTCCAGAGATCCGACGCTCCGCATCCAAACCGGACTTCGCTGTACCGTGGAACTCACAGTTCTCAGCGTAGCGCGAAACGCCAGATGGGTTCGTTTCTTCGGGAGACATGTGGCGGAGGTAGACGCGGACTGTACTGTCGGCAAGAATTCGTTCCACAGCGCACAAGGCGAATCCCACAAACGGACACCCGGGCCTCCGGCGGCCCCCCCTACATTTTGGAAGGCTCCTTCTTTTCAACTGGTTACAGTTCGTGCACTCCTGGCGCTCTACGTGCCATTATCAAGGTGTCTCATGGATATTCCTCGTGGAAAAGAAGTCGCCCGGCGGAGGACCATTAAGCGCATCGCCTACATTATTGTGGCGGTGGCTGTCCTCGGCGGCGGCACGGTGTTCGCTCTCCGCCTGAAACCAGCCTCGCCTGAGGTGGACGGCTCAACGCTTTGGCCCGGCGAAGTAAAACGCGGCCCGATGATCAGAGACGTGCGCGGCCTCGGCCGGCTCACCCCGGAAGAGATTGTGTGGATACCGGCGGCTGCCGACTCGCGCGTCGATAGCATTGAGCACCGCGCAGGTGATAAGGTTAGCGCCAATGACGTGATCCTCCGTCTGAGCAATCCCGGCATGGAATTGGCGGCTCACGACGCCGAATGGAAATGGAAACAGGCGCAGGCCACGCTCGCCGATCTGAAAGTGAAGCTCGAAAGCGGAAAACTGGACCAACGCGCCACGCTCGCCGATCTCGAATCACAGTATAACCAGGCCAAACTGACGGCGGATCGCGACCTGGAATTGACCCGGCTCGGTTTGAAGTCCGAACTGGAAACGAAACTCACCGTCGCCCAGGCGGATTCTCTTTCGAAGCGTCTCGCGCTCCAAAAGCAGCGGCTTGCAATCAATGACGATTCGATCAAAGCACAAATCGAGGAGCAGCAAGTCGCTGTCGATTCGGCTCGCGCCCAATATGAACTCAAACAGAAGCAGGAGGACGAGTTGGCAATGCGCGCAGGAGTCGATGGCGTTGTGCAGGAAGTGGACGTCGAAGTCGGCCAGCGCGTCACCCCCGGCTTAATCCTCGCCAAGGTCGCCAATCCACACAAATTGAAGGCCGAGCTGAACATTCCCGAAACGCAGATGAAAGACATCGCGATTAACCAGCCGGCCGAGATCGACACGAGAAACGGCATAGTGCCGGCGCATGTGATTCGCATCTATCCCGCCGCCCAGAATGGCACCGTTATCGTCGATTGCAAGCTGGACGGCCCCCTGCCGCCAGGCTCGCGCCCCGAACTGAGCGTCGACGGCACCATTCAACTGGAACGCCTGGCTGATGTAGTTCAGATCGGCCGGCCCGTGTTCGGCCAGCCCAATTCCACGGTCGGGTTGTTTAAGATTGCGCCGGATGGCAGAAGCGCTACTCACGTGAATGTGAAATTTGGAGCCGCTTCGGTAAACACCATTCAGGTGTTGAGTGGTCTAAAGGTGGGTGATTGGGCGATTCTCTCGGACATGTCGCAGTGGGATTCTCAGCAGCGAATCCGGCTGAGCCCCCAGCCCGCGATGCCGGTGGGAGGTCAATAGAATGGTGTCTCGATTTTCGCACAAACTGGAACGGAAGCACCCACTGGGACGTATTAGGAAAGAAGCCGCACTGGAGGAACAGCACGCATGAGCACAGCAGGCATGAACGCAGCAGAGCCCCTCATTCATCTGGACAACGTGACGAAGGTGTTCGTCACCGACGAAGTGGAGACCCACGCCTTAGCGGGGATACACATTGACCTCAAACGAGGCGAGTACGTCTCGATCTCTGGCCCATCGGGTTGCGGAAAGTCCACTCTGCTCGCCATTCTCGGCCTGCTCGATTCGCCGAGCGGCGGCACTTATGTCTTAAACAGCCGGCCCGTGCAGAACCTGAAGCTCAGCGAGCGGGCGCGTATCCGGAATCGCGAGATCGGGTTTATTTTTCAAGCATTTAACCTGATCGGCGATCTGACAGTTTACGAAAACGTGGAACTCCCGCTGACATATCGCGGCATGGGCTCCGCCGAGCGCAAGAAGAAGGTGCACGAAGCGCTGGAGCGTGTTGGCATGTCCCATCGCGTGAAGCACTACCCGTCCCAACTCTCCGGCGGCCAGCAGCAGCGCGTAGCCGTCGCGCGAGCCCTGGCCGGTGATCCCTCTATCCTGCTTGCCGATGAACCCACCGGAAACCTGGACTCTCAAAATGGCGAACAGGTGATGGACCTGCTCCGCGAATTGCATCGCAGCGGAGCCACCATCTGCATGGTGACTCATGATCCCCGCTATGCGCGTTACGCCGATCGTTCGATCCATCTGTTCGACGGCCGGGTGGTTGAAGAGAACGTAGAGGTTCCTATATGATTCACAAGCACGTCGATATCTGGGCGATCTTGCTGCTTCTGCTGGGGCTTGCCGTAATAACGCGGACGCGTAACATTGCAGTGCGCGTGGCTCATGCTCGCTTACATTTCTATGCTCCGGCTCCCATTGACGTGCGAGTCGGCCCATTTCATTTGGACCGGTTCCACCAGACCCCGCCTCGGAAGCCCCTGCCGCCGCCCCTGCGATTCAGTTAGCGCAAGGCGCCTAGTGTCCGCGCCTGCGCGTCCGGTCCCCCAAGCTCGAAGGCGAGCAGGCGCAACCGCTTTGCGGTATGAGTAGGTACGGATGATTTCTCTTCGCAATATTGAAAAATACTTTGAGCATGGCCCAAGCAAAACTTTCGTTCTCCGGCGCATCAACGTCGAGATTAAAGAGGGCGAATTTATCTCGATCATGGGGCCATCCGGAGCTGGGAAGTCTACCATGCTTCACATCCTCGGAATGCACGACAGTAGTTGGACTGGCGAGTACCACTTCCTCGATTTCCCAATCCACAAGTTGAACAAGAAAGACCGCGCGGAGCTCTACAAGAAACACATTGGGTTCGTCTTCCAGAGCTATCACCTGCTTGATTCACTCACGGTCTACGAGAACCTGGACATTCCTCTTTCCTATAGAAACATCAAGAAATCGGAACGGGAGAGCATCGTCTGCGATGCGCTTGACCGGTTTAACATGGTTGGCAAGAAGGACCTTTACCCCAGCCAGTTGTCGGGCGGCCAGCAGCAACTCGTCGCCGTCGCGCGCGCCATGATCGCCAACCCGCGGGTGATTCTTGCCGACGAGCCGACCGGTAACCTCCATTCGAGCCAGGGCAAGGAGATCATGGAGTTGTTCAAACGGCTGAATCAGGAGGGTACGACGATTATTCAGGTAACCCATAACGAAAGGAATGCCGAGTACGGGAATCGCATCATCGAACTGGAGGACGGGTGGATTAAGACCACCTGAGCGAGCGAGCTGTAAAACAGCGCCGTCGCGCTCCTCTCCGGCAACTCCACTTCGATGAAAGTTACACCATCACAGCAACGCATTCTGGTCGCGGACGACCAGCCCGACGTCCTCGAAGCGCTTCGCCTGTTGCTCAAAAGCGATGGCTATAAAATCGAATCGGCTGAATCGCCGGCGGAAGTACTGCGGAACTTCGAGCACAAAGATTTCGACCTCGTCATCATCGACCTGAACTATTCACGCGATACGACTTCCGGGCAAGAGGGGCTCGATCTGCTCCAAAAAATTCAAACGCTAGACGGGACCGTTCCGGTAATTGTAATGACCGCCTGGAGTAGCGTAGACCTCGCCGTCGAGGCGATGCGACGCGGGGCTCGGGATTTCATCCAAAAACCTTGGGAAAACGAGCGCCTCGCCACCATCGTCCGGACTCAACTCGAATTGAGTGCAGCTCTTCGTCGCGGACAGCGGCTCGAAGCCGAAAATCAGCTTCTTCGCGGTGAGAATCTGCCCACGATGATCGCGCAATCGCCGGCGATGCAGCCCGTTCTCCAACTAATTGCGCGCGTCGGCCCATCCGATGCCAATGTTCTCATTACAGGAGAACCCGGGACCGGTAAAGAGGTGGTAGCGCGCTCGCTGTACGCAATTTCCAGCCGGAGCGGGAAACCGATGGTGCCGGTCAACGCCGGCGGTCTGGCTGAAGGTGTCTTTGAAAGCGAACTGTTCGGGCACGTAAAGGGCGCCTTTACCGATGCAAAGATGGATCGGGTCGGCCGGTTCGAACTCGCGGATGGCGGAACCCTGTTTCTCGATGAGATAGCCAACGTTCCCATGAATCTGCAGTCGAAGCTGCTGCGTGTGCTGGAGATCGGCGAAATGGAACGCGTCGGATCTTCGAAGACCAAACGAGTGGACGTGCGAGTCATTTCGGCAACCAATGCCAATCTGGCGGAGCAAGTTGAAGCCGGACGCTTTCGGCAGGATCTGCTTTTTCGCTTGAACACCATTGAGATCCACATACCTGCTTTGCGCGAGCGCCGCGACGATATCGGTCCTCTGGCAAGCCATTTTCTCGGCGTCCATTCGCAGCGCTATCGAAAACAGATCTCCGGATTCGACAGCGGCGCCCTGCAGGCGCTCCATGAGCATGTCTGGGCCGGGAATGTGCGCGAGCTGAATCATGTGGTCGAGCGCGCGGTCCTGATGGCGCAGGATAACTGCATTCACGTGGGCGATCTGGCGCTACGGGCAGGGCAGACCAATGCGCAGAAGCTCGAAGACATGAGTCTCGAAGATGTCGAGGCATCTCTCATCAAGAAAGCCCTCGCGCGATATCAAGGCAACGTCAGCCACGCCGCCTCCGCTCTCGGGCTCAGCCGGAGCGCGCTCTACCGGCGCTTGCAGCGCTATGGCCTTTAGCGTGTTGCAGCATAGTGTTTCTGTGCGCAGGAATCGTCGCCTGTCCGCGGCGTGACCCGGCATCTCAATGAAAATCCGAATCAGTCACGATGTGCGGGTGCTGTTGTTTGCGCTGGCTGCCGGCCTGCCGGCTCTCGTGCTTGCCATGGTGCTGCTGCTGACTGGCGGCCATAGCGGGCGCGAACAGTGGACCTTCGGATCATTAGTCGTTCTGTGTTGGATTGGGTTCAGCTTCGCCGCCCGGGAACGCGTTGCGTCTCCCCTGCGCACCTTGGCCAATCTTTTGGAAGCCATGCGCGAAGGCGACTATTCTATCCGGGCTCGCGTGGGGAATCCCGACGAGCCAATGGGCGAAGTGATGCAGCAGGTCAACGCTATGGCGGCCACGCTGCGCGCCCAACGCCTCGGCGCCCTCGAAGCTACGGCGCTACTTCGAAAGGTCGTCGAAGAAATTGAAGTCGCGGTGTTTGCCTTCGATCCTCAGCAGACTCTCCGACTGGTGAACCGCGCGGGCGAGCGCCTGCTCGCGCAGCCGGCCGAGCGACTCATCGCGCGCGATGCGACTTCGCTTTGTCTGGCTGAATATCTAGTCGGCGATTCGGACCAGACCATCTCGCGCAATTTTCCCGGCGGTAGCGGCCGGTGGGGCATTCGCCGCAGCAATTTCCGCGAAGGCGGCGTTCCGCACCAACTCCTCGTTGTCAGCGATCTCACTCGGCCCCTTCGAGAAGAAGAATTGCAAGCCTGGCAGCGTCTGGTCCGAGTATTGGGTCACGAGCTGAACAATTCGTTGACGCCGATCAAGTCGATTGCCCGTAGCCTCGAGACGCTGCTCAAAGCGAATACTTTACCGGAAGACTGGAAAGACGATATGTCGAGGGGGCTCAACGTGATCGCGGCGCGGTCGGAGGCGCTCAGCCGGTTTATGAGCTCCTATGCTCAGTTGGCGAAGCTCCCCCCGCCGAAATTCGCTCCCGTGGAGATCAACGCTTTATTGCACCGAGTTGTGCAACTGGAGCAGCGGATGCATCTATTCTTCGAGGAAGGGCCGCCGCTCACCATCCAAGGTGACGCCGACCAGCTCGAACAGGCCTTGATCAACCTGGTTCGCAACGCCGTGGATGCCGCCTACGAAACAGGTGGCCGGGTGTTCGTGGTGCACGAACAAACGATGTCGAACGTTACCATCGTTGTCCGGGATGAAGGGCCAGGCCTCTCCAACACCACTAATCTATTCGTGCCGTTCTTTACAACGAAGCGCGGCGGCTCGGGCATCGGGCTCGTGCTCTGCCGTCAAATTGCCGAGGCGCATGGGGGCAGCGTTTTGCTGAAGAATGCTAAAGATGGTCCCGGATGTGAAGCGCGGTTGACGTTGCCGCTTTGAGCCTGGGGCAGCGATCTCAAGGCGCAGCCTGATTGAAGAACTGATCGATAGCCTATATTCCTTGGAGCGCTTTGCCAATCGCTATCCGTTTGCGCCGGGAGCGGAAAAAGCCGAGTGATTGAGTCGATGAGGCAAGCCTAATGCCGGCACCCTGCCAGCGCCGCTTCTTCCGCCCCGTCCGCATGATATGAACTTCGCACTAGCGGTCCCGCCTCCACATGTGCGAAGCCCATTCTGAGTCCCGCTCGCTTGTAGTCGTCGAACTCTTCTTGCGGAATATAGCGAATAACCGGCAGATGCTTTGTTGATGGCCGCAGATATTGGCCCACCGTCAGAATATCGACGTGATGGGCCTGCAGGTCGCGCATCACCCGCAGCACTTCTTCCGAAGTTTCGCCCAATCCGAGCATAATTCCGGATTTTGTCGGCACGTGCGGCCGGAGCTGTTTGGCATAGCGCAGCATGTCGAGCGAACGTTCGTACCGGGCTCCCAGGCGGACCTGCCGGTAGAGGCGCGGTACCGTTTCCGTGTTGTGATTCAGAACATCCGGATGGGCGTTCATCACGATGTCCATCGCTTCGTGTGAGCCCTGAAAATCGGGCACCAGCACCTCGACCTTGCAACCTGGGACGCGTTCGCGGATTGCCTGAATCGTCGAAGCGAAAAGCTCCGCTCCGCCATCCTTCCGGTCGTCGCGGTTCACGCTCGTAATCACCGCGTATTTCAGGCCCAGGGCCGCGCAAGCCTCGGCCACGCGGCGCGGCTCGTCGTAGTCGACATCCAGGGGGGCGCCTTTCTGAACGGCGCAAAACCCACAGCGTCGTGTGCAGACATTCCCCAGGATCATGAATGTTGCCGTGCGGCGGTTCCAGCATTCGCCCACATTCGGGCACGCGGCGCTTTCGCAGACCGTGTGCAACTTTAAATCTGTGACCAGCTTCTTGAGTTCGCGATAATTCTCCCCGGCTGGAGCCGGCGCGCGAAGCCATTTCGGACGTTCAATCTGCTGGGAAATCGTGACTAGCACTACTTTCAGAATACAGAATACTGAATACTCGAGACAGTAGACGGAGGACGGGAGTAGGAGACGCGGCCGTCTCCGCGAATCTTCGCGCCGAACGGAGCGCCGTCAACCCGTGTTCTTCTCGACCCAGTTCAGATACCGCGCAAGACCGCGCCGCTCGCGCCACATAAACGCACAGAATTCGCGCAAACCGATCCGGTCGGCTGGGAGTCCGGAATACGTCTCAATTCGCCAGCGCAGGTATGGCGACCGCCACGGCCGCAGCCGGTGGCCTTTGGAAGCCAGCCAAAGGAACCGGAGCACTACTGCGTATCTTTCGCTTGAGTCGACGCGGAATCGACCGAATGCACTATCTGGTCACGCGTCGCATAATAGCCGGAGCGCGTACGCACAACCGGATGCCCGGGAGCGTCCACCGTGACTTTGATTTGCCGGTAACTGCCGTCGTCCGGCAGTTGCGGCGTATAAGCGAGCGTGTACTGGCTGCGGATGTCGTGGGCGATGTTCAGCGCAATCTGGTTCACTTGATCCACTTCCTTGGGGTAAAAGACCATGCCGCCCGTCGTGGTAGTCAATTCCTTCAACGCTCGCTTAGCCCTCGCTGCTTCGTGACGCTCTTCGTCGCCGAGCAATCCAACGGCATAAACGAGCACTTCACTCCGAATCGCGCGTTGGACCACCCGCTCCAGCGACGCCGTGCTGGCATTGTCGTTTCCGTCCGTCACGATGATCAGCACCTTCTTGTCTTTCTTGCCCTTCGCTTTTATGTAATCGATGGACATGTTAGCCGCATCGCGCATCGCCGTTCCGCCTCGCGCGTCAATGCGCGCCAGGCCTTGTTGCATCTTGTTCACGTCGTTTGTGAACGGCACGTCGAGATATGCCTCATCGTTGAAGTTCACTATGAAGACTTCATCTTGACGATTGGAGGCTTTCACCAGGGCGAGGGCAGCGGCCTCTACCCGGGCACGCTTTCCTTTCATGCTGCCGCTATCGTCGATCAACAGGCCCATCGAAACCGGCACATCTTCATGACGGAAAAGCTTTAGTTGCTGCAGCACCCCATTCTCGTAAACCTTGAATTCGCCCTGCTTCAGGTCTGGAACGAGGTGGCCTCGCTTGTCCGTGACGCTGGCATGCAGAACGACGAGCCGGGTCTCTGCCGAGAATTGAGCCCAAATCACACCAGCCGTGGCCAACACCGCCAGTGCCGCAAACGCGGCTCTATCGCGATGGAGCATAATATCCCAATCGAAAGTTCGCTTTCAGAGGAGGCAAGCCTCGCGGCTGCGTCAGTTTCACTTGCACACGGCGGTATTTGCCGTCACGTTCCTGATTCTGGGGTGAGTAGCCAATGATGTATTCATTTCGGAGCTCAACGCCGATTTTCGCAGCAATGTCGGGTAATTCGCTCGGATTTTCTACCGCATACGAACGGCCGCCGGTTTGCTCCGCCAAATCGCTCAGCAAACTCGGCCCCATTGATTCTTCCGGCGTGCGGGTGCGCGCTCCAGGGGACTCGAAGATTCCGATCGCGTAAATCTGGACATCGGCTTCACGGACCGAGTTTTTGATCTCGCTTTCGGTGTACCGGCTGCTGTTATCGCCTCCATCAGAGATGATCAGCAGCGCCTTCCGGGCGTTGTGCGCCTTTTTCATCTCATTCATCGCGAGGTATACACCGTCGAGAAGCGCGGTGCGCCCTTTGGATTGCGTGAACGTCAGCGCGGATTGAATCCGGTCGGTATCGGTAGTGAATGGCGTCACCAACTCAGGCCGGTCGCTGAAACGGATAAGAAAGAATTCGTCGGCCGGGTTTGCCGTTTGAAAGAAATCCGCCGCGGCTTCGCGCGACTTCTGCAGCTTCGGACCCATGCTTCCACTCGTATCGAACACCAGCCCGATCGAGATGGGCGCATCCTCGCTTGAAAAGGAGCGGATCTGCTGCTCCACTTTGTCCTCATACAATCGAAAATTCTCTTTCTCGAGTCCGGTGACAAAACGATTCAGTGGATCCGTCACGCTGACGTTAATTAGAACTAGCTGTCTGGTGACTTTGATATCCGCCGGCCGTGATGCCAGTTTCGTGCCCTCATCGGGCTTCTTGCGCGTTTCAATATCGACTTGAGCCTGCGGCGGGGCTACCGGCTGTTGAGAAGCAGCGGCAGCGTTCCGTGGAACGTCTTTCGAATCCGCCGGGCCGCCTCGTGCGAGAGCGGCAACCAGGCAGACACCCGCGAGGGCCCCGAGCGCGGTAAGCGAACGGCCCTTTTTTAAAATTCTCCGCGAGGTGATAAACAACTTGCACCCGTTGGCGGCACGCATTCGCATGCAGCTAATTTGCGACTTCTGCTCCGATCATATCATCGGTCTGCGAAGCAGCGGCGCCCGAAAAATTGCCTCATGCCGGTGGCCGTCGAACCCAAATTATTTCGGGCAGGAAGCGCCCCAGATCATACACCCGAGCGGGAATCAGTCCCCGAACGGGAATCAGTCCCATGCGTTTCCGCCCCACTGCATGATATACTCAGTCGTGCCGACGCGGATTTTGGGTGTCATACCCGCCCGGTTTGCCTCTTCTCGATTCCCCGGAAAAGCTCTCGCTCGTCTCGCCGGTAAACCCATGGTTCAGCACGTTTACGAGCGGGCCAGCCTTGCGCGCTACATCCGGGACGTGATCGTGGCGACCGACGACGAACAAATCGCCGCCGAAGTCCGCCGCTTTGGCGGGCAGGTCCGCATGACCAGCAGCGAGCACCCCTCCGGCACCGATCGCGTTGCGGAAATCGCCTCCGCCGAGAACTACGATCTCTTCGTCAATATACAGGGCGATGAGCCCCTCATCGATCCCGAAGCCATTGATGCCGCTGTGCTGGCCGTCCTCGGCGACGAATCCGTCTCGATGGGCACTCTGATGAAGCGCATGGCCGATCCCGCCGACGTCAATAATCCCAATGTAGTGAAAGTCGTCACCACGCTCACCGGCGATGCCATTTATTTTTCACGGAGTCCCATTCCATACAATCGGGACAGCAACGGCGATCCGGGCTCCTACTTTAAGCATGTCGGCCTGTACGTCTATCGCCGCGAGTTTTTGCTTTGCTACCCGGATCTATCGATTGGTCCGCTCGAAAGCGCGGAACGCCTCGAACAGCTCCGCGCCCTGGAGAATGGCTATCGGATTCGCGTCCTCGAGACCGATTACGAGTCTCTGGGTGTCGACACGCCCGAAGATCTGGAGCGTTTGAACCGATTGTTTGCTAACGTTGCAGGAGTAGTCGCGCAGCAGTGATTTTCCCGTTGAGCCGGATCGACGCTGCCTGGAAGTCAGCGAGGCGTCGTCCCTCCTCGGCCTCAACGTTCGCTCACGCGCTGGCTTCGCGCCGGTTCCGGCGTGCTATCGATAGGAATACCTGGTGGGATTGTTATGGCTAAGTACATCTTTGTGACAGGTGGCGTGGTCTCGTCCCTGGGGAAGGGAATTGCTGCCGCGTCCATCGGTTGCCTCATGGAAAGCCGCGGCCTTCGAGTGACGCTCCAGAAGTTCGATCCGTATCTCAACATCGATCCCGGCACCATGAGCCCGTTTCAGCATGGTGAAGTATTTGTGACCGACGACGGCGCTGAAACGGATCTGGACCTTGGCCACTATGAGCGCTTCACACACGCTCACCTGACTCAGAGCAATAACTTGACGTCTGGGCGCATTTACGAGAACATCATCACCCGCGAGCGCCGCGGCGACTATCTTGGCAAGACCGTACAGGTGATTCCTCACGTCACCAACGAGATCAAGGCCGCCTGCCGCAAGGTGGCCGCCGATGTGGACATCGCGATTGTCGAGATAGGCGGGACCGTCGGAGACATTGAATCGCTGCCGTTCATCGAGGCCATTCGTCAGATGCGCCACGAAGAAGGCCGCGAAAACACTCTTTTTATCCATCTGACGCTGGTGCCTTGGATCGCGGCGGCGCAGGAGTTGAAAACTAAGCCCACTCAGCACAGCGTGAAGGAACTGCGGGCTGTTGGTATTCAGCCGGATATTCTGCTGTGCCGTTCCGAGCGGGAATTGCCGCGGGATGTGAAAGAGAAGATCGCGTTGTTCTGCGACGTTGCTCCGGAGGCCGTCATCACAGCTAAGGACGTCAACTCCGTTTACAAGATTCCGATGGTGTTCTCCGAGCAGCGCGTCGACGAGATTATCCTGCACTTGCTTCACCTCCAAGCCGGACCGCGCAACCTTAGCCGTTGGATTGAAATGGTCGAGCGGATGGAGAATCCGCTGCGCGAGGTCCACATCGGACTGGTCGGTAAATACGTCGAATACGAGGATTCCTACAAGAGCCTGAAAGAGGCCTTACTCCACGCGGGTATCGCTCACCGGGCGAAGGTCAACATCGAGTGGATTGAGTCCGAGCGTCTCGAATGGCCCGGCTGCCTCGAATCGCTCCAGCAATATGACGGCATTCTCGTGCCCGGCGGCTTCGGCAAGCGCGGCATTGCCGGCATGCTGCACGCCATCCGCTTTGCTCGCGAGGAAAGAGTTCCTTATTTCGGCATCTGTCTGGGTATGCAAACCATGGTGATCGAATTTGCCCGCAACGTCTGCGGGCTTGCCGACGCCGATTCCACCGAGTTCAACCCCGGCACCCCGCACCGCGTCATCTATAAGCTCCGCGAACTCAAGGGCGTGGATGAACTGGGCGGCACGATGCGCCTCGGCGCGTATCCCTGCCAGTTAGCCGAGGGAAGCTTCGCTCGCGAAGCCTACGGCGTCCCGGAGATCAGCGAGCGTCATCGCCACCGCTACGAGTTCAATCGCGAGTTTGAGCCCATTCTCACCGAAAGCGGCCTCCGGCTGACAGGCCAGACTCCGGATGGCGTCTACGTGGAAATTTGTGAGCTTCCGGATCACCCCTGGTTCCTCGGATGCCAGTTTCACCCCGAATTTAAATCGAAGCCGCTGGAGCCACATCCTTTATTCGCGGCATTCCTCGCCGCCGCTTTGAAGCACCGCGAAGTCCGCACTCGCCCTCATGCGGAGGTCGCGCCGGAATTTTCGCACGCTGAATGAGCCGAACCATTCAAGTGGGCTCCGGGCCTGCCGAAGTGACTTTTTCCGAGCGCGCTCCGCTGGCCTTGATTGCGGGACCGTGCGTCATCGAAAGCGAAGAGCACGCGCTCTGGATCTCCCGGCGCATTCGCGACATCGCCGGGCCGTTTGTGTTCAAGGCTTCATTCGATAAAGCGAACCGCAGCAGCGTGAATTCCTACCGCGGTCCTGGAATCGAAGACGGTTTGCGCATCCTCGGCGAGGTCCGTAAACTTGGCATTCCCGTACTGACGGACATTCACGAGCCGTCGCAGGCGCAAAAAGCGGCTGATTTCGTCGATATTCTGCAGATTCCCGCCTTCTTGTGCCGCCAGACTGATCTTCTGCTTGCGGCCGGGCGAACGGGCAACGTGGTCAACATAAAAAAAGGCCAATTCATCGGTCCCGCCGATATCGCAAACGCCGCCGAAAAGGTGGCAAGCACCGGGAACCACCGTATCCTGCTGACGGAGCGCGGTTCCTCGTTCGGCTATAACAATCTGGTGGTCGATATGCGCGCCCTCGCCATCATGCGCGGATCCGGCTATCCTGTCGTCTTCGACGCGACGCATAGCGTCCAGCTTCCCGGAGCCGCCGGGAACGCCTCCGGCGGCCAGCCGGAGTTCATCGAACCGCTTGCCCGGGCCGCCACAGCAGTTGGAATCGCCGGATTATTTGTCGAAGTACATGAATCGCCGGAGCACGCTCTCTCGGACGGCGCCAACGCGCTGGCGCTCGATTTCCTGCCCGCTTTGCTTAGGCGATTGCGCGCCATCGACAATCTCGTAAAATCGTCTGTGTAGGCTTCGGAACGCCGTTTCCTTTTTCGTCCAACGAAAACCCGGGGGGCGCCGTCGTATCATGTGGAAACGTATGCTATCCGTGTTGTCCAAACGGAAAAACCGTCTGCACCAGAGCGGCTTCTCGTTGATCGAGCTGCTCATTGTCATTTCGATTATCCTGATTATCCTCGCCATTGCGCTTCCCAAGCTCAATCAGGCGAAAATGAACGCCCAGGAGACCGCTGCTCTCAGCCAGATCCAAACCCTCCATAAAGCGGAGACAATGTACTACTCTCAATTCGGCCGCTACGCCACGTCGCTGGCTGAACTTGGGCCGCCCTCCGGCGGCGGAAACGCGAGCCCGACATCGGCCGATTTGATCCCCGCCACCTTGTCCGCGGGCGAGAATACCGGCTATGTGTTCGCCGTTCAGGGCACACCAACGGGTTACTCGATTACGGCCGTTCCAAAATCATTCGGCAGCAGTGGCCGGCGCACGTTTTTTTCCGATGAGACGCTCGTCATCCACCAGAATTGGGGACGCGAACCAGCGACGGCACAAAGCCCCGAATTGAAACAGTAATTTTAGTCACTGTGACTGCCGCCTGCCTTCTGTCTCCTGCATTCTCGCTTCTCGCTCGAACCTAACCGCCAGTCTCTTCGTACGTATGTAGTACATGCTCGAATGGATTGTGCAGGATGGGCGCTATGGCTTACGCCAGCTGAAGCAGAGTCCGGGATTCACGGCGGTGGCGGTCCTGTCGCTGGCGCTTGGCATCGGCGCCAACACGGCCATTTTCCAATTGGTCGATGCGATCCGCCTCAAAACGCTGCCGGTGCACAACCCCAAGGAGCTTGTATCCATCGACTTCGAGAAGGGTTCCTCGCGTTCGGGGAGTTTTTCCACGCGCAGCGCACGCCTGACCTATGCGCAGTGGGAAGAGATCCGGGACCGGCAGCAGGCCTTTACCGGCGTGATGGCCTGGAGTGCGAACCGCTTCAATCTGGCGACCGGGGGGCAGGCGCGCTTTGCCGAGGGCCTTTATGTCAGCGGCAATTTCTTTCAGCTTCTCGGCGTGAACGCCGTCATGGGCCGTACGTTCACGGCGCAAGACGATAGCGCAACCTGTAGCGGAACCGGCGCGGTCATCAGCTATGCATTTTGGCAGCGGGAATTCGGCGGCGATCCGGGAATCCTGAATCGCACTGTCAGCTTGAACGGGCATTTGGTTCCCATTGTCGGCGTCACACCTGCCACATTCTTCGGCGTGGAGGTGGGTAATCGCTACGACGTCGCCATCCCGCTTTGTGCCGACCGGATGATGGCCGAGGATCACATCGGCCGCATCCCTTCGCGTAGCGACTGGTGGATCTCGATGATGGGTCGTTTAAAGCCGGGAGTGACTTCCGAACGAGCTACGGCGCAATTACATACATTGTCGCCGGGCATCATGCGGGCCACGCTGCCTTCCTCCTACAAGCCCACGAAAGCGAAGCGTTATCTGGCGAATAAAATCGGCGCTACCGAAAGCGCGACCGGCATATCGGATCTGCGGCGGCAATACGAGCGCCCCCTCTGGCTGCTGATGGCGATTACCGGCCTTGTTCTCCTGATTGCGTGCGCCAATCTCGCCAATCTGCTGCTCGCGCGGGCGAGCGTGCGCGAAACGGAGATTGCCGTCCGGCTCGCGATTGGCGCATCTCGATGGAGACTTGTTCGCCAGTTTCTTTCGGAAAGCTTGTTGCTGGCGATTGCCGGGACAGTGCTGGGCGTCGTGCTTGCGGAGGGCTTAAGCCGCGGCTTGCTTGCGTATATCAGCACGTCCGATAATCCGCTTTTTGTCGGCCTCGGTCTCGATTGGGGCATGCTCGGTTTCACGGCCGCGCTGGCTATACTGACGTGTCTCTTGTTCGGATTGACGCCTGCGCTGCGGGCGACGCGTATTTCGCCCGCCGCGGCAATGCGCGCCGGGGGCCGCAGCACCACTGCCGGGCGCGAGCGCTTCAGCTTGCGTCGAACTCTGGTGTCCATGCAAGTGGCGCTGTCCCTTGTGCTCCTGGTCGGCGCGCTGCTCTTCGTCCGCAGCTTGCGGAATCTGCTAACCACGCAATCCGGCTTCAATGCTGAGGGAATCCTTACCGTGAATCTCGATTTCGGCGGCGCGCAATATCCGAAAGAGCGCAGGCAGGCGGTTTATCGCGAATTGCATGACCGTCTGGCGGCCTTGTCCGGCGTTGTTTCCGCGGCGCAAGTCTGGTTCACACCGGTTAGCGGAAGCGGCTGGAACAACGATATCGGCCCCGATGGAGATCGCGCGGCCGCAAGCGGCAAACAATCGTTTTTCAATCGAGTCGGCCCGGGCTATTTCGGCACGATGGGAACACGCCTCATCGCGGGCCGCGAATTCAATGAGCGGGATACGCTTGCGGCGCCGAAAGTCGCCATCGTCAACGAGGTGTTCGCGCGTAAGTTCTTCCACGGAGCCAATCCCGTCGGCCATACCTTCCACATGGAAGCCGAGGCCGGGAAGCCGGAGCCGCTAGTCCAGATAGTCGGGCTCGTGGTGAACACGAAGTACTACGAATTGCGTGAAGATTTTCTGCCGATTGGATTTTTCCCCATCGCGCAGGACGATGATCCGGGAGCGGGCGCAACATTCGTGCTGCGCATCGTTGGTCCGACTGCTGGCTTAACAAGCGAGATCAAGGGTGCGATTGCCACCTTCAATCCAGCGATCGGGCTTGAGTTCCGCTCGTTCTCGGCGCAAATTCAGGAGTCGCTGTTGCGCGACCGGCTGATGGCGACTCTGTCGGGCGCCTTCGGATTTCTGGCGGGAATTCTGGCTATGCTTGGCCTTTACGGCGTCATCTCGTACATGGTCGCTCGGCGGCAGAATGAAATTGGCGTGCGTATCGCGCTGGGCGCCGATCGTGGCCGTGTCATTCGGCTTGTGATGAAAGAAGCAATGCTGCTGCTCACCGTCGGCCTCGCGGCGGGCATTGTCCTGGCTTTCTGGGCGGCGCGCGCCGCCGCCACTCTTCTCTATGGTTTGGAACCGTACGATCCTGTCTCGATGCTGAGCGCCATAGTTTTGTTAGCCGTGATCGCCCTCGCTGCCAGCTACGCGCCAGCGCGTCGGGCCGCCGCCCTCGAACCCATGGCAGCCTTGAGAAACGAATAAGCCGGCTGAGAAAGCCGAAGCCGTCCCCAGCAATGGCGCAGGCTCGGCGAGATCTAGTGCCAAGAGGAGTCTCGGCAAGACAGATACCATTGTCTGCTGAACAATTGGTAACGTCCGCACTCCCTTGAAAAACGGAAGCGACAGCCGACCAGATGTCCATCGCTGCTTCTTTTGGAGTAGTGACCAAAGTCACAGCATTTTTACGAGGGCTGGCTTACCTTTGAAGCTGTTACGACAATCTAGCGGCCAGAGCGCCGAAGCAGAGCGATAATGATGTAAACAGTGAAGCGATAGATTGAAGGCCCACACCGCGCCTCAGAACGATTAGGCAGGAAGTCGATGACACCACAAGCAAGCCTCGCGCCCGCGATAGAGCTGAAAGAGATGTATCGCGCAGAACCCGACTGTATCGATATCGCCTCGGAACAGTCTTTTCCCGCTAGCGATCCACCGTCCTGGATATTCAGAGATACTCGCACTCCGGACGACGACGAAGAGGATAATGCGTAAAGCGCGCCGTTGTGTTCATGGAATCGGCAATCTGCAAACGAAACGCGCGGCAATCTGAGCGAAGCGACTGTAGCAAATAAGGTTGCGTAAATTTTAGAGGATGTTTTGCTAGGAATTGGCGGAGGGAATTGCCTGTGAAGCTGACGTATTTGTTGATCTGGGGTTGTATGCTTGTCTTCGGATCAAGCGCAGTTTGGGCGCTCGTGTGGGCGATCCGGAACGGAGAGATGTCCGATTTCAAAGCAGGCGCTGAAAGCATCTTTGATGAGGAGGAACCCGTTGGACGCCCAACCGACGCGTTCCCGGGAGCCCGCCCGTGAGTACATTAGCGGTTCAGCCGGAACCGCCCTCTCCCGACATTACAGCCGATTATGTCACCCGCGTTCAGATTGATCGTTCTTGCCGTCAAACTGTTCTCGGCTATTATGCGAGCGCCGTAGCCTGGCTCCTGATCGGCAGCCTGGCTGCATTAATTACCTCCATCAAAATGCACCACCCGGAGTTTCTGGGTAATTACGAGTGGATCACATTCGGCCGTATTCGCCCCGTGCATTTGAACACGGTCGTCTACGGCTGGTCGTCAATGGTTGGAATTGGCACCACGCTCTGGCTCGAAGCCCGACTTTGCAAAGTTCGACTGCCATATCGCACGTTACTTCCGGCGACCGTGATCATTTGGAACGCCGGTGTTCTTTGGGGCGTATATGAAGTGCTCGCCGGGCATTCGACAGGCGTTGAGTGGCTGGAATTTCCGCCACAGGTTCTCGGCATCTTTGGGTTCGTGTTATTGATCCTGTTCTGGGTGTCGCTGAAGATGTTCAATGAACGCCATGTGCACCACACCTACGTCTCGCAATGGTATTTGTTTGGATCGGTTGTCTGGTTTCCCATTCTGTACAGCGCGGCGATTCTGCTGCCGACGACGGGCATTGTGGGAGGTGCCGCCTGGGCCACGACGAACTGGTGGTACGCACATAACGTGCTGGGCCTCTATGTAACGCCAATGGGCTTGGCGACTATTTATTACCTCATCCCGAAAGTGACGGGCAAGCCGATTTACAGCTATCATCTGTCGCTTCTAGGCTTTTGGACGAATGCGCTTTTTTATAGCTGGATTGGCACGCACCATCTTGTGGGGGGACCACTGCCGGCCTGGGTCATAACCCTCGGCATCGTCGGGAGCATCATGATGTTTGTTCCGGTTACTACCGTCGCCATTAACCACCACATGACGATGGTTGGCAAATTCCATATGCTCAAGACCAGCCCTACGCTGCGCTTTATAGTGTTTGGAGCGGTGTCATATACCGCCGTGAGTTATCAGGGTTCGCTCGAGGCGCTCCGCTCGGTGAGCCATGTGGCGCATTTCACCCACTACACAGTTGCTCATGCACATCTCGGAATGTATTCTTTCTACACGATGACGATGTTCGGGGCAATGTATTACATAGTCCCGCGTCTGACACGCAACGAGTGGAGCTCCGCGCCGCTCATAAAGGTTCATTTCTGGACTACGGCGCTGGGGGTGCTGGCGTATTTCTGTGCCCTGAGTTGGGCCGGCTGGTACGAAGGCGAGATGATGAATAACCCGCTCATCCCGTTTATTAAGATCGTCGACTACACGAAACCGTATTTAGTCGCGCGAAGCATTTCCGGCAGCTTCATGACGATCGGGCACATCGCTTTCGCCATTCTGGTCTTTCGCATCTTGCGGGGCAGCGACTTCTCCATGATTGGCCCGACCCTGTTCACGACGAAACGGGGAACGTTGCGGCGCCGGGAGAAAACAGCATGAACAGGTCATGGTCTTTCATTGCCGGCCTGCTCGCAACCATCGGGTTTTCCATGATGGGTCTGGTTTTCATTCCGAATTGGCAATTTGAGGAGTTGAAGCCGGTAGTCGATCAGAATGGCGTCTCCCATCCGACTCCGCCCGCGGGTTCCGTACTCCTCGGGAGGGAAGTATATATCTCGGAAGGCTGCCTTTACTGCCATAGCCAGCAAGTACGGTCGGCCGATTTTGGCGCGGATATTCAGCGGGGCTGGGGAACGCGCAGGTCGGTAGCTCGGGATTATATTTTCGACAGGCCGCATTTGATGGGCACCATGCGGACCGGTCCTGACTTAGAAAATATCGGCGCGCGCCAGCCAAGCAGGCAATGGCAATATCTGCATCTGTACAACCCGCAGATCACTTCTCCGGGCTCCATCATGCCGCAGTTCCATTTCTTGTTCAAAGTGGCGGATAAGAGCGGGCCTGTTCCGGCAGGATCAGTCGATCTTCCTGCGCGGGATTCTCCCACTAATAGAGACTCCTATTTAATTCCGACGGGGCGAGCGCAAGACCTGGTGGATTATTTGATGAGCCTCAACCATAGCTACGATCTGCCTGAGGCGCACCAATGAGCGATCAGATCCTGGGGCCCGGCGGCGGTTCGCCGCCCCAAAAATATCGCGTCGAGGCCGAACCCGATCCCGCTGCACTCGTCGCTCCGACCATGCGGGAGATGTCGGAGCCGACGGACGGCATCGCACCCACTCCAGTTTGGCTGCTGCTCTTCTTTTTTGTGCTTGCCGGATGGAGTGGATATTACATCGCACGAAACGCCGCTGGGTTTCGTGGCGACATCTACAACGAGCATTTCGTGAAAGGAATGCCTGTACAGAAGCCGCCGCCAGTGGATCCGCTGGTATTAGGGCGTCAAACATTCAATGTGTGCATGCAATGCCACCAAGACACAGGCAAAGGGATTGCCGGCACTTACCCGCCACTCGTGGGCTCGCCTATTGTACTGGGCGATCCCGCGACGCCCGTTCGCATTTTGCTCCACGGTTTGCAAGGTGATGTCACGGTCGAGGGCGCAACCTACAACGGCCAGATGCCGAGTTGGGATCGCTTCAGCGATGAGCAGATTGCCGCCGTTCTAACGTATGTGCGGCAGGCCTGGACCAATACCGCTCCTCCCGTGGATTCGGCACTAGTAACGGCAATTCGGAAGCAGACCGGCGAGCGCACGCAACCGTGGACGTGGCCGGAACTCCAAGTTGCCGCCAAGACGCCGCCTCCTCCGCTGGCAGCGCCGGCTCAGCCCAAACCAGCCAAGCCATGAGCACGGCTTCGACCACATTTGGGTCCGGCTGCTGCGGAGCGAGTTCCGCCTCTCCAACTGACGCCGGTGTGTGGTGGCGGATTGCAATTGGAGCGTTCCTCGCGTTCAACAGCATGACGGTTGCGCTTGCAGTTAATCTCTCCAAGGTTGATACCAAAGAGCGCCTCGTCTTACAGGGGATCCCTCTCTGCGTGTGCCTCATTGTCGGACTACTGCTCGGTGGACCCATGCTGAGCGGCGTGTGGCGGGAATGGCGCGCTCGCCGTGTGACCGTCGAGAGCCTATTTCTGCTGAGCAGCGTGGGAGCGTTCCTGGCATCCCTCGTTTCATACATCACGGGCGAAGGCCCCGTCTTTTTTGAAGTCGTAAGTATTTTGTTCCTGGTCTATGCACTTGGAAAGGAACTGGGGCGGTATGGTCAGGAAAAGGTTCTGCAGGCCCTCGGCCGGTGGGACCCCACGACACTCACCTGCGAAGTCGTTCAAGCAGATGGAAGCAGCCGGGAGATGCAGGTCGCTCAAATTCAAGCCGGCGCGAGGGTGCGCGTCCATCCCGGCGCAATGATCCCAGTGGATGGATTTGTTTGTGAAGGCGAATCCTTTGTACACGAAGCGAGTATGAGTGGCGAAGCATTTGCCGCTTCCCGCCGTACGGGCGATCATGTCTTCGCCGGCACTCACGTGGTCGACTCAACACTGATTATCGAAGCCGAAGCGGACGGAACAGCGCGCTGCATTGATCGTATTTCGGCAGTTTTGCAGGAAGCGGCTTTACAGCCAGGCGAGTCTCAAGTGGCCGCTAATCGCATTATGCAGTGGTTTATTCCTTTTGTGACTGCTACGGCGCTTGTGACGTTTGGCTTTCATACCCTGCTCCATGGCTGGACGGTGGGTTTGTTTAACGCAATGGCAGTGCTCCTGATTGCCTGTCCTTGCGCTCTGGGGTTCGCCACGCCGGTTGCCATCTGGACGGCAATGCGCCGGTTAAATACGTTTGGGATGGTTGTCAGGTCCGGGAAGACGATTGAGAACCTGGCATCCGTGAACTCTATCGCTTTCGACAAGACCGGCACCTTGACGTTGCCGGACGCGACGCCCGAGCTGGAGCTGGAGCCGGCATGGGGCGATCGCCGCGCTTATGTCGAGGAGCTGATCTCCGCCGCCGAGAGCGCGGTGGAGCATCCCATTGCGAAATCGCTACGCTCTCTTTCCGGAGCGAGCACATTCACGGCCCGTTCCGTACGTATTGAGCCAGGACTTGGGATATTCGCGGAAATCGAATCTTCAGCGGGCGCCCGCCACACCGTACGCATCATCAAAGCTGACGATTTTGTGGACAGTGGCGTCCATTGCCTTACTGTCGTTATTGATGGCCAGCGCGCCGCCTCCATTCTGCTTCATGAAACGCAGCGGCCGCTTGTCGCCGAAACGGTTCACAAACTCCAAGAAATCGGAATTAAGAGCATTCTCGTTACGGGCGATAGCCCATCCAGAGCGGCGAACTTGCCATTGCCTGAGTTGCTTTCGCGGATGACGCCGGAGCAGAAACTCGCGCTCGTACGGGAAAAGAAGCTGAACGGCGAGATTGTTCTTTTTGTTGGCGATGGAATCAATGACGCCGCGGCCATGGCCGAGAGCGACATTTCCATTGCAGTCGGCCGCGAGAGCTTAACGCGCGAAGTTGCGGATATCGAGTGGCCGCTGCCCGATCTTTCTTTCTTGCCCAAAGCCATTTCTCTGAGTCGTCGAACCGTTCGGCTCATTCGTTCGAACTTGATCTTCGCGCTTGGTTATAACATCGCCGGGATAGCCATTGCCGCTGCCGGATTCATCCATCCGGTCGTTGCCGCTTTGCTCATGACGACGTCGAGCTGCGTAGTGACATTTCGATCGCTTCAACTTCTTGAGAGTGATGGCGCGTGATGCGCTGGGCCGACCGATTGCTCGAGTTATGGCTAGGCCTCGCGATCTTTCTGCAGGCGCTATTGCTTGCGGCGGACGCTTCCATGTCTCGCGCGCAATTAGCGCAGTATTTTAGCGGTACAGTTTGCGTCGTGCTGCTGGTTATTTATTTTTGGCGATCGAGAGCGTATCTCAACTCTCACGTGGATATGCTGCTTATCATGTTCGCGTCCGGTGGGTTGGGGATGCAACTGGAGATGACAATATCGGACCACCCAGCCCATCTGGCGCACATGGTTGCCTGGTGGCGGATGTGTGCCTGGATGTTCGCTTTGGGGCTCGTGCCCGCGATTGCGTTCAGTCGCTGCCTGCGCACCGCGCGCCGCCGCGGCCACTTGTTGTGGGCGCTGCTGATCGATTCTTCGGCGATGCTTGCCGGCATGTGGGTGGCCAGTCACTTAGAAATTAGGCATGGTGACTGGACGATGATGAGCCGGCATTTCACGATGCTCGGCGGCATGACGCTGGGAATGGTTGTGGGCATGTGGATTCGATCGATAACCTTATCCCCACATCCGCTCGAACCTGAGCGAATGCGTGAAGCAGAGCGCCGGATGCGGAACGCCTAAAATGTTCCGGCGCTAAGCTCTTCCAGATAGGTCGCCAGGGCTTTGGAACGAACGCGTCTCGTTCGATTGGTAATCACGAAACCGAGCCGAAAAGCGTAAGCGAGCATCACGCTGAATCGTAAGTCATAACATAGAAGCGTATGCCTGCCACTTTCAGTTTGCCGCTTCTGTTTATCATCTTTATCATTGTGGTCTGGATTTTGAAATGCTTTAACATTGTGCGGGAGTACGACCGAGCCGTGGTGTTTCGGCTGGGACGTGTCCTCAGTAAGGCGAAAGGCCCGGGAGTTATCGTCATTCTGTGGCCCATTGACAAAATTGTGCAGGTGTCGCTTCGCGTTATCACCTGGGAAGTTCCGCCGCAAGATGTGATCACGCGCGATAACGTTACGCTGAAGGTGAACGCTGTTGTCTATTTTCGTGTCGTCGACGCAACCCAGGCCATCATCGAGGTAGAAAACTATCGCTACGCCGTGGAACAGGCGGCTCAAACCGGCCTACGCACGGTATTGGGAGAAGTGGAAATGGACGACCTGCTCTCTCAGCGGGAGACGCTGAACGCTAAACTCCAGGTGATCCTCGATGAGCACACGGAGCCTTGGGGCGTTAAAGTAACCGGAGTCAACGTAAAGCAAGTGGACCTGCCGCAAGAGATGCAGCGGGCGATTGCCGCGCAGGCCGAAGCCGAGCGGGTACGCAGAGCCAAGATCATTGCGGCGACTGGCGAATTCCAGGCTTCCGCCAAATTGGCGGAGGCGGCCGCGGTCTTGAACCGCGAGCCGGTCGCCATTACACTTCGATATCTGCAGACACTGATCGAGATAGGCACGGAAAAGAACACGACCGTAGTGTTCCCGCTACCAATAGATCTGTTATCCGGAATGGGAGTCAAATTCGCAGCGGGCGGCGTGCCTGCGGCCGCCGTGCCGGCGCCGCCTACTTCGGCAACCGCGCCCGTCAATGAATCCGCAACGGATCTGAATCAGCTGAAATCGTAGCGGCAGCCATATCAAATTGAGTCCTAAGCAATCGACGCCGCGCACGGCGACGGCGGTAGTATCCAGTTCAATTTTTTAGATAATAGGCATCCTCGTAGGAAACGATGAAGCGCGCAACTGTGTCGGCAAGCGCTTCAATTGTTACATTCTTCGACCTCCATGTATGAAACTCCCCCGGTTACGCATCTCATAGATAACTGCCGGTTCGCCGGCCTATTCATGCAGCATGGTACAGCTCGGCGGCTGAAGATGCAGCATAGCGAGAAAGCAAATGGGAGATAAGGATTATGCCTGAGAAAAAGACATTGAAAAAAGCACGGAAAGCCAAGGAAGCCGGTAAGTCCCCTAGCACCCAGGCCGGCGCGTTTGTCGAAGAGGAGATGGAGCACATCCGCAGCGGAAAGCACGGCGCCAAGTCATCCAAACAGGCGATCGCGATCGGCTTATCGAAAGCGCGCCGCGCGGGCGTCGATCTTCCCGCACCCAAGAAGGGAAAAGCTTCGGAATCCACGCGGAAGAAGGCGGAGCAAGACAGAAAAAGGGGTCAGCACAAGACTGGAGCAAAGAAGACTTCCGCCAAAAGATCGGCTGGAGCTAAGAAGGCGTTAAAGCGCGAAGGACATTCCGCCGCCTCTCATCGCGTATTATCAAAGCACGCCAAATCGGCCGCCAAACGGCGCAGCGGGTCCAAGCGCAGCTCGAGTACCGGGCGGAAGAAGTCGAGTTCGCGGAAATGATTCGGGGGAGGCGGCAAAATGAAATGAGTGCCGCCAGAAAACCCGAACAATCCAGTGTCCAGAATACCGGTCGCCACCTATCGCTTGCAGTTGCATGCGGGCTTTGATTTTGACGCCGCCGCCGCCATAGCGGACTATCTACGCCAGCTCGGCATCTCACATGTGTATTCGTCGCCGTACCTGCAGGCTGCGCCCGGCAGTTTGCACGGCTACGACGTGGTGGACCACCACAGCGTGAACCAGGAACTGGGGGGGGCGGCGGCTCATGCGCGCTTCTGCCGGCAGCTCGGAGACTGCGGCCTTGGGCAGGTGCTTGACATTGTTCCTAACCACATGGCGATCGCCGGCAGGCACAACCAGTATTGGTGGGATGTCCTCGAGAATGGCCCGTCAAGCCGTTACGCCTCCTATTTTGATATTGATTGGCAACCGCTCGAAGAAAAGCTCTGGAATAAACTTCTTGTTCCGATTCTTGGCGATCACTACGGCCGGGTGCTGTCGCGTCATGAAATCAGCGTCAGCCGGAATGGCGGCGAATTTCTAATCAACTATTTCGATCACCACCTTCCTGTGGCTCCTAAATCGTTCCCTCCGCTGTTATCGGCAGCGGCGCACGAGATTCAATCGGATTATCTGGCGTTCCTTGCGGATTCGTATGCCAGGCTACCCGACCCGACTTCGACTGACCGGGCCAGCGTATTGGCGCGACACCGGGATAAGCAGGTCATCGGAAATTTGTTGACGCGGCTATGCAGCGAATCTGAAGACGTCGCACGCGCTCTCGACAACCAGATAAAGCGGCTCAATACAAACACCGACGACCTTGACGATTTTCTCGAACACCAGAACTACCGGCTGGCGTACTGGAAGACTGCCGGCCAAGAGTTGATGTACCGCCGGTTCTTCGACGTGACCACATTAGTCGCTCTGAGAATGGAGAGCGACCATGTCTTCCTCGATACGCACTCTCTGATTCTGGAGTGGCTGAAGGAGGGAGTTCTCGACGGCATTCGAATCGACCATCCCGACGGATTGCGCGATCCGGAACACTACTTCAAGCGCCTGCGTGATGCGGCTAGCGGCGTCTGGATTGTCGCCGAGAAGATTCTCGAGGCAGGTGAGCGGCTCCCAGAATCGTGGCCGATTGACGGCACAACCGGATATGAATTTCTCAACCAGGCTGGCGGCCTCTTCATCGACCCCGCCGGCTTGCAGAAGTTAACCGATCTCGACACCGAATTCACGGGCGAATCCATCGACTATTCCGCTCTTTGCCGGGATAAGAAAGAGCTCGTGATGCGGTCAATTCTGGGAAGCGACCTCAACCGGCTTACGTCCCTGTTCGTCCAGGTCTGCGAAAGCCATCGAGACCGGCGAGATTATACGCGGCAGGAGATCGGCCGCGCCATTCGCGAGATTGCGGCGTACTTTCCCGTTTACCGAACCTATGTAGTGGCGCAGAGCGGCGAAGTGACAGACTCCGATATTCACTACATCGAGGAAGCCGTGGAATCCGCCAAACTCCAGCGCGGCGAAATCGATCCGGAGCTATTCGATTTCATTCGCGACGTTCTGACGCTGCGAATTCGCGGCTCGATAGAGAACGAGTTCGTCATGCGGTTTCAGCAGTTTACGAGCCCGGTGATGGCCAAAGGCGTCGAGGACACCGTTTTCTATTGCTTCAATCGTCTTACGTCCGCAAACGAAGTCGGCGGAAATCCGGGTAACCCGGCGGTTTCTCCAGAGCAGTTTCACGATTTTTGCGCCGATCTGCAAGCCACCCGGCCGAATACAATGCTGACGACGTCCACGCATGACACCAAACGCAGCGAGGATGTGCGCGCGCGAATCGTTTTGTTGTCTGAAATCCCCGAGGCTTGGTCGGAGGCGGTCCGGCGCTGGTCGGCGATGAACGAAGCCTTCCACAGCGGCGGCATGCCGGATCGCAATATGGAATACCTGCTGTACCAAACCATGGTCGGAGCCTGGCCGATTTCCGCCGAACGACTGCAGCAATACATGGAAAAAGCTTCTCGTGAAGCCAAGCAGCTGACCTCCTGGATCAGCCCCAACGACGAGTTCGAAAGAGCACTTCGCGAGTTCATCGCAAAAGCTCTCAATAACGACGAGTTTCAGAACAGTATGAAACAGTTCGTCGAGCCTCTCATTAAACCCGCTCGCGTCACATCCCTTTCGCAGACTCTATTGAAGCTGACTTGTCCCGGTGTGCCGGATATCTATCAGGGAATGGAGCTATGGGATCTCAGCCTGGTGGACCCGGACAACCGGAGACAAGTCGATTACGATCTGCGGCGGCGTCTGCTAAATGAGATTGATCGCTTGACGGCGCAACAGATTCTCGAACGTGAAGAGGAAGGTCTCCCCAAAATGTGGGTGATTAGTCAAGCATTGAAAACCCGCCGCATGTGTCCGCACGCGTTTACAAACAGTGGCGATTATCGTCCGCTGGAAGCCTGCGGGAGCGCAGCCCGCAATATCGTGGCCTACGAGCGAGGGGGCGACGTCGTGGTGATTGTGCCGAGGCTCGTTTTGTCGCTGGGCAATTCCTGGGGGTCGACAACTCTGGAAATACCCCAAGGGAAATGGAAAAATCAGCTCACAAGAACGGCAGTTTCCGGCGGAGAGGTGAAGTTAGAGGATACGCTGAGTGAGTTTCCCGTGGCGCTTCTGATTCGCGAGCACTAAAAAATGCACAAGTTTGAGGTTTGGGCTCCGAGAGCCGATAGCGTGAAGGTGAAGTTGGGCGGCCGAGTCCTTCCATTAGAGCGCGATGAACAGGCGTGGTGGCGATTAGAAACGGATCAGGCGAGGCCGGGGGATGACTACGCCTTCATTCTGAACGATTCCGACACCGCGCTTCCGGATCCGCGATCGCGTTTTCAACCGTTCGGCGTGCACGGGCCATCCCGCATTGTCGATCACAATGCCTTCTCCTGGAGCGACCGGGGATGGCAAGCGCCTCCGCTTGCTTCAGCGGTTATTTACGAACTGCACATCGGCACGTTTACTCCCGAAGGCACGTTCGATAGCGCGATTAATCGAATCCATCATCTTGTAGATCTGGGCGTCACGCACGTAGAGATGATGCCCATTAACGAGTTCCCGGGAGATCGCGGGTGGGGATACGATGGCGTGGATCTTTATGCGCCCCATCATGCTTACGGCAGTCCTGACGATTTGAAGCGGTTGGTGGATGCATGCCATGCAAACGGCCTCGCCGTTTTACTCGACGTCGTCTATAATCACCTCGGTCCAGTCGGGAATTACCTCGCCAGGTTCGGTCCGTATTTCACTGAAACCTACGACACGCCTTGGGGCTGGGCTGTGAACCTGGACGGGCCCGGAAGTCGCGAGGTTCGGCGATTCTTCTGCGATAACGCTCGCATGTGGCTGCGGGACTATCATTTCGACGGCCTGCGGCTCGATGCCATTCACGCACTTTTCGACCGTTCCGCCATCCATTTTCTGGAACAACTCACTGACGAAATCGATGCCTTGGAATCCGATCTGCAGCGTCATCTTGTCCTGATTGCCGAAAGTGATTTGAACCAGCCGGCTGTCGTTCGGCCTCGCGAGGCATTCGGCTTCGGTATTGACGCTCAGTGGAGCGACGATTTTCATCATGCGCTGCATACGGTACTCACGGGCGAGCGGACCGGCTACTATGCCGATTTCGGATCACTGGCGGACTTGGCGAAGGCGCTGAAGTCGGTGTTCGTGTACGACGGAACGTATTCCGGGTTCCGCGGACGCATTCATGGCCGCCCTGTCGTCAACCTGCCGGGAAGCCGGTTTCTGGGCTATCTGCAAACCCATGACCAGGTTGGCAATCGAGCCAGAGGCGATCGGAGCTCGCACCTGATGAGCATCGGACGGCTGAAGATCGGCGCGGCCCTCGTCCTGCTCTCACCGTTCATTCCCATGCTGTTCCAGGGCGAGGAGTTTGCAGCGTCATCTCCATTCCAATACTTCTCCGGTTACAACGATCCGCAGATGGCGCGTGCGGTGTCAGAAGGACGAAAGAATGAATTCGCCGCGTTCGGGTGGAATCCGGAGGATGTCCCCGATCCGCAGTCGCCCGAAACCTTCAAGCGCTCAAAGCTCAACTGGCCGGAAATCGGCGAGCCTCCACATAGCGTTCTGCTCGAATGGCACAAGCGGCTGATTGCACTTCGCCGGTCGAGCAGCGATCTGACAAGCGCACGTCTCGAAGACGTTGATGTAGACTTCGACGAAAAGAGCTGCTACCTAAAACTTCGCCGCGGTGCATTTACGGTAATTTCCAATCTCGCGGCAGTGCCTCTGTCGGCCGTGATCAGGCAGCGCGACGAGATCGTCCTAAGTTCGGATGAAGGGATTATGAGAGAATTCCAGAGAGTGTCCCTGCCCCCGGAATCGGTGATCATTCTTCGGAAAGCCTGAACGGCGCCAGCTCAAGCGTAACGTCTCGAACATAGAGAGCGTACTCCGATTTGAACAACTTGTGCTTCGCCAAAACTTTGCGGCGAGCTGGCACGGTCCATCGAGGTCTTACGATTTCCGCCTGCGTCGTCGGGACGGTTTTGAAGAATGGGTGAACGTCGCCGCGAACCTTCTGTTCGATCAGGACGGCGCTTTCCTTGGCATGCTCGATGTTCACCGATATAAGCGGACGCAACGAGCGGAAGACGCCCCAAAAGCCATCGAAAAGCAGCTTGCCTTGCTTTTCGAAGCATCGAGCGCCCTGCTGGCGTCACCTGAATCGACCGGCCGCCCTAAGAACAGCGGAGCTCTGTCCTTCGTCATGGCGGAATCGCCTCGCCGTTTTTCGCAAGCCGACTTGGAGGCTTGCCGAGGAACTAGCCAGACGCGCCGCAACCGTTGTCGAGAATGCCCGGCTGTACGCCGAGTCGAAGAAAGGTGATGAAGCGTTGGGGCGGCCGAATGAGGAATTGCAGCGCGCCAACGAAGATCTGAATCAGTTCGCTATTCCGCATCGCACGATCTGCAGGAGCCGCTGCGAATGGTTGCTGTTTTCAGCCAACTACTCGCCCGCAAATACAGCGCGCAGCTTGATGCCGAAGGCCAGAAATATGTCGGGTTCACATTACAGGGCGCGGGGCGTGGAGATGCTGCTGAAAGACCTGCTTGCGTTTGGCGGGTTTCCAGTTTGCTGAAGAGATCCGGCAGTGCGATCTCAACGTTTCCACAATGAAGCGTGCCATCTTGGCCGGCGTCGTGCAATCCCTGGCGTCATTGCCCGTCATGTGGCGTCAGCTACTACTCAACGGAAATCAGGCAGGGCACAGGTGAAATTCGATGCGTCGTCGGTGCTGCCGGTCCCTTTCCACTTCGCTTCCTGAGGGAAAGGACAGAGCGGCCTGGTACGGTCAACGTTTCTGTTGGTAGCGTGCGACGCAATAATTTTGTCCGGTGAGACGCCGTGTTCGACCCATTGCTCCAGCGGTTCCACCATATCGAAAATGGATGCTCCCGGTCCGCCGCCACAATGCTGCATTCCCGGAACCATGAACAGACGGTAAAAGTCCTTCGTTTCAGCGATACCGTGCACGCTATTTCCGCCAATGAGTTTCACGACGCTCTTGTAGTAATTGATGCTGTTGAGCGGGGAAATATCCGGATCGCTCCAACCGTGATACTGAATCAGTTTGCCGTGCCTTGCATTAAAGGCAGTGAGATTTGGGTCGGTAGCGTTGAAGATCGCTCCTAGTTTTCTGTCGGTGAAATCAATATCGCTATCGAATCGGCCTTGGCGCTCGAACCTGAAAGTCTTGAAATCCCAATCGGGATCTTCAAACACGATGTACTTAAAAAACGGCAGTCCCAGCCGGCTATGAAGCCCTGTTCCGGGCCCGTTCCCTGCCATCCACCGTGCCCACCCACCGGGTCCGGCCTCACCGCCAGGCAACAAGCCCGGATAAATCTGATCGCCCTCCGCCGTTCGCGGGCCAGTCCAGATTTTCTTCACTGCATCAACCTGCGCGCTTGTCAGGCAAGTGGATGTTTCGCTCGTTTGGCAGAGCAGCGACACAGGATCGAAATGACAGCGCCGCGGGTCCGCGAGCACTCCATCCTTTATTCCATCCAGGGCATCGCAGGCGTTATTAACCGCATCAGAAATCAACGGGATTTTACTACCCGGAATGTAGCCATCACCCTCCAGGGCAAGCGCAATCCATAGGTGAGCGCCAATGTAGTGTCGTGTCCAGTAGTTCGCCGGGTCGCCGGCGATGATGCCGTCGAAGTCATTTGGATAGCGCTGCGCCTCAATCAGCGCTTCGTGCCCGCCTTGCGAACATCCGTAGAAGTACGAATGCTCCGGCTGTGTGCCGTAGTAAGACTGTATGACAACTTTATCGGCTTCCGCCATCACATGAATGGAACGATCGGCGAAGTCGAACACGCGCTCATAATGTCCTTGCGCCCACGCTCCGTCGGTGGATGCGCCGACGTGTCCGGTATCGGTGCTGCTGGTGGCGTATCCGCGCAGCAGCGGGTCCACCATCGCTCCGAAAGAGATGGAACCTGCCAGCCCGCCGTTTCCCACGGCGAGAAGCTTCTTGTTCCAGTGCTTCGGCATCCACAGTTCAAATCGCACTTCGGGAGTCACAACGCCTGCAACGCGGCAGAAGGCGGGAAGGACGTGTGGCTGAGCTCCCGGTGCTGCGTTCGGCAACGTGAAAGGACCAGCCGCCACGGAAACGGCTGAAGTAATTTGCAACCCGGGAGCGGCGATGCTGATTAGCTTTTCACAAGGCTGCTGAGCATCGGCAAATGCGGCGGCGCCGGCAAGAACCGCGGCAAGAAGAATCAGTTTCAGCCTCATAACAAGAGATTTATTTTCTCACGGGCATGGTCCGCGTCCGGCGCGGCAATCGCGCTCTTTCATTACACGGCGGCGGCACACTTCCTCGGATTGGGGCCAAATTCATGACATTCATAAACTTGCATCTGAAGGCCGCATAAGCAGGCAAATCCCGAAAAGCAGATACTGAAAGCGGGAAGCACAATGGAATATGGCCACTAACTCCGCCCTAGTCGCAGATCCCGCACTGGAAGGCCTGCGCCGCCGCGGGCAGTTCCTGATTTCCGGGCTGCTGTGGGCTGCCGCTGCCGGCCTGGTCATCGTTCTGTCCGGCTACGCCTTGATTTTGTACCACTACGCGATCGCTTTGGCCGAACGCGTCCGCCAGAGTCTCGGATTCGCTGCGCCAAATTACGGCCCTGACTGGTTTATGGTCGCCGCGCTCGCCGTCGGACCTATATTTTGCGCCTTCTGCATCGTGCTGTTTGCGATCTGGTACAAACGTCTCTGGTTCCGAAAACTGCGAACTGCATGGCCGGATGCGAGCGATCGCTCGCGGTATTCTAAATGGCAAGTTCTGCCTTATCGCGCCAGCGCTTCTCAACGAAAACAGCGAAGCGAGCACATAGCGGCTTTGCTGAAATCGGATTTATGGGCGGCGAAAGAAGGACCAAGCCCTGATGCAAGCTATGAAGTCCAGGCCGAGTGGCTGCTTCTGGATCTCGAAAAGGATATCGCGGAGCGTGCGCTCACGACCGGCTTGACTGTCGGCATCAGCAACAACAAGTACATAGACCTATTTACGATCTTCGTAGCGGCGCTCGAATTGCAGCTTCATGTGCTCTCTCGTTTGGGAAAGCGCCCCTCGTGGCACGCCTGGAAACTGCTGATCCAGCGCTGCGGAGCCAGTCTCTTCATCAACAGCTATCTGAACCGGCAGGACTCGCTCGCTCTCAATCTAATGATCAAGAAAGCAGGGATGGGTCTTTATGCCACGGGAGATTTGATGGAAAACGCCTCGCATCACCTCTCTGAGAGCGACTTCGATCTGGATGAAGCGTTAAATCTCCAGCACGCCGGCATACTTGGGATGGCGACCAAGAGCCTGGAACTCGGCGCAACCATGGCTCTTACGGTTGGGCAGGTTGGCTTGCATGTCTTAGGTAACCTTATCGAATCGGTCGGGGACGAGTTGACACAAGGAGCGCTGGCCGCGGGCATTATTTATTACCACGGCATCGCTCTGGCATCCGACACGCTCGCCTTGGATCAGGTTCACCGGCAAAGTTCGGCGATGAACCGCGGATTTCGAGATGGCGTGTGGAAGATGGGTGAAATCGCGGGATCGATATTGCGCGATCTCGTGCGCCAGCGCCGCACGGCATTCCGCGACAAGCGCAAGCAAATTGTCCGCTCGCTGCCGAAAAGCGCTTACGCCGGAATTCAGATGCTGTTTGGAAGAAAGATTGTGACCAGGACGGACATGTCACGTCAATCGACATAAAAGCGATGTTGCGAAACGCCTCCCGGCGAAGCGTCATCGCTTATTAGCAAAATCGACAATACTCAGGTCCATCGAAAATTGCCTGGTGCAAGGGCTGGGCGTGCGAAGTAATCGGATGACGATGCGGTCGAAAGGGACAAACGCGTCGTTTCGAAATAGATACAATGCAACTCCGGAGGGTCTCGCTTTGAAGATTAGGAAATTCCTGTGTCGCGGAGCGATCGTTTGCCTGACTGTGTGTGCCTCGACCGTCATATTGACGGCGCAATCGCGGCGCAAGATTGATTTCTCGAAATTGGTGGTCGTAGGCGATTCGCTCGCCGCTGGAGTCGAAAACGACTCGTTGGCTGATTTTCAGCAGATCCACGGATTTGCCAAGGTGATTGCGCGGCACGTACACACGCGACTCACGCTGCCGCTGGTTCCTTACCCGGGTGCTCCAAATACGTTGGAACTCGTTAGCGCTCAATTCCCGCCGGTCATAAAGCAAGTTCCGGGAAAACTGATTTTCCCGCGCCTCAATCCATTCGACAAGGTGACCGATCTTGCCGTTCCGCTGCAAACCGTCGCCGACGCCCTCAACCGTAAGCCCGATAATACCCTCAACAGTACCGATGAAACGCAGCTCGCAACCGATATCGTGCTGGGTTACCCATGCCCGATTCTATTTCCGTGTCAGGCTCGTAGTCAGGTGGAACAAGCCGTCGCGCTGCACCCTACAGCGATCATTGTCGATATTGGAAACAACGATATTCTCGGAGCGATCACCTCAGGGCAACCTGGTTCCTCGCTGTCATCACCCCAGGCATTGCAGGCGTTTCTCAACAGCTTCGGCACATCTTATGCCACACTTCTGAATACCCTTGCGACAACCCACGCGACGCTGATTGTGGCGAATCTACCGGACGTCACGGAGACGCCTTTCTTTATTCCCGTGTCCGCACTGGCGCAGGAAGCCGACGTCCCCCTCGATGAGTTGGATATGGCTTTGGGAACCGGCCCTACTGACTTCGTGACCTTAAAGGCGCTACCGGTAGTGGAAGCGATCCTGACGAATGCGAAGACTGGACCACTGCCCGCCGCGTGCTCCTCTTCCGGGGCCCCCTGTGTAGTGACGGCGGCTGAAGCCGCGGTTGTGCGCCAGGTCACAATCCAGATGAATGCAATTATTCAAGCGCAAACGGCCGTTCACGGAGCCCTGCTCGTCGATGTGTTCTCGCTATTCGATCGGCTCCATGCGAACGGATACACGATTCGAGGAACCACTCTGACCACGGATTTTCTCGGCGGATTGTTCTCACTTGACGGCATTCATCCTACGAATACCGGGTACGCGATCCTCGCGAATGAATTCATCAAAGACATCAACGCCGCGTTCGATACGCATTTCAACAAAGCTAATATTGCGGCCATCGCCCGGTTCGACCCGCTTGTATTGCAGGACCCAAGCTGCCGCCGTTGGTGGCGAAGGAGGTAACCAGGAGACGGGGTAAGCTCGACGGCCCATGTTACTTGCGCTCGACGACCAGTACTTGGAAACTGCCGGGCTTGATCGACCGCCGGGGGCGCGGATGATCGGCCGTTGCGGCGGGAGCGGGGCCGAACTCAGCGTCCGACAGATAAATTTTGTGTGTCTTCTCGTCGAGCGTCATTGTGCGCGCGCCGGCCTTTGTAGCCGCCGTCTGAAGGATGCCATATTTATCGTCGCCCTGCTCCTGGACCACCGTGAGCGTTCCGGATTCCCCATTCGAAGAGAACGCCAACTTCAGTTCGGGATCGAACGCCGCGGCATCCGGACCTTCACCAATCGCCGGTGTAGCGACTACTTTGCCTGAATCGGCGTTCACGACTGCCATCATTTTGTTATCACAGACGGAGAACAACCGGCGGTTCGCGCGATCGATTGCCAGGCCCGACGGCGATTCGCAGGGGGACAGAGGCCAGGTGTGCTCCACCTTCAGCGTCTTGGTATTGATCTTTTGAATCTCGCTCTTGTCCTCGATATTGACGAACACCACGCCCTTGCCGTCGCCAACCGGGAACTCGGGCTTGCCATCGAGAGCAATGGTATGCGTCGTGCCAGTTGCCGCGTCTAGGACGGTCGCGTTTTTGCTGCGCCCATTGAAGGCAAGCACTCGGTCGTTGACCGGCTCGTACACGATGCCATCCGGGTTGGAGCCGGCCTTAACTGTGCTCAGCACCTTAAGCGTTTTCAGGTCGAATATCAGGATTGTATCGTTGCGGCCCGAACTGATATAGCCGCGATTCAATTCCGGAGCGAGCGCGATTCCATGGACGCCGTCAGCCCCTGAGATTTTACCGATGATCTTTTCTGTGTCGAGATTGAGCACTTCAACTTCGGTGTTATGCGATACGTACAGGCGGCGCGCCTGAGAATCGGCCGCGAGATAATCCCAGCCTCCCGTTCCCCCGATGTGGATGGAATGAGTCAATTCATACTGCTGCGCGGAAGCTGCGAGACAGCCTGCTGCCAGCAGAGCCAGAAGCGTTGCGAAATTCTGAACACACATGTTTTCTCTCCCTCGGCCTGAATGGCGCCGGGTCACTCAGAGCCCTCAGTGTATCGAGAAATCTGAAAGACGGCTGAAGAATTCACCTCGAACGGTAAATCTCCGGAAGTCCGAGCACTACGCGACGCCTATGCTCATTTTTGCGCCACCATCCGGACCATCCAAGCTTCTCTCTGATGTCTCGGCCCCTCGTTCAACAGGACCGTCCCTTCCATCAATTCCAGAATGGAAAATTCTCGAAAGTCCTCCTGAAGTTTGACGCGGCTAGACAGCATATCGAGGTCTTTGGGTCCACCGGAGGCGCGGCCGCACTG
>JAICLJ010000253.1 GCA_025927575.1 Bryobacteraceae bacterium | reverse complement strand
GGGCGTTACTCGCCCGTCAAACTCACTGCGGTCCTTAGCCGGCGGAACCTATTTAAAGTAGCGCCTGACTCGACACCGGTACGAATCGGCAGTATCGCAGGAAACAATAGCACGGAAGGAAATGCTGGATCCATCGTGTAGACTTTCGCGTTCAATTTGTTCCGGTTGGTCGGCCATCCGGTAATTGGTCAATTCCTATCCGATCCTGGTCTCGGGGGCGCAGCATTTCGGGCATTCGAATCACATCTCGCGAACGGATTGTGGCACACTGGAGCCAACCTGGTGAACCTATGAACTTGCTTGCACGTACGGGCGCATTATGCGCGCTTTCTTGTTCCTTGATATTTGCGGCCGATTCCGCCGCGACCATTGGCCAGATCCATGACCGTGAGTTGTCGATTTTGGAACGGGAACTGATTCCGTTGGCTGAGGCGATGCCTGCGGACAAATATGATTTCGCTCCTACACAGGGCGCGTTCAAGGGAGTCCGGACGTTCGGGCAACAGATGACCCACATCGCATCCGTAATGTATAGTATTTCGGGTACGGTCCTGGGCGAAAAGCCACCCGCTGATATCGGAACGGGCGAGAACGGACCGGATTCGCTGAAAGGAAAAGACGCGATCGTCAAGTACTTGAAAGAGGCGTTCGGCTATAGCCACAAGGCGATGCGGTCGCTCACCGAGCAGAACTTCTTCGAAATGGTTCAGGCGTATGGAAGTAAAACGCCTCGCGGACAAGTTGCGAGCGAACTAGTGTGGCACGGGTTCGATCATTACGGACAAGCCGTGGTGTACCTGCGCATGAACAACATCATCCCGCCGGCCAGCCGCTAATTGCTCTGGTTAACATTAGGCGTCGACATGAGCACTGAAGAAGAGATCGAGACCCGCTTTGTTCGTTCCGGAAAGCGTTCTCGAGAGCTGCCGCATCTCAGACTTCGGAAGTGGTCGGAACCGTTTCGCGAATTGAACGTTTTCCTCGATATGCTCGAATTTGGGCATTCCTGTGACCGCCGTGGTCACCGGAAGCGAGAGCGAATAATGCAACAGTTTTTCCGGCGTCGCCTGCCCAATGAGTGCATCCTGAGCAAACACCTTCATCGCAATTACACCCATCTGTTTTCGATTGGCAACCGGCAGCGCCGCCGTTTCGAAGCTCGTTTTTATAGCTTCATTGGGCACCATGCCATTTTTGCCACTCTTCATCCCGACCAAGGCCGCATTGAGCGCCATCTGGGTGCAATCGAAGTCATGCCGCTCGAGCGCCATCTTCAGAACGCTTGGATCAGTATGGCTGGTAATTCCAATAAATCTCGTTATCTTCTGATCCCGCAACTTCTGCAGTTGCTCCAGCACTCCGCCCTTGGCCTCGATTCTGGCCAAGTCGTCTTCCGTAGTAAGCGAATGGATATGAATTAAATCCACATGGTCGCGCTGAAGGGCGCTCAGGCTCTGCTCAACAATACGCGCAGTCTCCGCGCCATCCCGGTGGGTGAGTTTCGTCGCCAGAAATACGGGTTCCTGGCGGCCTTTTAAGGCTTTGCCGATTCGCCGCTCGCTCAGATGATTGTTGCCGTAATCGTCGGAGGTGTCGATGTAGGTAATACCAAGCTCGAGCGCCTTCTGAACGGCTTCGATGGCTCGATCTTCGTCCTTGTACTGCAGATACCGACTGCCTCCACCCATGGCGAGGATTGATACTCGGACGCCCGTCTTACCGAGGACTCGTGTAGGCAGGCTCGCTGTGGCTCCGGTCGCGGGCGCCGGACAATAGGCGGCAAGGCTACCAAGGGCCGTAACTTCGAGGAAGCTCCGTCTGGAAACACTCATGTCCACTCCTTCTGTCCACCGTATCTCAAAACGATCCTGCAAGGGGCAGGTTCTGCGGCGATTAGGCGCCAATGGTTTGGCCCCATGCTTGTGTGGCCTAGGGCTTTAAGTGGATGATTTGGAGCGCCATAGGACCATTTTTTGCCATACGCAAACGCTTTTTCTACGAGTACAGGATCCAACTCGGCTACTTTTAATTCCATCTAGACTTAGCGTGGCGTTCGGAGGAAAATTTTGAGCAAGCGTATGGACCGCAGAGGCTTTCTTTCGGTTTCGACGGCCGCATCCTTGGCGGCGTGCATTCCCGCGAATGCCTTCCAGGTGGAGAAGAGCAAGCTGAAAATCACCCGCGTACGGCTGGTGAATACACGTCCGAAACGGCCAGTTCCTATCTACACGCCTGCTCCAAACGCCTGGTCCGCCAACGGTGTAGAAGTGGCGAGCCCGATGTCGATTTATCCGGAGTACAAAGCGAAAAGGTCGCTCTTTATGCCGGATCCTGGAAAGGTGCCGAGCTTTACGGTTGAGGTCGCTACGGACAGGGGTGTCAAAGGCTACGGTAACGGAGGGCCTGGCGGAGGCACAGTCGTCGAACAGCATCTGGAGAAGCTATTGTTGGGCGAGGATCCGTTTAATGTAGAGCGAATCTGGGATATCATGTGGCGCTCGACCGAGTTTTATGGGCGTACCGGTGTCACGATGAATGCGATCAGTGGAGTCGATCTGGCGATTTGGGACGTGATCGGGAAGGCGCTTGGTACGCCTGTCTACAAGCTGATCGGGGGAGCGACAAAGCAGCGGATTCCCGCTTATTGCACTGCAAACGATATTGAACAACAAGTTCAGTTCGGCTTCAAACGCTTGAAGGTCGCGATCCCAAAGGGGCCGGCGGATGGACGCGAAGGCATGAAAGTGAATGAAGCGCTTGTGAAGCGCACGCGCGAGTTGCTCGGACCAGATGGCGACGTGATGATCGACTGTTGGATGTCCTGGACAGAGCGTTACACGATCGAAATGGCTGAGATGCTGGCGCCGTACCGTGTCTACTGGATGGAAGAATGCCTCCCGCCTTATGACTACGAAGGATTTGGCCGCCTGAACGCGCAGATCAAGTCAACGCGCATCGCAACTGGCGAGCACATATATGGCCGCTACGAGTTCAGACAACTTCTGGAGCATAACGGAGCCGAGATTTGGCAGCCTGACATTCATTGGTGCGGCGGCCTGACAGAGATTCGAAAAATTGCGGCTCTGGCTGCAGCGTATGACACGCCCGTTATTCCGCATGTCGGAGGAACGCCTGATTGCCTGCACTTCATTATGGCGACTCCGAATGCGCCTTGGGCGGAGCTTTTCATGCCGCCGCCCGGCGGACCTCCCGAAGTTTACCGGCGATGGGAAGAAGATAACCACATAACTCGCGGCCCCGAGGGCGTCTACACGGTTCCGTCCGACGAGCCGGGCCTTGGCTGGAATTTTGAGGTAGCTTGATGCTTGACTAACCATAAGGAGTGCAAAATGCGACGCAGAACCTTTCTTACAAACTCGGCGGCGGCCGGATTAGCCGTCTGCATGGACCGCCCGGCGACCGCAAAGCCCGGCGACATTCCGAAACGAGTATTCGGGAAGACCGGTGAACGGCTGACCATCATCGGACAGGCCGGCGGGCGGTTCCCGCTGTGTACGTTCGATGATGCTAAAGCGATCACACTACGAGCCTACGAGCTTGGTGTCAACTACTTCGACACGGCACGAATCTACTGGAGTGGCAAATCGGAAGAAGTCTACGGGGCGGTTCTGCCGCCTTTTCGAAAACAGATTTTTCTTACAACCAAATCACCGCAACGCTCGCGCCAAGGCGCAGCAGCGGACCTTGACAAGTCACTCCGTGCGCTGAAGACCGATTACGTGGACTTGTGGCAGATTCACCAGGTAAACGAGATGGACGAAGTGCATCAGATTTTTGCGCCGGGTGGAGCGATCGAAGCCTTCGAAGCGGCAAAGAAGAGCGGCAAATGCCGCTTTATTGGCTTCACTGGACATCACGACCCTGACGTACACCTCGCCATGCTAAAAAACTACGGTAAGTACGATACGATTCTCATGCCGCTCAATCCCGCCGATCCCTCGTATTTGAGCTTTGAGAAGAATGTTCTCCCAATCGCGGTGCAACGCGGAATGGGCATTCAGGCGATGAAAAGTACCGGGAACTCAAAGCTGCTGCAAGGCATCCATCTGCGAGACTGCATTTCGTATGTGTTGAGCCTGCCGGTTCATTGCCTGGCCCTCGGATGCACGACAATCGGGCAGCTTGAGGACGACGTTCGCATTGCGCAGCAATTCAAGCCGTTGAGCGAAGCTCAAATGGCCGAGCTGCGGAAAACAGGCGCGGAGTATAAAGGTCCGCAGACTGAGGACTGGAAACGAAATATGCAAACGGCTTCGGCGGGAACTCACCGGGACGGAGATTCTGCTTAGTTTGTTATGGCGCAAAGCTGCGTACGTACCATGTCGAAAAGGGACGAGCTTCCGAAACGACAACTGCGTACGTGCTGAGTGTGCTCTGCATGCTCGTGGAATGTTTGCGTGATCGGGAAAATGCCGCGTAGAGGCTTCGAGCCGTAGTGGGCAGTCGTGCCGGCAGCATGGAGACCCGGAAAATGCGGTTAATTGCACGGTTATTCTAAAATCGCCTGCGCGCTTTTTACTTACGCATTATAGTCCGGCTTGGTTGTCGCGCCACCATAGAGAATTTGATCGTTGGCCGCCAACATCTCGGCATGGAAAGCGCGCGCATCGGGGTGGAAGTCGGCGCGCGGGGCCGGTTCGAGCCGGAAATGGCCGTATTCATCCGTGCCGCGCACTAAAGTAGCGGTATCGCGAGCGCCGGTGAGCTGCTTTACAGAAGTCGGCAAATAACGGATCGCGAAGCCGATACGTCGAATTGCGCCGCCGTTCGGCTCAGACCCATGGACCAGCATTACATGATGCAGCGACATTTGTCCGCCATCGAGGACGAGATCGACCGCTTTTGACTCATCGACTTCGACGGCAATCTCCTGGCCTCGGCTCAGAAGGTTGTTTTGCGCAAAGGTATCCCGGTGCGGAAGCTGCTGGAGCCGATGCGTTCCGGGCACGACGCGCACGCATCCGTTCTCAGGCGTGCTCGGCGTGAATGCCACCCAGGCAGTCACAATGTCTGGCTTGGAGAGCCCCCAATATGTCGAATCCTGGTGCCACGTGACGCGCGCAGGATCGTGCGCGTTCTTGATGAAAAATCCCGAACCCCAGCATAAGATGTTTGGCCCCAGGATATCTTCAACCGGATCGAGAATGCGGGGATCGCGGATCAACGCATTCAGCCACGTTAAAAGCAGGTGAGGTTTTCGGTTGATCAGCGCCGGCAATCGGCCACCCTGGTTTACTTCCAGTTCTTCCAGTTTCCTTCGCAAGGCGGCCGTTTCTGACTCAGAGAGGATTGGCAAAGGGAATAGAAAACCTTGGTGCTGATACTCTCCTAACTGGTGTTTGGTGAGCGCTTTCCCCATCATCAAATCCCTTAGTTGCCCGTCCGAATGATTTTATCGCCGTATAGTTAGCAAATTGCATGAAGAGCAACATCAACGTTAGCTACGTCCTCCTTTTGGCCGCCACTGCCGCGCTCGGCGGCCTGCTTTTTGGCTTCGACATCGCCATTATCACCGGCGCCGGCCCGTTTCTGACGGAGCATTTCAAGCTCAACGACCTGAGCCTGGGGTGGGCATTTAGCTCGTTGTTGTTCGGCTGCGCGCTCGGCTCAACCATCGCGGGGAGGCTAACAGACTTCTACGGCCGCAAAAAGATCCTTCTTGTCGTCGCGGCTCTGTTTGCCATTACGTCGCTCGGAAGTGGCATGGCTCCGACCTTCACATTCTTCATCATCGCTCGTTT
>JAICLJ010000169.1 GCA_025927575.1 Bryobacteraceae bacterium | reverse complement strand
TGTCAGGAGCAAGCCGAGAGCTGTCGCCACAAGCAGCGCGGCCGAATGGCGAAGCTGGTTGAATGCCGTACGGGAAATCATCTTCTCGATCTCCTCGAATCCGCCGTAACTCCGAATACTGTGCGCGTCGTTGGTTAAACCAAGCCGCACGCGTCCGCCGGTTCCCTTTACTCTATGCGCGAGGGCACAATCGTCGATGATCTCGCGGCGAATTGCCGCGATGCCGCCCGCTTGCCGCAAGGCGTCGGGTCGAATCAGCATGCAGCCTCCGGCGGCGCCCGCTGTCGTCCGCCTCGGTTTTGCGATCCAGGCCGGCGGGTAGAGCATCAAGAAAAAGAAGACGAAGGCGGGGATCAGGATTTTTTCCGCGAACGTCGCAGTCTGCAACTTCACCATTTGCGAAGCCAGATCGAGGTTCTGAGACTCGGCCCAACCAACTAATTGCCTTACATTGCCGGGCGCGTGCTCGATATCGGCGTCGGTCAGCAGAAGGAAGTCGGGCCGCTTCTCCAGTGCTAGTTCCACGCCTTGCGATACGGCCCACATTTTGCCGGTCCAGCCGGCGGGCAGTGGCTTGCCGGGGATAATGGTCAAGGCTGCGTCGCAGTCCAAGCTCGCAGCGGCCCGTTTGGCGGCGGCTATGGTCCCATCGCTGCTGGCGTCGTCGACCAAAAACAGATGGAGGCTTCCATCGTAGTCCTGCTGGAGCAGCGATGTGATGGCGCGGCCGATGATGTCCGCTTCGTTTCGTGCAGGGATGACGACTGCCACCGCTGCCGCAGTTGGCGTACTCACCGGCGCGGCCGGCAGGCCTCGACGGACGCTCCAAAACAGGCCGCGCCCCAGCAACAGATGGAGCCAGATAGCCACCGGCAGAGCGCAAACCGCGAAGAGGATTGCTTGATTGTGCACTGTGGCTCGGCATCCCCCTAAGCCGGTTGCTGTTGCGTCATGCAATGAAGCGTGCCAAGCCCGAGAACCAGATCCGTGCTGGCGATGCCCACGACAGTCCGATCAGGAAACAGCTCGGCCAGTTTGTTTAGGGCAACGCAGTCATTTGGGTCGTTAAACGCAGGCACAAGTACGAGCTTGTTCGCGATATAGAAATTCGCGTAGCTTGCCGGCAGGCGTTGCTTATCGAAATAAACGGGTTGAGGCATGGGCAGCGTTTCAACTTGAAATGGCCGCCCATCCTGGTCTCGCATCTCCCGCAGCAGGGCAAAATTTTCGCGCAACGGTTCATAATTGATTTCGGCCGGGTCTTGCTCGGTGACTACGACGATCGTTCGGGAATCTGTGAAACGAGCCAGATCGTCCACATGTCCGTGAGTATCGTCGCCGGCGATGCCGTTCCTCAACCAGAGAGTATGGCGCACGCCGAGATAGTCGTGAAACACCGCTTCGATCTGCTCCCGCGAAAGTTCCGGATTGCGTGCCTGCACCGGGCTGAGCAGGCATTCTTCCGTAGTGAGTAGCGAGCCGGCCCCATTCACATCGATACTGCCGCCTTCGAGGACGACGCGTTCGCCTTTCATGACCGGAGTCCAAACGTACCAGTCGAATCTCTCCGCAAGTTGCGCTGTGACGGCATCGTCCGCGTGATGATTGTCGTACTTTGCCCATCCATTGAATCGCCAGTCGAGAACGCCGCGCCGGCTCTCTGCATTTGTGACAAAGATGGGGCAATAATCCCGAGTCCAGCTGCGGTCTGTTTGAACGCGGAAGAACTCGACTGCGTTCAGATCGGCTCCGGATTTTTTAAGCACGCTGCGAGCTTTGCGTTCGACCGCGCCGTTTTGAACCAGAATGCGAACTCTTTCGACGCGTGAGAGATGCCGCACAATCTCGCCGTAAACCCAGGCAATGGGTGCGAATTTGCCCGGCCAATCCGTGGTTTCATGGGGCCACGCGATCCAAGTCGCCTCGTGAGGCTCCCATTCAGAGGGCATGTGAAAGCCGAGCGAAGCAGGAGTTTCCGGCATCTCCGGCAGGGCTGTCAGCGGAGCCATCGTTCTGTAATCGGGGCATACGCGTCGATGCGGCGGTCGCGGAAAAATGGCCAGTTGCGACGAACCTCGTCCATGCGCTTGGGATCGCATTCGGCAACCAGAACTTCCTCTTTATCGGCTGATGCCTGTGCGATCACCTGACCGAAGGGATCCGCCACAAACGAATTACCCCAAAACTCGATGCCACTATCAGATGGTCCTTCGAAGCCCGTGCGATTGACTGCCGCGACATATACGCCGTTGGCGATCGCGTGAGCGCGCTGGATGGTGCGCCACGCGTCGAGTTGCGCCTCACCAACTCGCGCCTTTTCCGAAGGGTGCCAGCCGATAGCAGTCGGGTAGAAGAGGACGCTTGCCCCCTGCATGCTTGTCAGCCTGGCGCCTTCCGGATACCACTGATCCCAGCACACCAGTACGCCGATGCGCGCATGCTTTGTCTCAAAATTCTTAAAACCCAAATCGCCCGGCGTGAAGTAGAACTTCTCGTAATAGAGGGGATCATCCGGAATATGCATCTTGCGATAAAGGCCGAGCGACGCGCCGTCGGAATCGAGAACGACGGCCGTGTTGTGATAAAGGCCTTCGGCGCGTTTTTCAAAGAGAGAAGCAACAACCGAAACCTGCAATTCTCTGGCGATCGCGCTTAATGCTTCCGTAGAAGGGCCGGGGATTGGTTCAGCCAAATTGAAGAGCTCGGCATTCTCTTCGCGGCAAAAATACTGTGATTTAAACAATTCCTGAAGGCACACAATCTCCGCGCCTTTGCCGGCCGCTTCGCGGATGCCGCGAATTGCTTTTTGAAGGTTTTCGTCCACATTGTCGGTGCATGTCATTTGCACCATACCGATTTTGAAGGCATCGTCGCGGCGCGCCTCTGGCGCGGTTCCCCGGTCTGCCGATCGCTGCATAGTCCTATTGTCCTCACTTGGCCGTTGGAAATCGAGTAGACCGCTGTTGATACGTCTACCGACAAGGGTTGGCCAAAGGGCGCGTCAATGCTCTTATTGAGGTTTGCCGGCGGGAAGTGGTATCGCCTTGAAGTAATCCAGGCGTAATTGATGAGCGACTTTCTCGGCTACATCCTCGCTCGCGCCGCGAAACTTAGCGCCATGGCTTTCCTGGGTAGTCGCCCACAGCACGTCGCCATCGCGATTGCACAAACGCACCGTCGCATACGCCTCGTGTTTTCGCTCACGGATGTGGTGAGACTCGCTTTCGCCCACGGACAATCCGGTGTATGCGCCGGCGGAGCGCGATCGACTGGAACTGCTGCCACTGTAGGCTCCCCCGTTCGCATGGGCGTTTAAGCCTTCCTGTGAATCGAACGCATCGGTATAGTCTTTATCGTTCGCCGCGCCGCGTAAAATGGCATCGGCGCGGTCCGGGTTGTCCGTGAGCACGAAGAGATGCGATTTTTGCAAGCTGCCGATCAGCAACTGGCGAATGGCCTCCGCGGTGTCGTTGCCCGCGAGCGGTTCGACATATACACGCTTGATCTGGACGATTCCTGTCACCAGCGGTGCATCCGTCTTAAAGGGCGTAAGAGAGGCCTGGTCCGTTTTCTGAGGGGCAGGCTCATCCGGCTTTTTCTGTGGTTCGGTTGCCAGTGGGAGGCCAGCGAACAGGGCAAGCAACGCTAACCCCTTCATCCCTTGCCCGCCTGTCTGGCTTCTCCGTCCTGGTATTGAACTTGCTGGCCGGTTCTCGCTTCCAGTGAAACGAGCGTTGCTCGAATGTCGTTCTTGTCGATGCGAAAAATAAGTGCTTCCTGATGGCCATCGTTATCCTGGAAGCCGATAGTCAGGAAATGCTCTCGCTTTTTCGCAAGCAGGAACAAAGGCGAGATCACGACCGCGGACAGATAGCGCCGGTCCACCTTCTGACCATATTCAAGCAGGTTGATGCGTTCGTAGGGAATGCGAACCTTTGTGTGCTTTGCAAGGAATACGAAGTATGTTTCGTCGACAGTTTGGATGTAGCCGTTTGTATGGATGGGGATATCGGGCCGCGTTCCACCGATGTAATTGGCTCGCTCGCCCTTCTGGCCGGCGGAGAGCGGAATCATCGCGGCGACGAACAAGAGTATTACCGGCCAGGTACGCATCCGTTATAGATTGTGCGTGTAAACGGAACAATTTCTCATTATTCGAGGCGTTTTTTGCCGGTTTCCGGATACTTAGCGGCGGGCGCGAAGCTAAGAAACAATTGCAAGTCGAACATCATCACACGTTGGGCAGCCGTTCCGTCAAATCGATCTTTAGTCCCATTCCGGTACGGCCGCGAGCCAGTTTTCAAAATACTGAATGAATCGACTATCGCAGTGGATCGCGACATGGGGCGGTGTTCTCTGCCTCGCGGTTTCCGTCGCGGGAGCTAATGCCACAAGTGAGACGACGCCGTCAACGCCGGAGAACCACCTTGTTCGCGTGGAGCATCCCGCGACTCTGAGCTTCAGCGATTTAGTGACTCTTTCGTCGCAGAATCCGGCGCCGGCCGATATCGAAAATCACCTCTCGAAAATTCTGACGAAACCATTCGTCAGCAACGAAGCCACTCTGCTCGGGGCGAAACCCGTCCGGCCTCAATCGCCCGGCCTGGGTGTTATTATCCGCGCGGTTGAATGGAATATCAACCATGGACTGAACGCGAGTGAGATCAAGCTGGCGCTCTCGGGTTCGAAGCAGTTCGAGGAAGAAGCGCGCGCGCATGGTTTCGCAAGCGCGAAAGAGGCCGCGCGGGTACGCGATCAGCTCGAAGCGCTTGGCACGGCGGATCTCGTCATCCTGAACGAGGTGGATTTGGGGATGAATCGGACGCATTACCGCGACATAACCCGCGAACTCGCGAAAGCGCTGGATATGAACTATGCGTTCGGCGTCGAGTTCGTGGAATTGAATCGGCTCTATCTGGGCGTTAAAAAGATGGATTCCGTCGCCACTGCGCAAGAGCACGATCCATCAGAGGTGTTTGGCGTCAATCCGAAACTATACCGAGGGCTTGACGGTAATGCCGTATTAAGCCGTTATCCGATCCGTAGCGCCCAAATTGTGAGATTGCCCCAGTGCTACGACTGGTATGGCGGCGAGATAGGGCAAATTTCCGATCTTGAACGCGCAAAGCGCTGGTCTGCCGAACGGATATTTGAGGAGCGCGTGCACAGGCAAGTGAGGCGAGGAGGGCGCATGGCATTGATCGTGAATCTTGCCGTCCCCGAATCGCCGACAGGAACGCTTACCGTAGTCGCTCCCCATCTGGAGAACTATTGTCTCCCCCGCTGCCGGCAGGAGCAGATTCGCTTTTTGCTTAAACAGATCGCCAGCAGCACGAATCCCGTGGTGCTAGGCGGAGATTTAAATACGACAGGCGAGGACGGAACGCCGACTTCTATCAGGCACGAGATTCTCAAACGCATACGCAGTTACAAGTTTTGGGCGAAGGAAGCGGCGCTCTGGTTCATTCCGTTTCCCTTCTATAGCGTGATCGACTATCCCGTGAACTACATGAAGAACTATCACGATCCGACAGCGCTGAATATGCGCCTTTTCGCGCCGAACAGGTCCAAGCCATTGTTCCGCGAGGCTGACGCATTTCGATTCGACGATGGGGGTTCATTTGACTTCACGGGCCGGCCCGGCAGGTCGCTCCATCGCAAAGGACGAACGCTGGCGAACAGCAACGAGCGCGGGTGGAAGGGATTTGTCACTACGTTCTCGTTCCGGCGAACATTACTCCTATTTGGCAGGTTCAAACTGGATTGGTTTTTCGTGAAGCCGCCGCCGGGCGATCCAGCGGGAGGTGGACCCGTCCCGTTCAGCCCATATCGGGGAAGGGCGATGCAGGAACTGAACACCGCCCTCGGGGAGCGTATGTCGGATCATTGCCCAATTAGCGTGGATTTGCCGCTTACGCGGGAGTAGCCGGCGGTTTCGGCGCCAGGTGTTCGACGGACATGATCACACTGCAGGCATCTTCTTTGTCATTCGATTGTCATCGTTTCGGGAGGCCGGTCCCATGTTCTAATTGACTGTGTAGGCGGCAATAAGCATCGTGCCTTAACAGCTTCCCTAGCATTATCCCGAGGAGCGTGAGTTGAATCTGAAAGTGCCAGAGCTCAGTCAAGTTCGTGAACCGTCCGAACGATGGACGACGACCGATGCGGCGGAGTTGTATGATGTTGCGGCTTGGGGGAAGGGCTATTTCTCAGTCGGTGAAAATGGCAATCTACTCGTCCATCCGAGCAAAGAACCGGATCGTCGCATCGACCTGAAGCAGCTTGTCGATACGCTGGAATGGCGCGGCATCTCGCTGCCGATCCTGATCCGCTTCGGAGAGATTCTGAAGCACCGCCTGAGCGAGTTGCACCAGGCGTTCGATCTGTCTATCCGTGAGCATGGCTATCAGGGTGGCTATTCCTGTGTGTTTCCCATCAAGGTGAACCAGCAAAGGCAAGTGGTCGAAGAGGTTTTCGAGTTCGGCCGCCCTTACCGGTTCGGCCTGGAAGCCGGTTCGAAACCCGAACTGCTTGCCGTGATGGCGATCGCCGACAATGAAACGCCGATCATTTGTAATGGCTTCAAAGACGACGAATATATCGAGCTGGTGATGATGGCGAGCAAAATCGGCCGAAACATCACGCCCGTAGTCGAAAAATTTACAGAGCTCGAACTAATCGTCAAGCATGCCGAACGGGTCGGAGTCCGGCCACGAATCGGCCTGCGCATCAAGCTGGCAAGCCGCGGATCGGGACGCTGGAAATCGTCGGGCGGCTATCGCTCGAAATTCGGCCTTACCGTGACTGAGGCGCTGAAGGCTGTGGAGTATCTGAAAGAGCGCGGCATGGAAGAATGCCTGGAGCTTCTCCATTTTCACCTCGGCAGCCAGATCACCAACATCCGCCAAATTAAGGGCGCGGTCATCGAGGGCGCGCGTGTCTATACGGATCTCAAGCGGATGGGAACGGGGCTGAAGTTCATGGACGTTGGCGGCGGTCTGGGGGTCGACTACGACGGCTCGCAAACCGATTTCGAATCGAGCGTCAATTACACGCTCGAAGAATATGCCCGCGACGTCGTCTATCACATCCAAAGCATTTGCGATGAAGCGGAGGTTCCGCACCCGACGATTATCACGGAGAGCGGCCGCGCCGTGGCGGCGTATCATAGCGTGCTTGTATTCAACGTGCTGGGAGTCAGCGGTTTCGGTGAAGACGATCTCCCCGATTCGGTTCCTGAGGATTCCGAGCAGTGCCTGATTGATCTTTACGAAACGAATAAGTCCCTCAGTAAGAAGAATCTGCTAGAGACGTATCACGATGCCCAGCAGGCGCTCGATTCGGCGCTTAATCTATTCAGCCTTGGATATCTGCCGCTTGAACAGCGCAGCCTCGCGGAAACCTTCTATTGGGCTATCTGCCGAAAGATTCTTAGGCTGGCCAAGGATCTCGATTACTTTCCGGAAGAGTTGGAAGGCCTGGAGGCCATGCTTTCGGATACGTATTTCTGCAATTTTTCGCTATTCCAGAGCATGCCTGATAGCTGGGCTGTGAAACAGCTTTTTCCGCTCATGCCGATCCATCGACTGAATGAGCCGCCGACCCGCAAGGCCGTTATCGGCGACATTTCCTGCGATTCCGACGGCAAAATCGATCAATTCATCGATCGACGGGACGTCAAGAAGACATTGCCGCTGCATACGTTTAATCACCAGCCGTATATTCTCGGCGCCTTTCTTGTGGGCGCCTACCAGGAGATCCTTGGCGATCTGCATAACCTGTTTGGCGATACCAATGCTGTCCACGTAGCGCTTGACGAGCACGGCGACGTGGTGCTTGAGACTGTTGTCCAGGGCGACACCGTGCGCGAGGTGCTGAATTATGTGCAGTACAACGTGCAGGCGCTTCTGGACGATTTTCGTAAAGATGTGGAGCGCGCCGTCCGCGAACAGCGCGTCGGGTATGAAGAGGCCGGCCGCATGTTGAAATTCTACGAGGACGGCCTGCACGGCTACACCTACCTGGAGCAGTAGATTGGCCGATCCGCTGCGGATCGTTCTGGTTTCTTCACGCAACCCGCTGAACATCGGGGCCGCCGCGCGGGCTATGAGCAATTTCGGATTCACTGACCTTCGTGTCGTGAATCCTTACGAGGTTGCTTACCAGGAGGCGCGTTCCGCCGTGCGTTCGCACTACATTCTCGGGCAATCGCAACAGTGCTCCACAGTTGCCGAAGCGACTGTTGGCTGCACGCTCGTGGTGGGCACGACAGCTGTTGGCAATCGTGACCTGCACGTCCCGCTGTACCGGCTGGAAACCGGAGCCGAACTGCTTCGCGAGCACCTCGCTTCCGGCGCGAAGGCTGCCCTGCTGTTCGGTTCGGAGAAGTTTGGGCTCTCGAACGCTGAAATGAGCCACTGCCAGTGGCTGATGCGGATACCCACGCGAGCCGAGCATGGCTCCATGAACTTGGGACAGGCGGTCGCCGTCTGCCTTTACGAAATGCGGCGCCAGGCCGCCGCCGTGAATCAGCCTGCCTTTGAAAAGCCGCCGGTTGCCTCCTCCGACGAGCGGGAGCGTCTGACGTCGATCCTGATGGAACTGCTTATCGAGAGTGGATATGCGCAGGAGCGAACGCTGGAATCCACGGAGCTAAAGCTGCGACGCTTGATTCACCGCATCAATATTGCTTCAAACGATGCGGAAGCGTTGCTGGGCATGCTGCGCCACATTCTCTGGAAGATGCGCAGGACGCGATGATCCGCCGCCTCGATCATGCGATACGGATGCTATTCTGATCCCGATGACGAAAGTGCAGACGACGTATACGCTCTCGCGTAAGTTGACGGATGAGGACTCGGCGAATCTGACGCGCGTCCATAGCGTTTACGGCATCTTCGCGGCACGGCCACAACCATCCCTAGAGGAGTTGTGGATGGAGTACGATGCGTCCCGGCTCACACCTCTCGATCTCACTGCGGCGCTACGGTCGCATGGTCTTCCGATCGTCGCGCCGGTTTAGCCGGCATTCCTGTCCTCATCCCGTAATCCTGAAACGAAGCCCGCAACGCCGCTTCGCTAACTGCAAAATGCATGGCAAGCATGCGTTGCTCAAGGTCGTTCTGTACAATCGTTTCCGGACCAGGAGGATTTATGAGAAGTCCGAGAAGTAACGCTTGGCGCATAACGAGCACGTTCGCTTTTGCCCTGCTGCTGGGAATGCACTGCATGGCTGCCGACCAGGTGCGAACTCAAGCGGGAATAGTCGAAGGCGCCACCAGTACCGACGGAAAGGTCCATATCTTTAAGGGAATTCCGTTCGCGGCGCCGCCCGTCGGCCCACTCCGTTGGAAGGAACCGCAGCCAGTCCCGAGTTGGGAAGGAGTCCGAAAGACGACCGGATTCGGCGCCCGGTGCATGCAGGGGCCCATTTACAGCGATATGGTCTTCCGTGACCCGGGGCCGAGCGAAGACTGCCTCTACTTGAATGTGTGGACTCCCGCTACGTCCGCCGATGCCAAGCTTCCCGTGATGGTTTGGATCTTTGGTGGTGGTTTTCAGGCCGGGTCTACATCTGAACCACGTCAGGATGGCGAGAAACTGGCGCACAAGGGCGTGGTGGTTGTGAGCATGAATTACCGGCTTGGGATCTTCGGATTCTTCTCGCATCCGGAACTGACGAAAGAATCGCCTCACCACGCGTCGGGAAATTATGGCCTGCTGGATCAAGCGGCTGCACTGGATTGGGCTCAGAAAAATATATCTGCGTTCGGCGGCGATCCCGGTAAGGTCACCATTTTCGGCGAGTCGGCCGGATCATTTTCCGTCAGCGCGCAAATGGCGTCGCCCGTTTCGAAGAATCTCTTTCATCAGGCAATCGGCGAGAGTGGCGCGTTCTTTGGGAGAACGCTCGGTGCCAAACCGCTGGCTGAAAGTGAAAAAGCAGATACGAAATTTGGAGAGGCGATCGGCGCGGCATCACTCGAAGCTTTGCGCGCTATGCCGGCGCAGCAGCTTCTCGATGCGGCTCTGAAAGCAAAGGGTTCCTACCGGTTTGCGCCGAATATCGACGGCTATTTCCTTCCGGCGAGCCCGTCCGAAATCTATGCGAAGGGCGATCAAGCGCATGTGCCGCTTCTCGCCGGTTGGAATCACGATGAAGGAAGCGCCAAGCAGTTCTTTGGAAAAGAGCCGGCAACGAAGGAGAATTACATCGCCAAAATCAACAAAGAATTCGGCGACAAAGCGTCCCAGGTATTAAAATTGTTCCCGGCCAAAACGGACCAGCAGGCGATGCAATCGGCTGGGCTGTTGACGACGGCCAACTTCATTGCATTCGGGACCTGGAAATGGATTGAGGAGCAGCAGAAAAGCGGCGCTGCTGTTTTCCGTTATGAGTTCGACCAGGCTCCGCCGCTCGCTGCCGATGCAGATCAGCAAGCAACGCCGCTGGCCTATCATTCGGCTGAAATCGAATACGTCTTTGGGATGCTCGATTCGAAGAAGCTTCCCTGGCGTCCCGAAGACCATAAATTATCGGAGCAGATGGGTGCCTATTGGACCAACTTCGCGAAAACGGGCAACCCGAACGGCGAAGGTCTT
>JAICLJ010000041.1 GCA_025927575.1 Bryobacteraceae bacterium | reverse complement strand
TGCCGGTGCGGCCGCCGGGCACATGGGCATGGGGACCGGCATCGGCGCGGCAGCCGGCGCGGGCGCAGGATTGCTTGGGGTGCTCTTGAGCCGGGGGCCTGATGCGACGCTTACGAAAGGAACCACAATGGAGATGGTTCTGGACCGTTCTCTCTCGTTTTCATCGAGTGAACTGGATTTTAGCCATGTGCCGCCCCCCGCGCCGCTTGCCGAGGGCGGCCCCCAGCAGCAGCAGCCAACGAGATCGCGCGGCCGCTGGTCACCATTTTAAAGAACGCGGCCCGGCTCCTGTATGCTCGATCCGGACGCGAATGAGCCCGATGCGGTTGAGCTTCCGATAGAGGACTCGCTCGATCTGCATGCGTTCGCACCGCGCGATGTCAAGCGGGCCCTCGAAGCGTACCTCGACGAGGCTCGGACTCGAGGATTTCCGCTGGTGCGCATCATTCATGGACGCGGCATTGGCGTTCAGCGCGAAATTGTGCGGAAAGTCCTGGAACGCACTTCTTTCGTCGCAGAATTCCATGATGCTCCGCCGGAGGCGGGGGGCTGGGGAGCCACGGTGGTCAGGCTCCGCGCGAATGCCTGATTTATCCTATATGAATAAAGCTCACTAAATAGCGGAAATATCGTAATATTTATTGAATAATACAGATTATTTCGATTATACTTTGGAAAGCTCTAAGACTCTTTGATGGTCGGGGCATTGACGACTGGAGAAAACGGATGAAATTCCATTGCATCAACACGGTGGGCCTGGCTGTGGCTATGTCGGCCGTTTCCGCTTTCGCGACGACGCCAACGATCGGTGTAGCCTCGGCCTTCGGCAGGTTCACGGTCAACAGCGCGCAGGTTAGCGGCAACGCCAATCTCTTCGACGGCTCGCGGATTCGCACGGACAAAGCCGCAAGCCAACTCTTCCTGCAAAATGGCGCTAGCGTTCTGCTGGCGACGAACACTGCCGCCACGGTTTACAATGACCGGCTGGTGCTTTCCGAAGGAGCTGCCCGGATCGACAACATGTCGAGCCTGAGTGTGGAAGCCGACGGATACCGGGTAGTACCCGACGACGCGACATCGCAAGCCGCAGTCCGCATGAACGCTGGAACGGTGGAAGTGGCGTCCATGAGCGGGGCCGTTAAGGTGTTTAACAAAGACGGCGCCATGCTGACGCATATCGGCGCGGGAACCGCTTCCGCGTTCAAACCGGGCGGCGGGCAATCCAGTTCTTCGACCTCCGGTGGAATGAGCGGTGTCTCCGGAAGTTCGTGGGCGATCTTCGCCGCGGTAATGGCCAGTTTCGCTGGACTTGGTTTGGCGTCTGCCGCCTACGTAAACTCCACTTCGTCCAGCCGATAGGCCGCTGGAAATTCTTTTGGGGTCCACTCCCCACGGTCCGTCACTCCTTGGTACAACAAGGGGATGACTCGACTTCTTTTCATCTTGCTCTTGGCTGCATCGATGCTCCCGGCGCAGGATTGGGCGCGGCAAAAGCTTGAGGCATCGCCGCGTCACCGCGAGTGGGTGACGGTGAAGCACGACGGGCGCGCCGTCGAGACTTTCATCGCCTATCCCGAATCCAAGGGAAAGACACCGGTGGTCCTGATTATCCATGAGATCTTCGGCATGACCGACTGGGTGCAGGATCTCGCCGATCAGGTCGCCGCCGCCGGTTACATCGCCGTGGCTCCAGACCTGCTTTCCGGCATGGCTCCAAACGGCGGCCGCAGCACCTCATTCCAGCAGAGCGAGGCAGTCCAGACGGTGAGTCATCTGAAGCCGGATCAAGTGACAGCGGATCTCAACGCAGCCGCCGATTATGCGCTGAAACTGCCCTCCTCAAACGGCAAGCTGTTCGTCGCAGGGTTCTGTTGGGGCGGCGGGCAGAGTTTCCGTTTCACCACGAATCGTCCAGACCTCGCCGCCGCTTTCGTTTTCTATGGACCGGCGCCCGATAAGGACGCCATGCGCCGCATTAAGGCTCCGATGTATGGGTTCTACGCCGGCAACGATGCGCGGATCAGCTCGACCATTCCCGCAACACGCGATGAAATGAAACAACTCGGCAAAACGTACGAGCCCATTACTTATGAGGGGGCAGGGCACGGTTTCATGCGAGCCGGCGAAGCCCCCGATGCAAATGATGCGAATGGCAAGGCGCGCACGCAGGCTTGGGAGCGGTGGAAAAAGGTGATGAAGAAGAAGTCGTGAAGCAGTCACCTTGCCGGCGTGCCTAGTCTTCTGCCAGGCTAATCCTAGGGAATAACTATGGCCATGCTTTACGTTGAAAACGTGCCTGAAGACCTCTATGACGCATTGAAAGCGCACGCGCGGGCGCACGGGAATCAATTTCGGCCGCGGTGCTCGGTCTACTGGTCGAAAACATCCCAACCGCGGCAGAGTTGGCTCGGCGTAAGGAACTCGTCAGTCTTGCCAGGAAACTTCGGTCGGAGCGCCCCACGGTTACCGGGCCATTTCAAACAACCGAGGAGATGCAACGAGAGGACCGGGAACGGTGAATGCTTATGTCCTGGATGCAAGCGTCGCCGCAAAATGGTTTCTGCCGGCAACTCACGAAACGCTAACAGAACAGGCGCTGAGATTATTTCGAGGACTACGCGGCCAACCGTATCCGGTTGGTAGTGCCCGATCTGTTTTGGCCTGAAATCGGCAATCTTCTGGAAAGCCTCGCGCGTGGGGCTATTGCATCGAACCGAATGTTTGTGACAGCCGACGAGCGGCTGGCAAACGCCGTTGCAGCACACGTCCCTGTCCGGTGGTTGGGTGCGCTGTGAGCGTTGGTTCCCGCACTGTGGAGGCTTAATCCACCAGCACCTGCCCCGCAAACTCGGGCACGATGGGGAGCGTGCGCGGCAGCAGGCGGCGTGAGCACAGCACGAACAGGACGGCAAGCGCGAACGAGAAGGCCGCGAACTTGATTTCGTCCGCCAGGCGCGTCCGCGGCAACAGTACCCACAGCAAGCCGAGCAAGCCTTGCGCGGGAGCGGCGATCCAAACCGCGCTGTAAAAGTAGCGGCGTTCGTTGCCTTCTTTCCGTGTGGACGGCTTGACGCGCGGCAGCAGGCCCAGCGCGCCCGCCAGCCAGATAATGCCGGCCAACGGGAAGTAACCGGCAGAATAAATTTGCTGAAGATGCCATTTACCCGTAATAACGGCATCCGCTAAGCCAATCCAGTTCAGCGCGGCGTACGCGATCAGCTCACCCCAGGCGAGCGTGTAGCAGATACGGCGGTAGAGGGGATTGGGCCTGTCTTCGTTGAAGTGAATAATATACGGCTTGGGCTCGACGCCCGGAAGCTGGCCGGCCAGTCCGGCGAGTCCTGTTCCCACGACGACGACACCCAGCCAAATGGCCACTGTCGACGAAAACCCGTGCGCGAAGAGCCGGAAAATCAGCGGGCCCGGCGCGAGAAAGAAAACCGCGATCCAAATCGGCCAGTGCGCAAACCGGTAATGCACCTTGTTTCGCGCTCGAAACTTGGGCGGACGTGCGAACTTATCCATCGAACCGTAATTCCATGCACTCACGAATTAAGCCGCCACACAATGTGTCCTCGGACTATTGTCGCGACCTGTCCGCCTTTGAACTTGTGTCCGTGGAACGGAGAGTTCCGGCTTTTTGAAGGCGAGCGGGTTACGTCGTAAGTCCACTCGTGCTCCAATCCGAACAGGGTCATGTCCGCCGCCGCGCCGCGTTTCAACGTGCCTCTTGGAAGAGAAAGAATGCGCGCGGGATTTTCAGTAAAGAGCGACACCAGATGCGTCAAGCCAATCCCGCCCGTGTGGTAGAGCCGTTCAAGAGCAAGCCCGAGCGCGGTTTCAAATCCCAGGATGCCGAACGGGCATCGCTCGAACTCCTGCATTTTCTCGGCTCCAGGATGAGGTGCATGGTCCGTCGCGATGGCGTCAATCGTGCCGTTTGCCAGACCATCCGTAATCGCGCTGACGTCGCTGTCGTCGCGCAACGGAGGCTTCATCTTGTAATTGCTATCGTACGGCGGCATATCGTCATCAGCCAGCGCGAAATGGTGAGGCGTCGCTTCCGCCGTGACCGGCAATCCTTTCGACTTTGCGAATGCCACCATTTCCACGGCATTTCTAGACGAAATGTGCGCGACGTGATAGCGAACGCCGGTGAGTTCAGCCAGTAAAATATCACGCGCGACCATCACGTCTTCCGAAGCTCGGGGAATTCCTCGCAGCCCGAGACGTGTGGATTGCACGCCTTCGTGCATGTCACCGCCCGCGCTCAAGTGCAAATCTTCGCAATGCTCGATGACCGGCAGATTCGAAGACCGCGCAAGCTCCATAGCCCGCCGGATCACTCGCGCATTCATCACTGGCTTACCATCGTCGGAGATCGCCACAACGCCGGCTTCTTTCATGGAAGCAATAGCCGCGAGTTCCGTTCCGGCGCTGTTCTTCGTGATCGCGCCGATTGGGTAAACGTTCACGATGGCGCGCTCGCGAGCACGTTCGAGGATGAAATGCGTCACGGTTGCGTTGTCGTTTACCGGTTCGGTATTCGGCATGCAGCAGATGGAGGTGAACCCGCCGGCCGCCGCGGATCGCGAACCGGTTTCGATGGTTTCCGAATGCTCAAAGCCGGGCTCACGCAAGTGTACGTGCATATCGATGAACCCCGGCGCGACGACTAATCCGGAGGCATCGAAAGCTTCGCTGCCGGCCGCGTCGATATTATCGGCGATTTCGCAAATCGTGCCGTCTTCAATACCTACATCCGCTATCCGGTCGAGATTCTGCGACGGATCGATCACGCGGCCGCCCTTAACGACGAGTCTGCTCATGCGGCCAACACCTTCTCCAAAACAGCCATGCGCACGGCGATGCCATTTTCCACCTGATTCAGAATGGCCGAGCGTTGTGAATCGGCAACCTCCGATGAAATCTCCCGCCCGCGGTTAATGGGGCCGGGATGCATCACGATGACATCGTGTTTGGCAAGCTGCACGTGCTCCGGACGCAATCCGAAAAACTGAAAGTATTCGTTTGCGGGAAAGGAAGCTTCGTTCTGCCGTTCCAATTGAACACGCAGCATCATTATTACGTCGCAATCGCGGATCGCTTCACGCATATCGGTTGTCAGTTCAACGCCCGGCGCAATTGCGGCCATCTCGCGGGGCAACAGCGAAGCGGGACCGCAGAGCACGATGCTCGCGCCGAATTTCGACAGCAGGTAAATATTCGAACGAGCCACGCGGCTATGCGCAATATCGCCGATGATCGCCACGCGCAAGCCTTCGAGCGTATCGCGCCGGTCCAGAATCGTCCGCGCGTCGAGCAGCGCCTGCGTCGGATGCTCATGTGTGCCATCACCGGCATTCACAATCGGGATCGGCAGATAACGCGAAAGAAATTGTGGAGCGCCCGAAGCCGAATGCCGCATGACGATTGCGTCGGGCCGCATTGCTCCCAGCGTGTTTAGCGTATCGACGAGGGATTCGCCCTTCGAAACGCTCGAGCCGGATGCGGTAATCGACAAGGTGTCCGCGCCGAGCCGCTTAGCCGCAATCTCAAAGCTGGTGCGCGTCCGGGTGGACGCTTCGAAAAAGAGGTTCACGATCATGCGGCCGCGCAGAGTATCGAGCCGTTTAAACGACTGGCGCGGCGGCGGCTGAAAATCACGAGCCCGGGAAATTATTTCCTCGATTTTTTCACGAGAGAGATCCGCGATCCCTAACAGCCCTTTGTGCATGTGCTCCCCTGAAAAAGACTGGCGCATGGACCTACGGCGAATCGAGATGATTCGCTTCGTTCCGCTCGAGCTTCGCTATTGGTTCGCTTACGCTCCCGCCTCAGTATCGGCATTTGCATTCAGTAGAACACCACTTCGTTCCCGAAAGTAAGCACCGTTTCATGCAGCGCCGCATTGTCGGCAGGGCGAAAGCCATAGCGGCTCCTTCAAACCACCGCGCCCGCTTGGGCGGGCTCGTCGATTCTTTCGACCAACAACACTTTTTCCGTGTTATCGATTTCGGTGAGCTTCACTTCGATAATTTCGTTCGCCGCTGTCTGCACCATTCGTCCCACATAGCGGGCTTCGATTGGCAGTTCGCGCCAGCCCCGGTCGATGAGAGCCAGCAGTTGCACACGCGCCGGCCGGCCATGGTGGAATAATCCATCGAGCGCCGCGCGGATAGTGCGGCCTGTATAAAGGACGTCATCCATCAAGACAATGTCTTTACCCGTGACCGGGAAAGTGATTTCCGTCGCGTTCAAAACGGGCTTCTCGTCGATGGTCGACAGATCGTCACGATAGAGCGTAATATCCAGAATGCCGACTGGAAGATCGAGGCCTTCCAACTGTTTAATCTTCGCTGCCAGTCTGTGCGCCAGCGGCGCGCCGCGCCGCCGGATGCCTATAAAGGCAAGCTTTTCAAGATTCTCGGTCTTTTCTAGAATTTCGTGAGCGAGCCGTACCAACGTGCGATCGATCTCGGAGGCGCTCATCAACTGTTTTTTTTCCCGAACAACGATGGCCATGAGAGTGGAAAGTACTTCCGACACGCCAGATTAGCACGTCGCGGTGTTCGGCCAGTTTAGCCCTTCAATCGCCCACGTATCTTCTTCGCGAGCTTTTCGATCTCCTCGGTTTTTTTCACGGCCGAAACCGGCACGATATAGCTGCCGGCTTTCTGCAACTCGTCGCGCAATTGCTCGGAAATGGTGACGAGTTGGGCTGCCTCCGCCAGCGCTTTCTCGTGCTCATCCTTCGCAATCGCATTGTTTCGCGATTTGCCGTTTGGCAGCCTGACATCTCTATCACTTCGATTGCCGGACGGGATGAACGGTGGGCCGCCATCCGGAGGGAGGGTCTGGTCCTGCTGTCGCGAAAAGAGATATCCGCTGGAAAGGACGCTGAAGGCGAAGAAACGACGTGCCATCCGCATACGGTTGTTATCATAAGCCACAAAACGATGCAATTCGCAATGAGCGGCAAAGGAGCCGCATGATGGATATCGGTGTCGGCATTGTCGGGCTGGGAAACGTAGGTTCGGGCACGCTCCAGATCCTTGTCGAAAACGAGCGGCAGATCCGCGAAAAGCTTGGCTTCGGGCTTTCGATAAAAGCAGTTTGCGCCCGGGATGTCGCCAACAAGAAACTCCCGCCGCTGGCCGGCGACGTGCTGCGTACGGCAGACTGGCGTGAGGTATTGCGGCATCCGGAGATCGACGTCGTCGTCGAGGTCGTCGGCGGCACGGGTGCGGCCGCCGAACTGATTGAGACCGCGATGCGGGCGGGGAAGTCGGTTGTCACTGCAAATAAAGAACTTATGGCGATGCGCGGCGCGGAACTGTGGGCCGCCGCCAACGCCGCCGGCGTGAACCTGGCGATGGAGGCGAGCGTTGCAGGCGGCATTCCCATTCATACGGTGCTGCGTGAAGGCATTGCGGGCGACCGGGTGACCGGGCTGTTGGGAATACTGAACGGCACGAGCAATTACATTCTGACCGAGATTGAGAAGCGCAGTTGCTCGTTCGAATCGATTCTGACGGAAGCACAGCGCCTCGGATATGCCGAGGCCGACCCCACGGCCGATGTCGAGGGCTTCGATGCGAGATCGAAGCTGGCGCTGCTCGCGGCGTTGGCTTTCGGGGAAAAATTGACCCCGGCCGACATTTACACCGAAGGAATCCGCCGCATTCTTCCCGTCGATTTTGAGTACGCGCATCAATTGAAGCAGACAATCAGGCTCGTGTGTTCGGCGCGCCAGACCGGTGAGGGACTGCTTCTCTCGGTGCGGCCTTCGTTAATCCCACAGTCCGCCATCCTGTCGCATGTCTCCGGATCGTATAACGCGATCTGGGTGCGCGGCGCCTACGGAGAAGATACGTTTTACTACGGCCGCGGCGCCGGGCCGCGCCCTACCGGTGTCGCGGTGGTCAGCGATCTGATGCGCGTTGCCCGCGAAATCCGGTTCGGAAGTCCCGATCGGGTCAGCCCGTTCGCTCATGAACGGCTGGGAGAATATAGACCGCTCCCTGTAGTAGCGTTCGAATCGCCGTACTATCTGCGCTTCCGCGTTGAGGACCGCCCCGGCATCATAGCCGCGCTGGCCGGGGTATTGGCGAAACACAAGATCAGCCTCGATGCGGTGCTACAACTCCCGGCCGAAAACTGGCGCGACTTGCCGTTTGTAATAACGACAGAACCGGCTTCCGAGCATGCCGTGCGCGCGGCTCTGCACGAAATAAGCGATGCGGATTTTCTCATCGACTCGCCGCTGGCCATGCCGATGGAACGCGGGTTTTGAATCGCTCTTAAGCGGGTCAGTTGAAGGAGTATCGCTATTCTGCATACGGCCAAGAGCGGGCGGTTGGCTGTTCAGGGTAGTTCGTTGGCGTCGAAAGCACCAAGAGTATCCTCAGACTAATATGTCGTGATACGATATGTTAGTAGTGCAAAAAGAGCAGGTTACCCCCGAGGTCGATATCTCGGTTAAGCAATATCGGCTTCTCGCGGAATTTCGCTCCCGTATCCGCGAATTTCTACATTTTAGTGAGCAATCTTCGCGAGAACAGGGCATCGAACCGCAACAGCATCAATTGATGCTTGCCCTGAAAGGGTTACCCGCCGGGGTACGCCCGACGATTTCGATACTCGCGTCGAGACTGTGTATCCGACATCACAGCGCAGTGGAATTGATCAATCGTTTGGCTGATCGAGGCGCCGTCGCGCGCCACACGTGCGAAGAGGATCGTCGTGAAGTTTTGATCGAACTGACGCCTGAAGGGGAGGCGCTATTGCGCAAGTTGTCACTGCTGCATTGGCAGCAACTGGAGGCTTCCGGCCCGGAGCTGGCGGATGCTCTGGAGAATGTCCTTCAGCGGGTAGATGAAGCAAAGGTGGGAGTTTAGATCATGAATACGGCTTCAGGAGCCGCCATTCCAGACAAGGACGAGACTAAGGCAAAGCACCACGGGAAGAATCCGGCCGGTGAACTGGGCGATTTCACCACCGATTGGCGGGTGATTCCCATCTGCGTCATGGCCTTTTTCATTGGCATCGTGGGCACGGCCTCGGCGTGGGTTTTGCTCCGGTTGATTGGGCTCGTCACGAACCTGTTCTTTTACCAGCGCTGGGACTTCGCAATGACCTCTCCAGCGCATAACCAACTGGGTTGGTTGGTGATCTTGGCACCGATTGTCGGCGGCCTTATCGTCGGATTGATGGCGCGTTATGGCTCCGACAAGATACGCGGGCATGGCATTCCGGAAGCGATCGAATCCATACTGATGAGCGGCAGCCGGGTGGAGCCGAAGCTGGCTATTTTGAAGCCGATCTCGGCGGCCGTTGCGATCGGCTCGGGCGGCCCGTTCGGCGCGGAAGGTCCCATCATTATGACCGGCGGCGCGTTCGGTTCGCTGATTGCGCAATTCTTCCATTTGACCAGCGCGGAACGAAAAACGCTGCTGGTCGCCGGCGCGTGCGCGGGCATGTCGGCGACCTTCGCGGCGCCGCTTTCATCGACCCTGCTCGGCATTGAATTGCTCTTGTTCGAGTGGAAACCGCGAAGCGCCATCCCCGTTGCTATTGCCTCGCTAACGGCGGGCGTTTGCCGGAGGTATGTGCTGGGCATGGGACCGTTGTTTCCAGTTCCGGCGCATGCCGCGTTTATTGGTTTCGATGGAGTGCTCGGGTGCGTACTGGCGGGTATTATGGGCGCGATCCTGGCCGGAATTCTCTCTCGCGCGATTTACTTAGTGGAAGATGGGTTTACCAAACTCCCGATCCATTGGATGTGGTGGCCGGCCATGGGAGCCGTGGTCGTTGGCATTGGCGGCTACATCTTCCCGCAGGCATTGGGTGTGGGCTATGACATCATCGGGCGTCTGCTGCAGGGCAATGTACCGGTTTATTTGATTGTCGGAGTGTTGTGCGTCAAGTCTGTTGTTTGGGTTGCGTCGCTCGGGTCCGGCACGTCGGGCGGTGTGCTGGCTCCACTGCTGATGATGGGCGCCGCGCTCGGCGCCGTAGAATCGATGTTTCTGCCTCATTACGGCCTGGGCTTCTGGGAGCTCGTCAGCATGGGAGCAGTGTTATCGGGCACGATTGGAGCGCCGCTGACTGCTGCCGTATTCGCGGTGGAACTGACGCACGATATGAACATGGTGCTGCCGTTGACGGTCACATGTTTTATGGCGTACTTGTTTACGGTCCTAACGATGAAGCGATCCATTTTGACCGAGAAGATCGCCCGCCGGGGCTATCATCTCAGCCGCGAATATGCTGTGGATCCACTCGAGATTCTGTTCGTCAAAGAAGTGATGCGCACCAACCTGGTGGCGCTGCCGGCAACCGATACGCTAGCCACGGTGCGCGAGTTGATGGTGCACCGCAACGGCACTCGAGGGCAGGAGATCTATCCGGTGGTCGATCACGACTGGCACCTGGTAGGCGTCATTAACCGCGATCTGCTCCAGAAGACGCTTTCCGAAACGCCACCCTCCGATATGGGTAAAACCGTGGCCGAGATTGCGAGTAAGTCGCCGGTTGTCGCCTATCCTGAAGAACCGCTGCGGGTGGTGGTCTACCGGATGGTCGAGAGCGGCCTGACGCGATTTCCTGTCGTCGATCCCTGGGATCACCGCAAACTGCTGGGAATCATCTCGCTTGAGCACCTGTTGCAGGCGCGCAGCCGCAACCTCACCGAAGAACGGGCGCGCGAGCGCGTCCTGCGCATCCGGTTTCCTTTAGGCGGCACGTCGAACGCAAAGATACCGGTCTAACGAGGATTCAGGACCCGTCGCGTGGGACCGTTGAAGCCGCTCCGCTCCCTCGCGGCTCCGTTAGTGGGCTTTACTTTTGCAATACGTTACTGACGACGAGCATGAGCGAGTAGTCCTGCGTGACCGCGGTTCGCGCAGGACCACCCGTAGCTATCGCGGCTCGGTAACAGGTCTCAACATATGCAGCACTCACCGAGCCACGATGGCGTATCCGGGACGATTCGTCAGCATCCTGCTTAGAAGCTCAACCTCGCATTGAATTCGAACTGCCGCGCATCGACCCCACCATCTCGTCCGGTGTTCGCCAGCCCGTTCACAAGGCCGAAGTTGCTGCTATTGAAGTCGCCATTTGGATTGGCGAAATGCGGCGTGTTAGTGAAGTTAATTGCCTGCGCCCGAAACTGAAGGTTGAATCGCTCGGTAAGGCGGAAGTTACGCGCCAACGCCAGGTCCATGTTGAACAGCCCCGGCCCATGTAACAGGTAGAACGGCGAAGTGCCAAAACGATTTCGGTCGTTCACCACAGCAAAAGCCGAGGTATCGAACCAGGTGCTGCCCGGACCAACCTCACCCGAAACATCAATCGACGATTTGACTAAGTCCGGCCGCTGGGTGTTCCCCGTTGCGTTCAGATTACTCGTTGAGGTGCCGCCCGCATGCAGTTGAAATACGCTTCCCGAAACTACCTTCGCGATCCCGCTGAGCTGCCAGCCGCCGAGTAGCTTGGAAGAGATTCCACTGTTCGCCCATTGCTTGCCCTTGCCGAAAGGAGACTCGGCCACGAACATCGCCGTAAAATTATGCCGACGATCCGTCGGCGCCAAGCCGTTGTTCAGAAAAGCAAATTCGGGCGTCTGAATGTATGGAGTGTTCTTCTCGTTGGAAACGCCCGCTACGCCAATTGTCTTCGAAAAGGTGTAGGCGAGTTGGACCTGATACCCCTTTCCAAAGCGGTGATCCAGTTTGGTCTGAAGCGCATCGTAATGAATCGTAGCAATCGGAGTGATGATAGACGTTGTCGCTATCCGGTTGTCGTGAGCGGCGTCGTAAAACCGCCGGCTCGCATTGCCGCCGCATCCCACTGTAGCGCTGCCCGGAACGCAGCCGGCAGGAGCGATGGGACTTTCGACGTTTAGGTCCAGGAAACCAAGTTGACGGATGCTCCGCGTGGCCACATAGCCGGCCTGCGCTACCCACTGGCCGGGTAGTTCTTTTTCAAGAGTGAAGTTCCAGGACTGAATGTAACCGCGCTCCAGCTTATCTCCGACCGTTGTCAGAGCTACGTTGGGAAGCAAAGGAACCTCGCCCGTCGATGTATCCGGCAGGGTGGGTAATGGAATGCCGATTGGAAGCGCGGAGCCAACCGGGGAATTTTGCAAGCTTGCGCTATCCAAGACGCCTGACGCCTCGTAGGAGTCGGCGCCGACGTACAGCGGGATTAGTACGGGGTAATTGGTCCGCAAATCGTCGGCGAGGTTATACGGCTCGTTGGTAATGCCGTACCCGGCGCGAATCACAAACGTAGGTGTTGGACGATATGCCAATCCGACGCGTGGCACGAACATGGTCTTGCTGACCGAAACTCCGCAGTCCGTCGGGATCTCTCCAACTCCGCAGAGCATCATCACGTTCTTCGCGAAATCATAGCGCTCGAGACCGCGGCTGCCTTCGCGCGTTGGCATTGGGTAATACTCCCAACGAACACCCAGTGTAACGGTTAACTTTGGTGTTATCTGCCACTGGTCGCCCATGTAGAGGCTGTACTGGTGGGTCTTGGTATGGAAAAAGTCCGGAACCAGAATGTTCTTTCCGTACGCCGTATCGAGGCCCAGCAGGAAGCTCCCAAAGTTGTTGTAAGCGTTCGTCTTTGATGCTTTGCCCGCCAAGCAGTCCTTGCAAGATGTCGGCCCGCTGCCAAAGTCAAATCCGCCTGCTCCCGGTTCGGCCGATCCGCCGGCGTTCCATTCCGCCTGCTGGTGATTCAGGCCGAGCATGAAGATTGAGCCGCCAAAGCGAAGCGTATGGTTGCCCCGGATCAATGTGGCATTACCGCTCCAGTAAAACTGTGGATCGTTGCGCAGATAGGGCATGTAGTTGTTGTGCGTGCCCAGGTCGTCAAAGTTGCTGATGCCGAAGCGCGGCCAGCTTCCTTCAAATTTCCGCGTGCCGTTTGTTCCCGGAATTCCCAGGACGTCGAGTCCCTGGTTTTTGTCGAGATCGAGCTGCTGTGAGTTCGTCACCATCCGGGTGATTCCAAAGTTGCCATCCAGCACAAAACGCGGGCTGGCTACGTAGTTGCCGGTTACGGAGACGGTAAGCGTGTGCCCGGTGCCCTGTCCTTCGTTGCCGCCGTAATCGCTGATGGGGGGGCCGCCCACTTCGCCGAACTGTTGCGGGTCGAGATCGTTATAGTTCAGGTAACCGAGGTGGCCGAACATGTTGAACTTATCCGTCACGTTCCAGTCGATCTTTTGGTCCGTGGTGATGCGGTTGAACGCGAAGTCGGTTGCCGCAAGATAGTTGTCGCTCGGCGCCGACCTGCTGGCGCTGGTCAGAAATCGCCCGGGCGCTTTTTGCAGAAGTCCTAACAGCTTCTGGGACACTGGGCTAAGCCGGCTGGTGGGAATCATATTGGCGCACGTCGGGCTGCCGCAGAGCGCATTGTAATGGGCTGGATCGCCTGGATTGTTGCTGGCAAAAAACGGCGTTCGTCCCGTGCCATCCGCATTTCCCGTGGTCGGGTCGTAAATCGTGTCCGCGTTTGCAGCGAGACCGTTTGCGGGATCCGCGCCCCGCAAGTCGCCCTGCATCATCGCCAGCGTCGGTATGGTGGCGACGTTGGTGGCGAACTGCCGCTGCCGCGTAGCTTCTACGTTAGAGAAAAAGAATAGCTTGTTTCTCTTAATAGGGCCGCCGACGCTTCCGCCGAATTGATTGAAGATGTTCTTCGGAATTCGCGTGATCCCGTTATTAGGGTCGAAGAAGTTGTGGGCTTCGGTGTTGTTATTAAAGTGGTATTCGTAGACATCACCGTGGAACTGGTTGGTTCCGCTTTTAATCTGTACGTTCACCGTGGAGCCGCCCGCCAGTCCCTGCTCGGGGCTGAAGTTGCCGGTGACGGCGTTTACTACCTGGATGGCGTCCGATGACGGGATATACGCCGCGTTTTCGGGAACCCAGATATTGAATTGGCTGACACCATCGATTCGGATGTCATTTCCGTACTCGCTCGTTCCGTTGACGTTGAACTGCAGAGCGCGGGAAGGATTGGTGGGAATCGAGTGGGCTGTGGTGGGTGGATTCACTCCGGGAATTGTAGTGAACAACGACTCGAAGTTGTTCCCCGGAGGCAGCGGGACGTTACGGATGGTCTCCGCCGTTATGTCGTGGTGGACGTCGGCCCGATCGGTCTGCAGCATGGGAGCGGCGCCGGTGACTTCCACCGTTTGGCTGATCTCTCCCACTTGGAGCGTGGCGTCGAAGCGGCTCACGCTGTTGAGGACGACCGGAATATGTTGCCTCGTCGAGGTCTTAAATCCGTTGGCTGTGATTTTCAGGTCGTAATCACCCGGCGAAAGCGTGGATAGCGAGTACTGGCCGCTCGCGTCGGTCACCGCGCGGCGCGTGGCTTGCGTCTGCTCCTGAACGGCTTCGATTGCCGCCCCCGCAACTCCCGCACCGGATGGGTCTTTGACGTTCCCAACCAGCGATCCGTACAAAACCTGCGCCCCCGCGGATTCGACCAAAAGCAATAACACCGCGACACACGCGCTCAGAACCCCAAAGGTCCACCTTGCATCACGTTCGAACATGGCAACTCTCACTTTCGAATGTTGAAAGTAGGAAGAATTGTTGCGCTCAGGAATGATGGCGCCCGAAGCCTGGCGGCAGACTGTCGCGCCGCGTCAGAGCCGAAAAAATGCAACGGAATTACCTTTAGTTCGGACTTAGAACAAGCCGTGCGGAAGGCACTTAGCACCCCTGGAACACAACCTTTTCCCCCTTCCCCGATGAATAAGCTAAACATTGCGAGCGCAGCCATGTCAATTTCAATTACTCGACAACCTCGTTCGAAAAGTGATACAGTTCGGCGGAGCCGAAACTTCACCAACGGCCTTCGGCTCGAAAACTTCAACCGTACATGGAACTTCGCCAGCTTGAATTGCTGTTGACAGTCATCGAAGCGAGAGGCTATGCCCCGGCTGGAAAGCTTCTGCACATTTCTCATTCGGCAATTCACCGGCAAATCCGAATGCTTGAGCAGGAACTCGACTGCCCGTTGCTGGCGCGGTCCGGCCGCACGGTGCAGGCAACCGAACCAGCGCGCCTTCTAGTCGATCTCGCACTGCAGATCCGCCAGGAAATTGCCGAGGCAGAGCGTCGGGTCAGTGATCTGAACGATCTGCGGCAGGGCTGCCGTCGTATCGGAACCAGCAGCAGTATCCTGGTTTCGTTTCTCCCCGCAGTTCTACAACGCTTCTCGAAGAAATTCCCAGCCGTCCGTCTTCATTTGATTACGGGAGTTGCCGACGACCTCATCGACGATCTGTTGGCAGGCAAGTTGGACGTGACGATGATCTTCAACCCGTCGGATCTCGCAAGTTCCCTACCCAAGGTAGAGTGTGAAGTCCTTTATCACGAGGCTTTTGACTGGGCCGTGGGCAAGGGCCATCCTCTTGCTAAACGGAATAAAGCCGGGCTCCCGGAACTAGTCGCCTACCCCCTTATCACTCTTCCCCAGCGAAGCCATCTTCGCAGGGCTTGTGATCGCTTGTTTGAAGACAAAGGACTCGTCCCTCGGGTCATTACGGAGGTCGAAAATGAGGAAGCTATCGATAAGTTGATCGAGATTAATATGGGGTTTGCGCTTCGTTCCCGCCGGCGCCCCGCCAACGCGATGATTCGCTGCTTCCGCACCCAGAACCGAGCCATCGAATGCGAAGTAGGAATCGTCCTGCCAAAGAAAAATTATGTTCCGCGCGCCGTCACCGAGTTCATCAGCATGTGCCGGGAGGTGAAAGTTCCTTCCGGCTAATAACATCGTTGACTGTGGTGGGCGCGCGTTTCAGTTACTTTCTCAATACGCCATCAACTTGAACCGCAGCATGGCTCCCTGGGGTGGGAATCTTACTGCAAAGAATGTCTCGTCGCCATTTAGCACTCGTGTTGTTTTCCATTGTCCGTCAACGTAAGTCCCTTCTTCCGCGCTGAGAAACTGCGCGTTCCGTTCCTTGCGCCCGCGCGCCGGACGAAATCGCACGTGTGCATCAAAGCCGATTACCACGAATTCATCGGGAGCCAGTTCGGCCACTAATGCGCGTCCTGTCATTCCCGGAGTCTGTGTTCCAAACGTGCCGCCATATTCTGAGTGCAGTGTTCCGAACTGCACGAGCACATCGAACTTGGACGAGTGGATGAGCCGGTCTGTCAGATATTGTTCTTCTACCGCCGAATGCAGCTTGCCGGTGCCTTGCAGTTCGGAAATTAGAGGGATCGCCGGTCCCAGCAGCCGGCAGTCTTCCGCAAATCCTTTCGCCAGGTCGTTCACTTTGCCGCCCTCGACGGCCCTGTCGAGTCCGAACGGCGCGTAGCCGAGGGCATCGAAATCGCCAAGCGCATAGAAAATGTTCGATGCAAATCGCGGGCCGCCTGTCTCCGGCACCAGCAACGGATTGTCCTTGCGATGGTAGCCGGCGAGCACACTTTGGTAATTCGCGTAATCCAGAACATAGTTGTCTGGCGCAATTGCGTCGAGCGACGGCGTCATCGCCTTCCAGAGATCCAGCATATTCAGCGTCGCTCCCCCGCTTGGGTAGGCTTCGCCTGGCCGCATGAAATTCTTCTGTTCCCGCAGCCATACATTGGCGTAGGCGGGTAGAGGGTATTCTTTCTTTCCGGCTTCGGCAACGGCGTTGACGTAGCGCGAGACGTAGTAGGCCGCGAATGCTTCATCCGCCTCGGCGCCGAAGGCCTGCGTCCATGTGCCTGGTTTCTTGTGCAAGGCCTCCAGCAGTTTCGAAGGAACCGGTCCGGCAAATTCCCGATTGGCTTCCGCCGAGTGGTCGCGATCGGTAAACAACGATCCGCTCTCATTCTCCACCTGCGCCAGAATGACCGTGTGCTGGTCGCCATCCACTTCTTTCAAGTGCTTCATCACCGTCGAGTACGCGGTCCGGTCGGCATTCAGGTTTGCTTCACTCATTGGATTCAACACGCGCACCGGATGTCCGCCGTTGTCAATCATCCTGGGGAAGCGCGTTGTGTTCGTCTTTACCCAGTCCGGCGCGTAGTCCATCGTGCCGTTCTTCCATGTTCCAAACCACAGCATTACAAGGTGGAAATTGTGCTCACGCGCCAGGCGGATGATGGTATCGAATGTGTCGAACCGGAACTGCCCTTCCTGGGGCTCTACATTTTCCCAATAGACCGGCACTTCGATTGTGTTCAAATGCATGGCCTCGGCGCCCGGCAGCAACTGTTCGAATCGCGAGGGCCATCCGCTCGAATTGCTTACTTGCGCGCCGAGCACAATGTAGGGCTTGCCATCCACCAGAAGCGAGTATTTGTCTCCTTTACGGACAATCTGTGGAATTGAGCTTGCCGATAGCCCCACTGACAGCAGCAAGATGCACACGAAACTCTTCATGGATGCCTATTATCCATCAATGAAAAATCGCTCGAAATTTTCCCTATTCCGGAGAACGGCCCCGCCATGAACGCCTGTGCGTTGAAACCGGCGACAAAATGATCGCCAGTGAACAGTACGCCGATTGGCGATGATGTAAATTTTCGGAATGCTTCGAGCTGAACTGTGATCTCACCTGTTAGAGCACACCGCGGGCCACGCGGTTCCTCAAGCGGCGCACGATCATCGAAGAGAGAAAGGGGGAGATAATGAGTGTCATAGAAGACAGACGACACGAGCGGGCCGCGGTCGCGCCTGTACGCAAAATCTCCGACCATGCTTTCTCGCGAGCGGCAGGCGCTCCGCTCATCGAAGGGAATTGTGTCCGTCTGCTGAAAGACGCACAGGAAAACTATCCGGCGTGGCTCGACGCCATCCGCGCCGCCCAGCGCCATATTCACTTTGAAAGTTACATCATCCACGAAGACGATACGGGCCGTGAGTTCGCCGAGGCCCTGATTGCGAAAGCGCGAGAAGGCGTCCGCGTGCGACTGATCTACGACTGGCTGGGCGGCTTCGGTAAAGCGTCCCGTCGATTCTGGAATGGTTTGCGCGCCGGCGGCGTTGAAGTGCGTTGTTACAATCCACCTCGTATCGATAGTCCATTCGGCTGGATTTCGCGCGACCACCGCAAGATGCTCGCGGTCGACGGGCAGGTGGGATTCATTTCCGGGTTGTGCGTCGGCAGGATGTGGGTCGGTCAACCGGAGAAGAAGCTGGATCCCTGGCGCGATACCGGAGTTGAGGTGCGAGGGTATGCCGTAGCCGACATCGAGCAAGCCTTCGCGCAAGTGTGGGCAACCCTGGGCGCTGAAATCCCCGAGGAACGCAACCCCGCAGATGCGCCCGCGCGGGCCGGAGACATGAGCTTGCGCGTTGTAGCGACCTTGCCGGCTACAGGGGCCATGTTTCGCCTGGATCAACTTATTTCCGCCCTAGCGCGAAAGACCTTATGGTTGACGGACGCATACTATGCCGGGACAACCGCTTACGTTCAAGCTCTAAAGGCGGCTGCGGCCGACGGGGTTGATGTTCGCCTCCTTCTGCCAAACGCGACAGACATTCCGATGCTGAAGCCGCTGTCGCGAGCGGGCTACCGGCCGCTCCTCGAAGCAGGTGTGCGCGTATTCGAGTGGAATGGTACGATGCTTCACGCCAAAACTTCGGTCGTGGACGGACGTTGGGCTCGGGTGGGATCGACGAACCTCAACCTGGCAAGCTGGCTCGGAAACTGCGAGTTGGATGCAGTAGTCGAAGATCAATCGTTCGCTAAGGAAATGGAAGAAATGTATATCAACGATTTGGCGAACGCGACGGAAATCGTCTTGGACTACAAACGAAAGGTGCGGGCACCCGGCGAGCCGCGCCACCGAGGGCAGCTCCTCGGAAGCGGCGGGGGCAGCGTAGGACGAGCAGCGGCAGGAACGATACGCATCAGTAACACAATCACCGCGGCATTCACTAATCGCCGCGTCATGGAAGCGGTCGAAGCGAGACTAATGACATTCGGTGGCATTTTGCTCCTGGGATTGGCAATTCTCTTCGCGTTCGTTCCGGGCGTGTTGGTCTACCCGGTCATCGTTATTTTCACTTGGATCGCGCTCACGCTTTTTTATAAAGGCTTCAAACTTCACCGCAAACACCGGCGAGATATGGCGCTATCGCCACAGAGTATGGTGTCCGCTACCACGGAGGATCGCGATGAGGTTAAATCGAGATAGGATTCGATCGACAGATGGTCCAGCGCGGCACGTTGAGGTTGTCGACCAGGCTTCGCTTCCTATAGGACCGTGATTTCACAACGTGCATCCGGTTCCTGATCGTCCGTAGAAGGTGTATCGGGCGAGATCGCGAAATCATGCATGCCTTGTGCGAAACTCGATACACTGGCTGCGGGCTCATGAAACGACTGGCTGTGCTGTTTAGCCTGCTGTTCGCGCCCGGGTTGTGGGCGGCCGGGGGGCCGTTCTCCTCCATACACAGCCAACTGGCAGACCTCTCACTCGATCCTGCGAAAACCTATCACGTGCGCGATGTGCGGCTGGCTCGCGGCGGCATCACGATCTATCTCAACGACGGCATTCTCTCGTTTGCCTCTCCGGTCGGCGGCAAAGTCGTGGGCGCTGTCTTTTCCTGCGTGGGTACGGACACCGGCGACGCGGAAGTGCTGGTCATGCCCCCGGGCCGGGGCGAGCGCGCTTCGCTCGCCTACTACACAAAGTCGCCGAATCTCGATGAACATTTCAAGGAAGCCATCTTCTTGTTTACCGACGACACGCTGCAGGACGTTTTGCGACAGATTCAACAAGGCGTGGCGCCCAACGTTCCGGAGGAAGCCCGAAAACTCGCTCCGCGATGGAGCGAAATGCTCCGCAATATCGCCGGAGACCTGGAGGTCTCGCTTGGCGAATCGCTTCTGAATAACGATCCGCCGCAACTAGGCCTGTTCTATGGGCTGATCGCCGGTGAGACACTTCATCGATTCGACGTTGTCTATCAACCGCATCTCGAGGAGTCCGTAACGGTCGGCAGCATCGTCGATCAGAACAACAGGCCGATCTTTCGCGTCTGGACGAGCTTTGCGCCGCGGCATCGCACGCCGCTGCCGCCGGACCCGTTTACGCTATCTCATTTCCAGATCGAGGCGACCATCCATCCGGACCTCAGCATGTCGGCTGTCACGGATTTCCGCGTCACCCCCCACATCGCCGGCCGGCAAGTGCTTTCGCTCGAAATATCCAATCGAATGAAAGTGACTTCAGCAACCATCAGCGGCCAACCGGCTGAGGTCTTCCAGCCTGAGTCTATACGCGGATCGGACGAATTTGGCGTTGGCTCGTTCTTGGTGATATCGCCGCACCCATTAGTCGCCGGAGAACCCGTTCAGGTGAAAATTCAACACGAGGGCTCGGTGATTCAGAACGATGGCAGCGGCGTCTTTTTTGTAAGCGCGCGCAACATCTGGTTTCCGCACCGCCCGAACGATTCCTCCACCTTTGACCTGACCATCCGTTGCCCCTCGAACCTGCGTGTGGTTTCGACCGGCAAGCTCGAAAGCGACCAGGTCGTAGGAGACGTGCGCACCGTCCACCGCGTTCTCGGAAGCCCCGTGGAATTCGCCGGGTTCAATCTTGGCGACTTTGAAAGCACTACTGTCGATCATGGACCTTTCCGGATTGAGTGCTTTGCAAACCGCGCCCTTCTGGCGCTGATTACGCGCGATAGCTCCGCCCGCGGCTCGGGGCAGCGCCTCCACGAAATCAGCAATGAAACCGCAAGTTTATTGGATCAGTATTCAACGATGTGGGGTCCTTTGCCGATTCACAACATCGCGATTACGCCTATTCCCGGCACCTTCGGTCAAGGGTTCCCGGGGCTGATCTATCTTTCGACGCTGACGTACTTGGACCGTAACGAGCGACCGCCTCAATATCAGTCTCCTCTCATGGATATGTTCTTCTCCGATTTGCTGCTTGCCCATGAAGTCGCGCACCAATGGTGGGGCAATCTCGTCAATCCGGCGGACTATCGCAGCGACTGGCTGATGGAAGCCCTTGCTAACTACTCCGCGTTACAGCTCATCGAGCGCCGGAAGGGCCATGCCGAGTTTGCGCAAGCGATGCTTCATTTCACGGCGGAACTTACGAAGCGCGATAGTTTGGGCAGACCGGTCGATTCAACCGGCCCGGTCGATCTGGGGGTTCGGCTACTCGAATCCACGAATGCCGACGCGTGGCGCGTCATCACTTACGACAAAGGAACATGGGTGATGCGCATGCTGTGCCTGCGCATGGGGACCGATGCATTCGCAAAATTCTTGAAACAGATTGTTGCGGACTATGCGGGAAAGGAGCTTTCGAACGAAGATTTTCGTATCATGGCGAGCCGCTTCATGCCTGCGGGCGACCCGGACCGTTCGCTCGAATTCTTCTTCGATACTTGGGTCTATGGCTCCGGCATTCCGACCCTCGCGTTAAAGCCGGAGAAGGGGTCGGGCGGCGAATACGTATTGGAACAGACTGGCGTAGAACCCGGCTTTGCCGCCGATGTGCCCGTCACGGTCGAGACGCCCGGCAAACCGGCGGTCGTGAAATGGGTCCGCTCGGGTTCCGATGGCGCCTCGTTCAGTGTGCCGCGCGGCTCAAAGGTGACGTTACCGGCGCCGGAGGACTTTTTGTATGTGAAGCGGGCGAAAGCTGCTACGCTTTCACGTTCCGCGACAACACCTCGCGCAGCCGGCGAGCCACAATAGCATCTTCACCGGGCTCGAGCATCCACACGCCGACCACAATCGTGTTGGCATCCGAATGAAGCCCGCTGCTCGCATGAGTCTGGCCGGTAGCCGGATTCAGCTCAATGCTGGGCGTCCCCTTGCGTAGTTCCTTGGCGACATCGATGGGCGCGATCTTGACGCGTTCCTGGTCGTAGCGGATTAACAGATGGGGCACGTGATTGGCCACGTCGGGCACAACAATCTCCGGCTTGATTGTGGGAATATCTTTGAGTTCAGCAGAGATGCGGTCGGCCCTGCGCCGAAACTCCGCTTCCATCTGCTCGTCGGATTGGCCAAGCAGCCAGTCGATGGCGGCTACCATGCCGACGATTTGTTCTTTTGCCACTTTCATGCCGCGGCCAATGCCTTCGTCGAAAGGATTGTTTGTTGCCGAAGCCACCGCGATCAGATCCTTCCGGCCTAGCAGCAATCCGGCGTTCTGCGGCCCGCGAATGCCTTTGCCGCCGGAGAATGTAACCAGGTCGAAGCCGATTTTAGTGTAATTCCAGAGATTCGAAATCGGAGGAACGTCAGCCGCCGCATCGTTGAAGCAGGGAACACCGTGCTGGTGCGCAACGCGAACCCAGTCCTCGCGGCCGATCTGCCCGCCTTCCGCCGCATTGAAGAAGTGCGCCATCGTGGTGCGTTCGTTGAATGCCTTCTGGTAGTCATCGAGAGTTTCTACTTCAACAAAGCGGATGCCGCAGTTTTCGATCGCATGATCATAGCTATAACGATGGGCCTTCTGGATGATCGCTTCGTTCTTCAAATTCGCAAGCTGCATGGGAACGGCCTGAATTGGCGAATGATTCATCACGCCTATGCAAGCTGCCGTGCCCAGCGTCAATGCGGACGATGCTCCCGCCGTCACCATGGCCGCCTCGCTGTGAAGGCGCTTTGCGAGATACTCACCTGCTAACCGCTGCAAATCGAGCAGGCGCACCGGATGCTTGGCCGCGATTGCCACGGCGGCTTGAACCGAGGGCGGCATGGTAGATGCTGTCAGAATCGTGTAAGTGCCGGCGGCGTTGATGATTTTGGTGACGCCAAGCTTGTCGTAGTAGTCTTCGCCTTCCACGTTCCTATTCCCGTGCGCCGGTGTCGCCGCCATAGCGGGCCCGATCTGGCTAGCGATTCCCGCGGCAGCCAGCGCCTTCTTCGCACGGCCGAATATCTCGCGCCGCGTTGTCACGTTATCCATGGCGATCTCCTTCTTCGCTAATTCAAGTTTCTCAGGTATGGCACAAATCCGTGCGCCTTTGTGGGTATCCGGTATACCGATGTGCCGGCAGTTATGTAGAGCGTACTGTAATCCTTGTCGCCCCAGGCCATGTTCGCGGGTTGCTCCGGGAGCACAATCGTTCCCAAATGTTTGCCGTTTGCATCCCACATCCAGATCCCTTTCGGTCCCACCACGAACAAATTGCCCGATTCATCTACTTTCATTCCGTCCGGAACGCCGCCAGGCTCTTTCTCTTCTCCAAAAACGCGCTCATTTCTTACGACGCCATCTGACGAGAAATCGAAAACCCGGATATTCTTCTGCTCGCTGTCGTCGACATAGAATCGCTTCCCGTCCGGCGAGAACGCGAGCCCGTTCGGTTGCGACATATCGTTGACCAGCAGGGTCACATTGCCTTCGTCATCCAACCGGAATACGCCCTGAAACGGGATTTCTTGCTTCTGCCCCTTTGGGAGATCAAGCGTGGGATCGGTAAAGTAGATCGCGCCGTCCGGTCCCATCACGACATCGTTGGGACTGTTGAAGCGATGGCCTTGATAGCGATCGGCAAGGATTGCGTACTTTCCGTTTGCGTCGATCCGGATGATGGCGCGAAGAACGCTTGCGCAATCCAGCAGGCGGAGATGCCGGTCGAAGGTATTGCCGTCCGGATCGCCCAGTTCGATCAATGTTTCCCGGCGTCCATCCAGGTAGACGCGAAAGATCTTATTCAGGCTTTCGTCGCTGACATAGAGTCGGCCCGCCGGATCCCAGACCGGACCTTCCGTAAAGCCGAATTGATCCGCAACGGTAGTGAGTTTGGCATCGCGATCGATGAGGTTCCAGAACTGAGGCGCGAGCGCCACCAGCTCAAATTTGCGTGGAGCGCGGGTGCCCTGGAAACTTAACAGGAGGCTGGCGCACACAAGCAGGCACGCCGCCAGACAAAACTGTTTCGCTGCGGCCCACCGTTGCATAAGCTTAAAAATCGTCGTCAGAGTCACGCTGGGCAGGCTGGTTTTTCGCACCTGTAATCAGGTAGCTCAGAACGTCGTCGAGATTAGAGGCACTGAGAATCGAACCATAGTTGCCGGGCATAAGCGGCGCTGCCTGACGCTCAATGCCCGCGATGTTCGATTTTTCAAAAAAGTGAAACGTCCCGTCCATCGACTGCAACTGGAGAGAGAAATTATCCTCATTGCGCACCATGCCGTTGTACTTCCTGCCATCCCGAACAGTCACAAGCACTGGCCTGTGAGCTGGATCCGTGTTTTTGCCGGGATTGACGATAGCCTCTCGAATCTGGGCAGGCGTATGGTTCGCCCCATAACTCGACAGATCCGCTCCAATAAACCCGCCACGGCCATTCATCATATGACAATCTGAGCACTTCGCGCTCCCAAAGAAGAGCGCGCGCCCACTTTCCGCATTGCCAACCACCGGGTGCGATCCGCCTTTGCCTCCGAGGGTTCGCAAATACTCAACAACGGCATCGATCTGATCTCGTTTCAGCGACTTGCCGAAGGCCGGCATCCCGGCCGAGGGAATCCCGTTCTCCACGATGCGAACAATATCGGAATCGGAGAGCTGCTGTATTTTTTGGCTGGTTGCGATATTCGGAGCATGCTCGCCGCCCCGGCCATCCAATCCGTGACACCCCGAGCACGTTGAACTAAAGATCTGATGGCCCGTTCGAGTTGAACTGGCCGGCTGAGATCGCAATAAAGATGCCGCCGCGGCAGTCACGAATATCCCCAGCAGCATAGACTTGAATGAAGTCACGATGTATCCTACATCGAAAAGCTCAAGTGTATCAACGAAACAATAGTAGGTGTATTAGGTTTCCAAGCAAGGCAAACCAGCGCCTTCTGCGCGCGGCCGCGGTCGGAGTCTTCGCTTTCTGCGTCATTGCGATGCGCGGTAGCGGCGACAACGTCATATCGGTGTGCGTGAATGTGAAGCCGGCAGACCTTCTTGTTCGGCCCACGGCTGCCAATTGGCTTTCTTACAACGGCGATTACACTGGCCGCCGTTACAGCGGCCTCACGCAGCTCAATCCGGCAAATGTCGCGCAATTGAAGGCGCAGTGGGTATTTCACTCGCCAAATTCCAACCACCTGGAAGGCACCCCGGTGGTGGTCGACGGACTGATGTTGATGACGTCGGCCAACGATGCATTTGCTCTCGATGCTCGAACCGGACGCCTGGTTTGGCATTATTCGCGGCCCGTGACCGAGGGCCTGGTTGACGATGCCTCGTCGCATCACAATCGCGGAGTGGGCGTGTGGGGATCGCGCGTGTATATGCAGACCGACAATGCCCACTTGCTTTGCCTGGATGCGCGATCGGGGCATTTGATCTGGGATGTGGCTTATGCGCAGGGAAACAAGAACTACGGCGCGACCGGCGCCCCGCTCGTTGTCAAGAATAAGATCCTGGTGGGCACTTCAGGCGGTGACGATGGCGTGCGCGGGTTCGTCGCCGCGTTTGACGCCAACACGGGCAAAGAGGCATGGCGATTCTGGACGATCCCCGGCCCGGGCGAATTCGGCAATACAAGCTGGCCCGGCGACATGTATCTGCACGGCGGCGCCACTACGTGGATGCCGGGCACGTACGATCCCGAGCTGAACACTGTCTATTGGGGCACCAGCAATCCGTCTCCGGACTTTGATGGATCGGTTCGGCCCGGAGACGACCTATACGCGAATTGCGTCCTCGCGCTGGACGCCGATACGGGAAAGCTGAAGTGGCATTTTCAGTTCACGCCGCACGATCTCTTCGATTACGATGCCTCTGAAACGGCTGTTCTCATCGATGCGATGTACAAGGGGACGCCTCGAAAGCTATTGGTCGAAGCGAATCGCAACGGCTTTCTGTACGTTCTTGATCGCACGAATGGCAAGTTCCTCTCAGCGGCCCCTTTTGTTAAGAAGCTGAATTGGGCCAAGGGCATCGATGCAAACGGGCGGCCCATACGAACCGGCGTAATGCCGACCGCGGACGGAACGGTGATTTGCCCCGACATGACGGGCGCTACGAACTGGTTCTCTCCTTCTTACAACCCGTCCACTCGATTGCTCTACTTCATGGCCCTTGAAAACTGCCATATTTACTTTCTGAAACCCGAAGAGTTCTCGGAAGGGAAGCAATGGTACGCGACCGGCGTTAAGCGGCTTCCGGACGGTCGAGGGCAGAAGATTCTACTCGCTTATAACGTGGAGACGGGCGAATTTGCATGGCGCTATCCACAAGCCGGGGAGGGACGTTCCTGGGGCGGCACAATGACGACCGCCGGTGGGCTTGTGTTCTTTTGCAACGATGCCGAGGCGTTCGAGGCGGCCGATGCGACGACCGGTAAATCGCTCTGGCATTTCAACACGGGGCAGTCCATGAGCGCGTCACCGATGAGTTATGCGGTAGAAGGAAAGCAGTATGTGGCCATCGCATCCGGCAGCGATCTGTTTACCTTCGCACTACCGTAAGGTTGTCTTCGGCCGAGCATGGAGTTAAAACAAAGAGGGTAGGTAACGGCATTGAAACGAGATTTGAATCGAAGGAAGTTCATGGGCGCGACTGGTGTTCTAGCCGCCGGGGCGCTGAGCGTACCGGAGTTAACCGGCTCGCCGATGGGAGTAAGACATTCGGCAGCACTCTCCGGTTTTGGAGCTTCTGGCGAAGTCTATAAAGAACTTGGCGTCACGACCGTGATTAACGGGCAGGGCACCATGACGGTTCTGGGCGGCTCGCTGATCCGGCCTGAAGTCGAGGCAGTGATGGCCCAAGCCGCGCGGCACTTTGTCAGCATTCCCGACCTGGAGGTAGCGGCCGGAAACAAGATTGCGCAGATGCTGAAGTTGCCCGATGGCTATACGGTGATGGTGACTTCCGGGGCCGCTGGGGCGCTTCAATCCGGCCTCGCCGGCATTCTGACGAAGGATAATCCAGAGTTCATCAAGCAATTGCCCGATCTCACCGGCATGAAATCGGAAGTGATCATCCAGAAATCGCATCGTTATCCGTTCGATCATCAACTTCGAGCGACCGGTGTGAAGCTGGTGGAAGTCGAAACAAGGGATGACGTTCAGCGGGCCATCTGCGATCGCACGGCAATGATGCACTTCTCAAACTTTGCAAACGCCGAAGGGCAGATCAAAGTCGACGAATGGCTGAAGATCGCCAAACAGCACAACATTCCGGCTTTCAACGATGCCGCTGCCGACACGCCTCCGGTTTCGCACTTGTGGGATTACGCCAACATGGGTTACGACCTGGTTACTTTCAGCGGCGGCAAGGCGATTCGCGGCCCGCAGTGCGCCGGCCTGTTGCTAGGGCGCAAAGATCTTGTGTCGTATGCTTTGTTGAACAATAGCCCGTATGAGGACACGCTTGGCCGCGGACAGAAGATCGGCAAAGAAGAGATCGCCGGAATGGTGAAAGCGCTGGAACTTTACTTGAACGAAGATCACGACGCCCTGGCGAAAGAGTGGTCGCGCCGGTTGAACGTTGTATCGGATGCGATCAAGCGTGTGCCCGGTGTCACCACTTCCTTTTTCGAGCCGGACATCGCGAATCACGTGCCCACCATGAAGATCTCTTGGGATATGAAACGCGTCAACATTGCCCCACGGGATGCGTCCAAAGCATTGATGGATTCCAAGCCGTCGATTGTTTTGGGCGGCAGTCACGACGGGCTGGAAATGACCGCATTTATGCTGAAGCCCGGTGAGGACAAGATCATCGCCGAACGGCTAACGGCGATTCTCAAGGACCATGTCGCGTCCTAACCGGCGTGTTTTCCTGGGAACGGCGACAGCCGCCCTGACGGCAGCGCTGCCTGCATTCAGCCAGGAACCGTGTTCGGTTCAGCAGCCAACCGCATCGTTCACTATCCGGCACGCTAAGGGAAGCCCGGCGCTCAGCTTGAACCCCGATGCTTCTGTCTGGAAGCACGCGGCATCCGAATCGATGTACAAAGATTGCAGTCGGCAGATTGATTATCCGCATCTGAAGAGTGAAATCCGGGCGTTCTGGACAGACACCGACCTCTATTTCCTGTTTCGCTGTCCGTACACCGTCCTGAATTTATTTTTGCCGGCAAGCAACAGCGGCCCGCGGGTTGGATTGTGGGATCGGGACGTCGTCGAAATGTTTCTGGGCGACGACTGGACCAACATCCGGCATTATCGCGAGTTCGAAATCGCGCCGACAGGCGATTGGATCGACCTTGCGATTGACCTGGATCACAAGAGCTATAACCATGACTGGCGGTCGGGCTGGCATACGATGGCGCGCATCGATGAGGCGAATAAGGTCTGGTATGCGGCGGCACGCATTCCGCTCTCCGCTATCAGCGCCAAACCGGTTCAGGACGGCACAAAGTGGCGAATGAATCTCTACCGGATTGACGGCTTGGGCGCAGATCCGCAAAGGCATTTCCTCTGCTGGCAACCGACCTGCGTGCAGAACCGGGATCCGAATCATGTGCCGGAACACTTCGGAACCTTGGTGTTCACGAAGTAAGAGGACGTTCTTAAGCGGTCGCTGACACTGACCGGCGCAGGCTCAGAGCCTGATGGCTCTTGGCCTTGCTCAGAATCTCGCGTAACCGGCGCCCTACGATCAACTCCTCGCCATCCTGCAGTGTCATCGATATGATCTCGAGCCGGTTCTTGGGCGCGACGTGCTTATCCTTATCGCCGCTCCCTTCTACAACGGCCGGCACCAGGCTTGGATTGCTGTTAGTCAGCACCTCGATCCGTGGATTCCCGGCTCGCAATTGCTCATCGCACTGAGCAACGGTCATCCCGAACCCTTCTTCATCCCACATGACACGTAGCGTCGGATAGCTGTTGCCCTCCTCCGGAACGTAGATCTTTGTACTCACGCCGGGCACGGTTTCGACTAGCTTGGCTATCTTCCGTACCTTCGTGTTCCAGTCTCGATTCAGAGCATTCATGTCGATTTTCTGCCACGTTTCGATGGCAGTCAGCATCCCAAGGATCTCCTCCTTGCCGGCCTTCATGGGGCGGCAAACGGCGCCTTCCCAGGGATTCGTGTTGGCAAGTGCCGCATCGATCAAATGCTTCTTGCCCAACAGGACGCCGGCGCATTGCGGTCCTCGCAAGCCTTTGCCTCCACTGAAGCAATACAGGTCGACACCGATCTTCGCGTATCTCGACAGATTGTCGAGAGGCGGAATGCCGGCCGCATCGTCCAGCAGAAGGGGGACCTGTGCATGCTTGGCTGCTTCGAGCGCTTTCGGGAGCTTGTCATCGCGCCATGTGGTGTAGATCATCGCGGTTTGCGGATTACAAGCTGCCGCCATCTCCTCCACGCTAGCGGCAAGAACGAGTTTGCCTCCCGCAAGCCGTATCGCGCTGTCAAACGCGCTACGGCCGCCCAGCATGATGACCTCGTTTTTCAGGCCGGTGGTGTCCGGTAATTGCCAGATCCGGGCGGGGTCGGAGCCCGCTATACATGCGGCCGTGGCGCTGGCCATGGCTCCTGCAGAACCCGATGTCACCATCCCGGATTCAGCGCCGGAAAGGGCCGCGAGACGTTGTCCCACGGCGCGCTGCAGTTCGAACATATCGACGAACTGGCGCGACGCAGCTTCCATTGAAGCGCGGACCTCGGGCAGGATGAGCGAACCGCTCAAATACGTCCACGTCCCTCGCGCGTTGATGAACGGCCGCACGCCGATTTTGCCGTAGACGTTGCTTGCGCTTGAAACGGCTCCCAGCAACTGTTGTGAAGCCTGTTGATAGGCAACGGCGCACAAGACAGGGCTGGCCGCGGCCCACTTAACGAACATTCGTCGCTGTTTAGAAAAGCTTGGCATTAATTCCTCGACGATGGAGCTCGCCCATCGATTCAACCAGTCTAGTCAAAATCACTTTCAGTTGGACGCCGAGGCCATTTCGGGATACACTTCGGCAATCCCGCTATGACATTCTGCAAAATAGCTATTCCAAGCCTTTTGTTCACATTTGCTTGCCTGCTGCCGTCGAGAGCCGCGGATCGCCGCGTCGATCCTACATTTTTGCACCGCACGCTATCAACGGCTCCTGAGAAGAAATCCGACATCACTACCGCTACGTGCCATTACAAACCGTTGTTTGGCGAGGGGGATGCCAACGCATCCGCTCCGGCGGGCATCGCCCGATACGGCGAGGCGATCGTTGACGCGAACGGGGCTTGTGCCGCCAGTTCCTACCCACAAGAGGATCAGGTGTATGTAGTGCTCGACGGCGCCGGTTCACTCAAGTATGGAAACGAAACCGTGCCGCTACCGAAGGAGCAATACGTGTATATTCCGGCCACGGTTTCGCATGCGCTGAACAACGCCTCTTCACAGCCTTTGCACGTAATTGTCATGGGCTTCCGCACGAAAGGTTTCGAGCACGCTCAGATGCCGCCCCGCGCTCTCTCCGCCAACATTCGCGACGTACCGACTCAGATGGTCAGCGGACATCCGTCATCCACGCTATACCGCCTGCTCATGGGAGATGTCGACAGCAAGCGCGATCGCATTGCCGCCGGCCGTGTTTTGACCAGTCTGTTTCTGATGGAGATCGCACCAAACGGCACAAACTTTCCCCACCACCATGAGCGGGAAGAGGAGATCTACCTGGTTCTGGACGGGCACGGAGACATGGTGGCAGGCGGCGGTATGGATGGCGTCGAGGGACGCCACCCCGCTAAGGCCGGAGATGCCTACTTCTTCCGGCTGAACTGCACAGTCGGATACTATAGCGCCCGAGGGGTGAAGTCGCGCATTCTCGCCGTGCGTTCCTGGTATCCCGGGATGGTGCTGCGGGACATGGAACACTAACGTGACACGGTGCACACACGTCCGCAAAATTCATTGGGTATTTCTCTCAGAAAACGAGAAATTTCTCTTGATAATCGGGCCAAGACTGGTATAGTCGGCATATGGCCCAGGTAGGCGAACTTCAAGAATTATCGTTTGATAAAGCGCACGTCCAGATCTATGCATCCAGGCAGGATCTCGGGGCGGCGGCTGCCCGCAAAGCCGCGGAACTGATCCAACAGGCGGTTCGCGAAAAGGGGCGAGCGAGAATTATGATTGCGACGGGAAATTCGCAGCTTGATGTCATCGCGGCCCTCGTCCTGCGCCGTGATATCCCATGGGACGCTGTCGACGTCTTCCACATGGATGAATACGTCGGAATTAAAGCCACTCATCCTTCGAGCTTCCGGTACTGGATTCACAACCGGTTGGAGCAGAAAGTCCATCCTGCGCGGATTGAAT
>JAICLJ010000172.1 GCA_025927575.1 Bryobacteraceae bacterium | reverse complement strand
GACGGAAACGTCCTGGCCAACCCGCTTCCCGGCGCAGGGCAGCAAAATCCCTATTGCGCGAGCACACCCGACAAGGAAAAGGACGTTAGTGAAAATGCGCAATCGCTTGGCACCGTCTGGACCTTCGGCAAGTTCCGCATGGCGGACTTGGGCGACCTGACCTGGAACAAGGAAAGAGAATTAATGTGCCCCCTCAACCGGATCGGCAAGATAGACGTTTTCGTGGTCTCGCACCACGGACTGAGTGCGAGTAACAGCCCGGCTCTCGTTCATGCCATCGCACCCCGGATCGCTATCATGGACAACGGCGCGAAAAAAGGCGGTTCGCCATCGGCTGTGGATGTGATCAAGTCATCGCCCGAGCTTGAGGCGCTCTGGCAGCTTCATTTCGCCGACGCAGGGGGCAAAGAGCACAACGCCTCTGATTCCTACATCGCCAACATCGAGGATGCGGACACAGGCTACTATTTGGAGCTCACGGCGCATGAAGACGGAAGCTTTGAAATGTACAATCCGCGCAATAAGTTCAGCCGCAACTATCCGGCAAAGTAGCCGTTCGTAACGCGCAAACGCCAGCCAGAGTCAGACCCAGTGTGCAGCCGCGCACCCGCGGCTGCTGGGGAGGAGTTTGGATCATGACGGAAAACGGCTGGCAAGTCTTCAAAAAACCGGCGAAAGGGGGATACGAATACTTGATCTTGCAGCTGGAAACAGATCTGAAGGACCCCCATTTGGCGAAGTCCAATCCTCTGTCGAAGGAAGCGGCGCGAACGAAACTTCGCGAGCTTGGCGTTGAGGAGGCGGAGATCGAAGAGAAACTGGATAATGCGGCGGCGTTCGAGGGGCAGGGGTGGTTTTAAGCGGCCCCTGCAACCCGCATCACAGCGGTGTTGTCGAATCTCCGGCGATCGCTCGTAGATAACGTTCCGCCGACCGCCGCACCGACTCCTTGCCGTCCTGTGTGACAGTCATTTTCGGAAACGCCCCGTAGATGCGGTCGAACTCATACGGTTCAACGGCATTGACGATGCGCCGCACGGTCCCCGCGTCCAAGGGAATGTAGTTGGGATAGCTCCACATGAAGCTGACGAAGCGGCGGTCGGGCACGACCTGAATGGTGTCGCCGCTGAACAGCGATCCTTTCCCCGCCGCAGTTCCTGGCCGGTGAAGGACAGTAGCTCCCGCGAAGTGGCCTCCGCACCGAACGACACGAAGGCCGCCCGCGATGTTCTTCAACTCTCCATCCCAGAACTGAATGCACGGCGCCGGGCGCATCACCCACTCTGCATCGTCACGATGTAGATAAATCTGAGCATTCCCAAACGCCTCGCTCCATTCGATCATGGTTGTGTAATAGTGCGGATGGGAAATGCAGATTGCGCTGATCCCGCCAAGTCTCCGCACGTATTCGATCGTCGCCTGGTCGACCAGACTCACGCAGTCCCAGAGCACATTTCCCGCACGCGTTTCAATCAAGAAAGCGCGCTGGCCAATTCCGAAGCGAGGCTCCATCCAAAGCGAGGTGATCCCCGGCTCCTCTACCTGGATGTTCGTCTTGTACTCTTTCCGCAAGTCGTCGAGTGTCGTCCACTTCTGCCCGTCGAGGCCGATGTACTGGCGCTCGTCTGCGCAAATGCGGCAGTAATCGGGAACGTTTCGGCTTTCGGCATACTGGACGCCGCAGGTCGTACAAATCGCCTTCACCTTCCGAGCGTAACGCGCATCCAACTGGCTGTACGCTGGTGGAACTATCAGCTTGCGAATGCGCGAAGGACGATCAAAAGGATTGGAGAGCGAGATGGTTCGCGTCGGCGCGGAACTTGCAGGAAGGGAGTCGGCCGCCGTTTTAAGACGGCGGCGTCCGGCCTCACGGCCTCAGAAACGCACTGCCAACCAGAGGCGCGGCAGGATCTGATATCGAACATACCCGTTCACTACATTTCGAACATCCTGCGAGATCGGAAACTTCTACATCGCATTGAGCAAGTCGACGACGTCGTCATCCAGAAATAATCCATCGGAAATGGAGAATTGGCCAAGTCCGTTTGTATTTGAATAGCTGAGGAAGCCCGAAAATTTGCCCCTCGCGGGCGCCTCTAGCTTCACTTCTACTCCGCTAACGTTTGCCTTCCGGAAGCCAATTGGGAAGCTCACAACGTATTCAACAGAAGATCGTCATCCTCAAAGTCACTGAATTGCTCCGGAACCAACCTGCATCCAGGCGAATGTGGCTCCCGAATGCCTTCGACAACCCGACCTCGTAATAGGTAAAACCCTTCTTTGAATCGGGATGACGGCGCAGCGGAGACAAGCAGATTTTCGAATGGCGGCGTCCGGAATGTCCGGTCATGAGATGCGTGTAATGCCAAATTCAGTGGTTTGATGCCATACGCCGCCCCCAGACGCGGGCTCCATGCTGTTTCATTAACCAGGAGATCGTAGTGGCTATTGCTGCCAGCCGCCACCCAGCGCACTGTAGATATGCACAAGGCTGAGCCGTTCATTGAGACGAGCGCGGGCCAGGCTGAGCTCGGCTGAGAAGAGGTTTGTCTCGCTCGTGAGCACCTCAAGGAAGCTGGTCGCGCCTCCCTGGTAGCGCGTATGCGACAAGTTGTCCGCAGCTTGCGCGTAGCCGGTCAAGGCCTCCTGATGCTCGCGAAACTCTCGGAACTTGCGATAACCGATCAGAGCGTTCGATACATCCTGAAACGCTTGTTGGATGGTCTGCTCATAAGCCAGTAGATCCTGCTGCTGCACCGCTTTGGCCAGTTTCAAATTTGAACGGAGCCTTCCCCCCTCAAAGATGGGCTGTGTGGCGCCCGCGGTAAAATTCCACACGCCATTGGACAACGTAAAAAGATTGTTGAGACCGATGCTCTCCAGTCCCCCGCTCCCGGTCAGCGAAATCTGCGGGAAGAACTGAGACCTTGCCACGCCGATCTCTGCATTCGCCGCGATCAGGTTCTGTTCCGCTGCCCGAATATCCGGGCGGCGTTCCAATAGAGACGACGGAAGCCCTGCAGGAATTGAAGGGATCAGCGGCTGCTCTGTCAGCGTCCGCCCGCGCGGGATATCTGTCGGGTTCTCGCCCAAATAGATACTGATTTGATTCTCCTGCGTTTGAATTTCACGTTCCGCTTCGGGAATAGACTCCGCCGCGGTTTCGACAAGCTGTTGTGCCTGGCGCACATCGAGCATGGATGTGGCGCCGCCGTTGGCCAGCGTTTCCGTGAGCGCGAGAGATTGCTGCCGTGAAGCCAATGTCCTTCGCGCAATGCTTAATTCCAGATCGAGTTCGCGAAGCTGAAAGTAGGCGGCCGCCACGTTTGCCACCACCGTGCTCAACACGGCCCGGCGCGCCCACTCCGAGCCCAAAAGATTCGCTCGCGCCGCTTCCGTCGCTCTGCGATATCGGCCCCAAAAGTCCAAATTCCAGGACGCTGACAGATTCAATGAGTCCGCAAGATACTGATAACCGTTGAAAACGCCGGGAACCGCCGGTGATCGTGTGCCGCTAACACCTACGCCGCCGCTGACGGAAGGAAACTGATCCGCGCGAGTGATCCCAAGTTGGGCTTGCGCCTGAATGACACGGGTGGCCGCTACGCGGACGTCGTAGTTCCGTTCCAACGCCGTCCGAATCAGTTTTTGAAGCTCTTCGTCCTTGAAAATGGTCCACCATTTTTCATCACCTAGCGATACCGTCTTAGCGGCGGCGGGCTGGCCGGGCGCTTCCCCCCGGTAGGTAGTAGGCACATTGACGGTGGGGCGCTTATAATTCGGGCCGACCGTACAGCCAGCGAGTCCCATGAGAAGAAATACGGCAGTCAGCGCCGCCACCCGCCGCATTAAGCTTCTCCTCCTTCGATCTCCGGTTGGCCGGGTCCAGGAGCGCGATGCGATCGTGTAAACCGCGCCGCAAGCGTTTCTATAACGTCGAAGGTGACAGGTATCAAGAAAATCGCAATCACCGTTGCAGCGAGCATGCCTCCGATCACAACGGTGCCCAGAACCTGGCGCGAAACACCTCCCGAGCCCGACGCGAGCCATAACGGCACGCAACCCAGGATGAACGCGAAAGCGGTCATCAGGATAGGCCGCAACCGGATGCGGGCGCCAGTCAGCGCGGCCTCCCGGATGCTCTTGCCCGCATCGTATTCGGCCTTGGCGTATTCGACGATCAGCACGGCATTTTTGGCCGAAAGGCCAATCAGCATAATGAGACCGATTTGTGCGTACACATCGTTATCGAAGCGCCGCAGCCAGAGCGTCAGATAAGCGCCGAAGACCGCGATCGGAACGCCCAGCAGAATGCTGAACGGCAACGACCAGCTTTCATACAAGGCGGCCAGAATGAGAAATACGAATAACAGCGACAGGCCAAAGATCATGTTCGGCGAAATGCCTCGCGCGGCCTGCTGCTCCTGGAAAGACATTCCGGAATAATCGAAGCCCATCTGCCCCGGCATGGTTTGCGCGAATACCTGCTCCAGCGCTGCCGTCGCCTGTCCCGAGCTGTAGCCGGGCGCGGCGGCGCAATTGATTTGCGCCGCGCTGTACTCGTTGTAACGCATCGTGAATTCCGGGCCGGTGATGCTCTTGATATTCGTGACAGCGCTCAGGGGCACCATCTCGTTGCGCCCGTTCTGTACATAGAACTGGCCGACGTTGCTAGGGTCGGTTCGAGACTCGCCCTCCGCTTCTACGTACACCTGCCACTGCCGGCCAAACCGGTTGAAATAGTTCACCAGCAAACCGCCCATGAAGGTCTGCATGGTTTGGTAGACGTCCGCAATATTGACGCCCTGGCTCATCACCTTCGCGCGATCGACATTCACGAGGAGCTGCGGAACGTTCGGCAACTGGGTTGTGCTCACACCGACCAGCTCCGGCCGTTTGCGGGCTGCCGCGATGAACTTATTGACGTTCTCAGTAAGAAACGCCGGGCCGCTCCCCGAACGATCTTCCAGGATAAAAGTGACGCCGCCTGAGGTGCCGACTCCCGGAATCGCCGGCGGCGTAAACGAGAACACGATGCCGTCCTGCACTTGCGAAAGAGCGCGCCCGACATTCGTTCGGATCGCCGTATATTGCTCGTCCGGCTGCGTTCGCTGATTCCACGGCTTCAGCGTCACAAAAAAGAACGCATTGTAGGTGGCTTGCACACGGCTCAAAAGACTGAAACCGATGACCGACGTTACGCCCTGTACGCCGGCTGTATGCGTCAAGATGTTCTCCACTTTTCGCGCGGCGCCGCTGGTGCGCTGCAACGAGGCTGCGTCCGGCAGTTGCATTGCCACAAACACATATCCCTGATCTTCATCAGGAATGAAGGACGTCGGTAATCTTTTGCCGATCAGAACCGCAAGAACGGCGATTAGCGCGAGGAATACCAGGCTGAATCCCCATTTACGGATCAGGTAACCGGAGAACCCCACATACCCATTGGTTACGCGTCCGAAGACTCGATTGAACCAGCGGAAGAAGGCCCCTAGCGGTCCTCGTCTTTTCTTACGGGGTTTCAGCAGGAGGGCTGCAAGCGCGGGACTAAGTGACAGCGCGTTGAATGCCGAAAACAGCACCGAGATGGCAATGGTAACTGCAAATTGCTGATAGAGGCGCCCTGTAATGCCCGAGATGAAGACCGTCGGAATGAAAACCGCAGCTAGAATCAAGGCAATCGCAACAACCGGCCCCGACACTTCCTCCATCGCTTTCAGCGCGGCGTCGCGCGGCGCCAAGCCTTCTTCAATGTGACGTTCTACGGCTTCCACCACGACGATTGCGTCGTCGACCACAAGACCAATGGCAAGCACAAGGCCGAATAGCGATAGCGTGTTGATCGAAAACCCGAGCACCGGGAATACGACAAAAGTCCCGATCAACGAGACCGGAACGGCCAGCAGCGGAATGAGTGTGGCGCGCCAGCCCTGCAGGAATATATACACAACGAGGACGACAAGCCCGAGTGCTTCAAACAGCGTGTACTCAATCTCTTTCATGCCGGCGGTGACAGCTTTCGTCGTATCCAGGCTGACCTGAGATGTGAGATCGGGCGGAAAGGTGTGCTGCAGTTCTGCCATACGTGCCCGCACGGCATTTGCCGCATCCACGGCGTTCGTTCCTGGAAGCTGATAGATCGCGAGAATGGCCGATGGCTTTCCGTTATAACGGCCGGTGAGATTGTAGGTTTGCGATCCGAGTTCGATGCGGGCAACGTCTTTAAGGCGCACCATCGATCCATCCGGGTTCGCGCGCAAAATGATGTCGCCGAACTGGCCCGCCGTTACCAGCCGTCCCTGGGCCCTCACCGTGTAGGTGAACGGCTGGCCCGGCGGCACGGGTTGGCCGCCAATCTGTCCGGCCGGATTCACCGTGTTTTGCGTCCGGAGGGCTTGCACAATTTGTGGAACGGTCACGCCGAGTTTTGCGAGTTTTTCCGGCTTCACCCATACGCGCATAGCGTATTGACCTGCTCCGAAGACCTGGACATTCGAGATCCCTCTGACGCGCGTCAACTCGTCGACGATGTGAATGTACGCATAGTTCGCGAGGAAAGTGCTGTCGTAAGTACCATTCGGCGAATACAACGCAACCAGGAGCAGCGGAGCCGAGAGCGACTTCTGAACCGTGACGCCCGCCGTTGTTACTTCGACCGGCAACTGCGAAGCAGCCTGCGAGTAGCGCAACTGCGTAAGCACCTGGTCGATGTTGGGGTCCGTCTTCACGTCGAAGTCAACAGTGATGGTCGTTTGACCATTGTTGGCGTTCACGGAATACATGTAGTTCATGTTGTCGACGCCGCTGAGCTGCGCTTCAATCGGCGTGGCGACGGACTGCTCGAGCGTCTGGGCATCCGCTCCTGGAAACGTTGCCCGGATCAGGATTTCAGGTGGGACGATGTCGGGGAATTGCGCAGTAGGCAGGCTCACCATGGTGACCAGGCCCACCATGACCATGATGATGGAGATAACGATTGCAACGATGGGGCGATTTATAAAAAACTTCGACATCGTTTATTGGCCTGAGCTCAAGTTTTCCTGCTTTTCGCTTTCCGGGTTGTCCGGTTTGGGATTGACGGTCATGCCGTCCCGGACTTTCTGCACCCCCTCTGAAATCACGGTATCTCCGGGATTCAGCCCCTGATCGATAATCCACATGGACCCCACACGATTGCCCGGTGTCACGTTTTTAATCGTGGCCTTATTGTCTTTGCTGACCAGCGCTACGTGGTAGGAACCCTGCAACTCCGTCACGCAGCGCTGCGGCACAAGAAGCGCGCCCTTGTGCAGCGCGATCATCGCCCGCACGCGCCCGAACTGGCCGGGCCTCAGCACATTGCCTGGGTTAGGAAACGCAGATGCGATTCGGATTGTCCCCGTCTGCGGGTTAACTTCCCGATCCGCGAAAATGATGTGACCGGCTCTCGGGTATTCGTTGCCATTCGAAAGCGTCAACTGCAGCGGAAGCGTTCGCGTGTTGCGAAGCAGATCTTCCATCGATCCGGTTTTCCGCTGAGCGAATTCCAAATATTCCTGCTCGCTAATTGGGAAATACACTTTAATTGGATTCACCTGCGAAACGGTCGTCAGCACCGTCGAAGCATTAACCAGGTTGCCAATCTGGGTATTTGCAACGCCGGCAATGCCCTCGACTAGGGATCGCACTTTCGTGAATCCCAGGTTTAGCTGCGCCGTTTCGACCGCCGCCTGCGCGGCTACGATGGAAGCTTTATCGGCTTCCACGGATGCCTCGGCTGCCGCTTTGGATTGAATGTCGTTATCGAGCTGGCTCTGCGCGATCGCATGCGCCGCCGCGAGAGGCGTGTCCCGCTTTACGTTAATTTCGGCCAGTCCAAGTTGCGCCGTTGCCTGAGCCAACTGCCCTCTCGCTTGAGCGACCTGCCCTTTTGCCTGATCGAGCACTGCCTGGAATGGCCGCGGGTCGATTTCAAACAGTACGTCGTCCTTGTGAACCAGCGAGCCCTCTTTGTAATTCTGCTTGATCAGATAACCCGATACCTGCGGCTGGATCTGGGCGTTTACGTAACCATCCAGCGTGGCCACCCAGTCACCATAAATCGGAACGTCCTTCTGCACGACCGTGACAACTTGCACGTCGGGAGGAGGCGGCGCTTTGGGCGCCGGCGCCGCGCTGTTTGTGCAGCTTGTGACGGAGGCGAACGATAGGAGCATCAGTAACGCCGCCATTGACCCGCTTGCATTGCGTGAGATCGTTCGAGGTCGTAACTGTGTCATCGTTTGCTCCGAGTGACGCCCGGCGAAGTTATGAGATGCTCATGGCCACCTGCGCGATTCGCGGAAGGTGGTTTAAGCTGAAGCCTGCCGTCTGGTCGATTCATTTGGCGGTATCGTCTTGCCGAGATCTTCGGAGATGTACAGCGCATCTCGGAGTATGCAATTTCTTTTGAGCTGACAACACTCCTCCCAGTTGGCGCGCCTCATCATTTAAGTTGCAATGGGAAATTGGCTTGACGTCCTCGGAAAACTTTATGTTCGCATGCGCAATTCTGCGCTCACGGGCATGAATGTCCGCTAGGGCCGCGCCGGCAAACTCCACGCGTACAGAACGCTGCCTGCGCCGGTCAGCACATACTGACGTCCATCAACCGAATACGTCATCGGCGAACTGTTCGTCACTCCGCCGGGGCGATTGTGCCAAAGCACGTCCCCGGTCGAGGGGTCGAGCGCCAGGAGATTGCCCGATATATCTCCGGTAAACAGCAGATGGCCCGCCGTAGTAAGTATCCCGGCATTGTTGCTCCCCTCGCCGATGTCCCGCTTCCAGCGCGCCTTTCCTGTCTGGTAATCGAGCGCGACAATCTTCGAGGACGACCAGAACGAAACCGTTGCGCCGCCTTGATGCCCTTCGGGTTTTCCATCGGGTCCGAGCGTCAGGTACCAGAGACTCGACCCTTCCTCCGCGTTGACATAAAAAAGCCTTGTCTGCGGGTCGAAGCTCGGCGCCATCCAATTCGTCGCTCCGCCCTCGGGGGCGTAGACAAGCGATCCGTTGGTCTGCGGCTCTTTCGCCGGGTCCGGAATGGGCCGGCCCTTTGCATCGATGCCCGATGCCCAATCCGTATCGATAAACGGCGCAGTCAGCAGGTTCTCTCCCGTCGCGCGGTCCAGCACGAAAAAATACCCGTTGCGGCTCGCCTGGGCCAGCATTTTGCGCGGCTTGCCATTGAATACGCCATCAAACAGCACGGGCGTCTCGACCGCATCCCAGTCGTGAGTATCGTGGGGAGACGGCTGGAAATACCAAACCATTTTGCCGGTATCCGGATCGATCGCCACAATCGAACACGTGTACAGGTTGTCGCCGGCCCGGTCGATGCCCGCGAGCACCGGATGCGGATTGCCGGTGCCCCAATACAGCAGATTCAGTTCCGGATCGTAAGTGCCGGGCATCCACATGGGTCCGCCGCCGTGGGCCATCGCTTCCTTATTCGGCCATGTCTCGGATCCCGGCTCGCCCGGTTTCGGGATGCTGTTCCACCGCCAGATCACCTTCCCGTCCTCGGGGTCGATCGCTTCGAGAAAATGTGGCACGTCCGCGGAATCTCCGGAGGTACCGATGATTAAACGGCCTTTAACCAGCACCGGAGCAACGCTTAGGTAATAACCAAACGCGACATCGGCAATTTCGACGTTCCAAATCGGTTTTCCATTCTTCGCGTTCAAGCAGATCAGGTGTGCGTCCGGAGTGCCGAAATAGAGACGATCCTTGTACATGGCCACGCCCCGCGAAGCGAGGTGATCACCCTCCGAAGGCCGGTTGAAATGCCAGATCTGCCGGCCGGTCCGGGCGTCGATCGCCCAAACGTTATCCGGAGTCGAGAGGTACAGGATGCCGTTCACCTCAAGCGGCGTGCACTTCAATGTTGTCGATCGTGTATCGAAGGAAAAGGCAAGCGCCAGAGATTTGACGTTCTCTTTGTTAATCTGGGCGAGTGTGCTAAACCTCCGCCCCGAGTAGTCGCCATTGTAAGTGGGCCAAGTATCGGTAGGCGGCTTCAGTAGCGCCGCGGGGTCGAGTCCCTGCGCACACAGACTTGCCGCGATCGTGAGCAGTAGCGCCAGCAACTTCACTATTTCAGCGTCTCCAGATAAGCGAAAAGATTGTGAACGTCGGTGTTAGTGTATTTACGCATCAATGCGCGATGCGCCGCGAGCGGATCGTGAACCTCCACGGTTACGCTGTCAAGTGGCCAGGAGCGGTACCATCCGTTCTCATCCCGGATCGACACATTAAACGCATCCATATCGAGCAGTTCGCCTTTCACT
>JAICLJ010000196.1 GCA_025927575.1 Bryobacteraceae bacterium | reverse complement strand
GGATTGAATTTGATCGCGGGCAAACTCCGCCTGCGGTAATTCGCAAGTGATAACGATCGTCTGCCCCGTCGTGTCCACTTCAACCGCGTGCTCGAAGGCAAACTGCTCGGAGTACAGAAACAACTTCTGGAGCATTTCCACTACGTAGTCGTATGTGTGCTCGTCGTCATCCAGCAGAACGACGTGGTACAGGGGCGATTGGCTCTCCTGCTCCGATTGGCCGGTTTCAGGTTTTACGGCAGGGCTGGCAGTCACATTTTGCACGAACGTTGTCAGACTTCCATTGGACCATCCCCGGATTGTCAGGCGCAATGCTTAGTTAGCTGGCGCGATGCTTAGCTGCGATGGCCGCGTCGTTATAGGTCCATTTTCGAAACGGCCTGGTTTGTTAGATTATGGATGGGTTTTTTGCGCTGTGCGCAAGCCGAGAAGATTTTCAATTCTATAGGAAAGTCGTGGAGCCGGTCTGAGTGGACATAGAAGAGATGATTCACGAGTTGGAAGTGGAGAAGCAACGTATTCAGGATGCCGTCGAGGTTTTGCGGCGTCTTCAGCGGATCCGGAAACCGTCCTCCGTCCGGTTCGATGGACGAGAGGAGTCGCTGGAGGCAGCCGCGGCACGCGAAGCGAGGACTGCGAAATTCAGCGGTTCCAGCAGCGCGCAGACGAGCTAAGGTGCGAATTTACTGCTAAAATAGGAGGAGTCTCAGACAAAGGGGGCGCACCGGTTTCGACGGGATCGATCTATTGTTTGAAGGCGTGTCGGGTTCCGAGCTCCCGTAAAACGATCGGAAAACAACAACTGCCAATAACACGCAGTTTGCATACGCCGCCTAATTTTTAGGTAGCCGCTCCGGTTCACGAGCCTGCGCGTGAGCTAGTGAGCGTCATTTTGCAGGATAGGTACTAGGCTTCGGTCCGGAGCCATAGGCCGAGATCAATCGGGCTAGGTTGGCACTCGCTCTCGCCGGTTCATTAGGGTGTCACCGAATAAACTGAATCGGCTACACACGTAGGCTTCAGACAGTTGGCTTTCTCGGACGCGGGTTCAATTCCCGCCGCCTCCACCATTTCTCACTGTTTTTTAATCAATAAACTACAGAAAACAGCCGTCGTCGCTTGAGATGCGTGCTCGTGAGAAGCAGAACGGCTTTCACACTCGAAAATCAAACGGTTCTGGCGCGTATACTTCGACCGTGGAGCAGATCGGCTTCGCCACTGCTGCGGCCGTCGTGAGTACGGCGAGAACGATGAGGTGCGCGTCACGCTCACTCAGATGGCGGATGTAGTGTCTGTAGGGCTTATTGACTGAAGGCTCCGAGAATGCTCAGGAGGGCGGAGCCGGGCCGCTTTCACGTTTTATGGTGGCCAGGGACGGAATCGAACCGCCGACGCCAGCCTTTTCAGGGCTGCGCTCTACCGACTGAGCTACCTGGCCTTTGGGACGCGAAAGATCAGTTTAACAAATCGCCGGAGCGATCCTTATTCCAACCAACAACCACTTTACACGGGCTGGAGTTGCTCCAAATTAGCAGCCGTGGCCGATTCCACACCGGCGTGAAGGCTGTTGCCGTGCGAGTCCATCGTGACGATCGCAACGAAATCCTTCACTTTGAGATGCCACATCGCCTCGGGAATGCCGAACTCCATCAGGTGTACTCCGGACACGCCCTCGACCGATTTGGCGTAGAACTGGGCGGCGCCGCCGATTGCGTTCAAGTACACGGCGCCGCATTCCTGCAAACCCGCAAGCGTTTTCTTACCCATGCCGCCCTTGCCGATGACAACGCGAATCCCATAACGGCGAAGAATCTCTGCCTGGTATGGTTCCTCGCGCATACTCGTGGTCGGCCCGGCAGCCTTTACGACCCACTGCTCGCCCTGCTTCAACATGACCGGTCCGCAGTGATATAGCACGGAACCGTGAAGATCGATGGGCGGATCGTTCTTCATAAGATGAGCATGCACGGCGTCGCGCCCGGTGAACATTTCGCCGCGGATTAGCACGACATCGCCGACCCGTAGTTCCCGCACGGCAGCCTCCGTCAAGGGCGGCGTCAACACCACTTCCCTGCCCGTGAGCGGAAATCCCTCGGTTCTTGCCATGCGCTTCACCGGCTCGGCTGGATTGCGATACAACCATTTCGTAATCGTTCCCGTCCGGGCGTCGAGGCGTACGCCCAGACGCCTGAATGCCCAGCAGTCGTAAGCAACCGAAACAAAGAAACTTGCGGGTAAGCGATTCGCGGCCGTGATCTTGCAACCAATTAAAGACACGCCGCCGCCGAATCCCATAGCGCCGACGCCGATCCTGTTCGCTTCGTCCATAATGTCGGCTTCCAGCTTTGCCAGGGTGGGGTTTGGATTCACGTCGTCCAGTGTGCGAAAAAGCTGATATTTGGCGAGCGTATATCCATGAGCGCGATCGCTACCGACGCAGACGCCCAGCGCGCCGGGCGCGCAGCCCTGTCCTTGCGCCTGCCAGACAGCGTGCAGGATGCATTTCTTCACGCCGGCGAGATCACGCCCCGCGCGGCCTACATGCTCCAGTTCCGCCGGCAGCGAGTACTGGATATTCTTGTTTTCGCAGCCGCCGCCTTTCAGAATCAGCCTCACTTCAATTTCGTCTTGTTCCCACTGCTCAAAATGAATGACGGGGGTTTCCTCGCTGAGGTTGTCGCCGCTATTTTGGCCAGTCAGCGAGTCAACCGAGTTCGGGCGCAACGTGCCCCGCCGGGTTGCTTCCACGACGGCGTCACGCAATGCTCGCCTGATGACAAGTTGGTTTGTTCCGACAGGCGTCAGGATCACGAACGTCGGCATGCCGGTGTCCTGACAGATGGGCCCTTCGCCGTCCGAAGCCATGTCGATATTCGTCGCGATGATGTTCAGTGCTTGGGCGGCTTGCGATTCTGGAGTCTCTTCGTCAAGCGCCAGACCCATTGCCGCGCGGACGTCCGGCGGCAGATTAGTGGATGTCTGAGTAATCAATTCAAGCAAGCTTTCGCGAAGGTTTTCCATAGCTGGTTTATCCAACGTCTTATGTTATCGTTCGCGTTTCAATCCCAAATCGCGCACTTCGCGCCTTTGATCGCGTGCCGGAATCGTGTGCTCGTTTTTCGAAGTGAAGTTGCGTGTTCCCTGTGTCTTTGCTAGAGTGATGTTTTAGCACTCCATCTTGGGAGGCGAGGGTGTCCTTGTGCGCTCTTGCCGTTTGGACCAGTCATAAATTATGAGTCAAAAGCCCGGTAAGAAGTACACTGCCGCGGCGAATCAGGTTGAAGCCCGGCCCTATCCGCTCGGGGAAGCTGTTTCGCTCGTTCAAAAAATTAAGTTCACCAACTTTGATGAAACGGTCGAGGTGCACTTGCGCCTGGGCGTTGACCCGAAGCACGCGGATCAGATGGTCCGCGGCACGGTGGTTCTTCCCAATGGGCTTGGCAAATCGAAGCGTGTTCTGGTCATTGCTTCCGGCGACAAGCTTCGCGAAGCTCAGGAGAATGGAGCGGATATCGTCGGAGGCGAGGAGATCGTTGCGAAAATCCAGCAGGAAGGCTGGATCGACTACGACGCCGTGATCTCAACGCCGGATATGATGCGATCGGTAGGGCGGCTCGGCAAAATATTGGGCCCTCGTGGCCTCATGCCGAACCCTAAGACTGGAACCGTAACGACCGATGTCGCCAAGGCGATTCAGGAAATTAAGGCTGGTAAGGTCGAGTTTCGCGTGGACAAAACAGGCGTGGTTCATGCGCCGGTCGGCAAAGTGAGCTTTGCAAACGAGAAACTGCTCGAGAATGCGAGCAGCCTGATCCAGGCGGTGATTAAGGCGAAACCTTCCGCGGCCAAGGGCAAGTACGTCAAGAGCGCTACAATCTGCTCGACCATGGGGCCGGGAGTTGCGTTGGACGTGACGGCGATGAACGTCAAGACCGCGTAGCGCGGAAAAGCGGGGCATCTGGCGAATGAAAAATAGAGACGAAAAGCGTAAAGATTTCGAAGACCTCAAGAAAAAGCTGGAGGAGAATGCCAATATCTTCGTGACCAGCTTTGAAAAGCTGACGGTGGCGCAGGATTTTGAGCTTCGCAAGATGGTGCGCGATGCGGGCGGCCAGTACAAGGTCATCAAGAACAACGTCGCGCAGAAGGCGACGGAAGGCACGCCGGTCGAGCCGCTGCTGGCGGAAGTGAAAGGGATGACCTCTCTCGCGTTCACCTCGGGCGATCCGGTCGCGCTAGCGAAGGCTTTGACCAACTACGCCCGCGTCCATTCGCAATTTACGTTCAAGGCGGGCATGGTCGAGGGTCGCGTCATCGACCTCCAGGGGATCGGCGATCTGGCTACGCTGCCGGCCAAGGAAGATCTTTACGCGAAACTTCTGTTCCTGATCAACGCATCGGCGCAGCGCTTGGTGACGGCGATCAACGGCGTAGGCAGAAACCTGGCTGTGGTTGTGGATCAGGGAGTGAAGGAAAACAAGTTCAAGCAGTAGGTAGCTGCTCGATGAATCCATGTTTGGCGGGTGATCCGCCATCAAGCAGGGAATAGTTATTTAACGGAGTCACAGGAAACGAAAATGGCGGATATCAACGCAATTGCTGAACAGATTGAAGGATTGACGCTGCTCGAAGCGTCGCAGCTCGTAAAGTTGCTCGAAGAGAAGCTAGGTGTCTCGGCGGCGGCGGCTTCGGTCGCGGTCGCGGCCCCGGCAGGCGGCGGCGCAGCCGCCGCTCCGGTGGAGGAGAAGACCGAGTTTGCGGTGGTTCTCACCGCCGTGGGAGCCAATAAGATCAACGTTATCAAGGTGGTGCGCGAGGTGACTAGTTTGGGCTTGAAAGAAGCCAAGGACCTCGTCGATGGAGCCCCGAAAACCGTAAAAGAAGGTGTTAATAAGGACGAAGCCGAGACCATCCGGAAGAAATTCACGGATGCCGGCGCCACCGTTGAGGTGAAGTAATTCAGGGATAGAGTTCCGGTAAGACTCCCGTGGATGGTTTAATTTGACGCCGTCCACGGGAGTTTGTTACTCTGGTGTGTGACGTCTCACCGGAGCGTTCCGGAATCGCCTCGTGATTTTAGTGTTTCTGCATTTTTCCCGCTGGTACCCTGCGGCCCAGCGGGCTTTTGGCGTGTCCGAAAAATCCTTTAGCCCCCGGTGTGGTAGGCTGGAGGTAACCGCCTGTTGCGGGCTCGCCTTTTGTTTGTACTCCGAGTATCCGTTATCCCAGAGCTTTCGATCATTCCACCGTTTTCCCCGTGTGGCGCTGCAATTCGCGCCGTACAAGCGTTTGCGGGACGGCTTCCAGCGCCGCCGCGGACGAATCGGGTAGCCAGGCCCTGTCGGGCCAACGACCCGATACTAACGAGACAGAGTAGGCGCTCCGGAGAGCGTCGCCCAAGTTTTTGCCGTCGGTTTCCAAAGGAACAAGCGTAGATGCCAAACCAGTCAAACGGTTCTCCCAGCGAACGAGTTGACTTTTCCAAGATTAAGACCTCGATTCCCATCCCCAACCTCATCGAAGTACAGAAGCGTTCTTATGAGCGTTTTCTGCAAATGGACCTGTTGCCCAAAGAACGCGACGACGGGGGATTACAGAGCGTTTTCAGCTCTGTATTTCCGATTTCCGACTTCCGCGGCCTCAGCCAGCTCGAATTTGTCGACTATTCCATAGGCAACTGGGAGTGCAAGTGCGGCAACCTCAAGGGTCTGCATCATTTGCGCACGATTTGCCGCAATCCCAATTGCGGCGCCGAAATCCGCACCGACCCTTTTCATTCGGGTGACGTGCTGTGCCATAAATGCGGAACGTTCAACAAGAACATCGTGACGTTTTGCAACCGCTGCGGCGACCCCGTGGCCTTGCAGTTGAAGTACGATGTGCCGGAGTGCGAAGAGCGCGGCATGACTTATGCGGCGCCGCTCAAAGTCACCATCCGCCTCACGGTCTACGACAAGGATGCCGAGACCGGCAACAAAACGGTTCGCGATATTAAGGAACAAGAGGTCTTCTTCGGCGAAATTCCGTTGATGACCGAAAATGGCACCTTCATTATCAACGGGACCGAGCGCGTTATTGTTTCGCAGTTGCACCGCTCTCCTGGAGTGTTCTTTGAGAAAGTGCCGGCTCAAGGTTATTTTCTCGGCAAGATCATTCCGTATCGCGGAAGCTGGGTCGAATTTGAGTACGACAACAAGAATCTGCTTTATGTCCGGATCGATCGCAAGCGAAAGTTTTACGGAACGGTGTTTCTGCGCGCTCTTGGCCTGAAAACCGATTCCGACATCCTGCGGGCTTTCTACCGGCTGAGCACTATTTCGCTGAAGGAAAACAAGCTCTTCTGGAAGGTGAACGACAGCCTTGTCGGTATGAAGCTGTCGTACGCGATTTCGAACAAGGCCGGCGAGACCGTGGTTCCCCAAGGACGCAAGATCACCAACTCGGTTTATCGCGAAATCCAGAAATCGAAGATCGAGCAGGTGGAAGTAGCCACGAACGATCTTGAAGGCGCATTCGTCGCCGCCGATGTGATCGATATGACGACCGGCGAGGTTCTGATCGAGGCCAACCACGAACTCACTTCGACGGCCATCAGCCACATGTCCGAAGCCGGCATCAACTCTTTCGAGGTCTTCTTCCCGGAACGCGACGAAGCCGGCAACGTAATTTCCACCACCCTGCGAAAAGATGCCGTAAAGAGTCAGAGCGACGCGCTGCTCGAAATCTACCGTAAGCTTCGCCCCGGCGATCCTCCGACGCTCGACACCGCCACCCAGCTCTTCCAGGGTATGTTCTTCGACGCGCGCAAGTACGACTTCTCGCGCGTGGGCCGCATGAAGTTCAATATCAAGTTGTACGACAAGGCGGATTCCACGCCGCTCGACAAGCGGACGCTCGATCATAAAGACTTCATCGACACAATCCTCTATCTGTTGAAGCTTCGCCGTGGCCTCGGCGCCGTGGATGATATCGATCACCTCGGCAACCGCCGTGTGCGGGCTGTGGGCGAACTGCTCGAAAACCAGTTCCGTATCGGTTTGGTGCGCATGGAACGCGCCATCAAAGAAAAGATGTCGGTCTACCAGGAAATGTCGACGGCCATGCCGCACGACCTGGTAAACGCGAAGCCGGTCATGGCAGCCATCCGCGAATTCTTCGGCTCCAGCCAGCTTTCGCAATTCATGGATCAGACGAACCCGCTTTCAGAGATCACGCACAAGCGGCGCCTCTCCGCGCTCGGACCAGGCGGTCTGTCCAGGGAGCGCGCCGGATTTGAAGTGCGCGATGTCCACCCGACGCACTATGGGCGCATCTGCCCCATCGAAACGCCCGAAGGTCCGAACATCGGTCTGATCTCGTCGTTGTCCTGTTTTGCGCGGATTAACGAGTACGGCTTTATCGAGAGCCCGTATCGGCGCGTGAAAGAAGGCACGCTGGTCGATGAAGTTAGCATTCTGAACCCGGGCGATACGGAGTTCAAGGTCGGCCAGATCGTTCAACGCGAGAGTGTCGAGAAGGCCAATACGGCTCTGAATCCTAAGAAGCAGGCGGCCGAGTACGAGGCCCATTGCGACTACCTGTCGGCTTGGGAAGAAGACAAATACCTCATCGCTCAGGCCAATGTCAAAATCGACGACAGAGGTCGCATCACGGACGACCTGGTCAATGCCCGCCAGGCCGGTAACTTCGTTCTGAAGCACCGCGATGAAGTCGAGTACATGGATGTGAGTCCGAAGCAGCTCGTCTCTGTCGCCGCCAGCTTAATACCATTTCTTGAGAACGACGACGCGAACCGCGCATTAATGGGCTCGAACATGCAACGGCAAGCGGTGCCTCTGCTGCGCGCGGAAGCGCCGTATGTCGGCACCGGCATGGAGCATGTGACGGCGCGGGACTCGGGCGCGGTCATCATTTGCAAACGAGCAGGCGTGGTGGATTCGGTGGATAGCGAGCGCATCATCGTCCGTGTCGAAGGTGGCCACGAAGGGCAGCTTTCGCGCGAGGTAGGCGCGGACATCTATCAGATGACCAAGTTCAAGCGTTCCAACCAGAACACCTGTATCAACCAGAAGCCAATCGTGCATGTTGGCCAGAAGGTGAAGAAAGGCGACGTTCTGGCGGATGGTCCGTGTACCGACTCCGGCGAACTCGCTCTCGGACGCAACGTGCTGGTGGCATTCATGCCTTGGCGCGGTTACAACTTCGAAGACGCGATCATCGTTAGCGAAAAGCTGGTGAAGGACGATTACTACACCTCGATCCACATCGAAGAGTTCGAAATCGAGGCTCGCGACACCAAGCTTGGTCCCGAGGAAATCACGCGTGACATTCCGAACATCTCGGAATCGTTTCTGCGCAATCTGGACGAAAGCGGCATCATCCGCATCGGCGCGACTGTAAAGCCGGGCGACATTCTCGTCGGCAAAGTGACGCCCAAGGGCGAAACGCAGTTGACCCCGGAAGAGAAACTGCTGCGCGCTATTTTCGGCGAGAAGGCCGGCGACGTCAAAGACGCTTCGCTCTACTGCCCGCCGGGCATTGAGGGCACCATTGTCGACGCCAAAGTGTTCTCGCGGAAGGGCGCCGAACTCGACGAGCGATCCAAACTGATCCTCACGGAACAGGAAGCGCGGCTCGAGCGCAATCTCGAAGACGAAAAGCGCATTCTGAACGACGAGCGCGCCAAGCGGCTTGAAAGGCTGTTCGAGGGCAAGACCCTGCTGGCCGATCTGCACGATGAAAAGACCAACAAAAAGCTCCTC
>JAICLJ010000243.1 GCA_025927575.1 Bryobacteraceae bacterium | reverse complement strand
TCGTCGCCGAAGAACTCCGCAAGCGCGCTTACTGTTTTTGGATTCTCGACGAACAGGAACTCCGGCCGGATCGTAGCCAGCGTTTTCACCTGTTCCGCTATCGGGTAGCTCGTATAGAGAGCCGCTGAGATGCCGCCAGCACCCATGATGCCCAGATCGGCGAGGTAAAACTCGGCGCGTGTTTCAGAAAGCGTGCAGACGATACCGCCCTTCGCGAGTCCGAGCGAATGCAAGCCGCACGCGATTTCCCGGGAAATTCGCTCCCACTCAGTCCAGGTATACGTCTCGTATTCCGGTCCACTTTTCGATCCGGTGGGTTGATGCAGCGCAATGGCGCCCCCATAGGTATGGGCGGTTTCTTGAAGCACCGTGTAGACGGTTCGCACACCAGACAGCATAGCCGACGCGGTGCTCCGGGCGGATCGCCCGGACGTGGTTTACACCTCGACGCGAGTGTTTGCGCCATGAGCGGAAATGTCCCGCTTCAATGTAAATGTAATTGTTAAAGATGTATCATTGATATATCTTTACAAAAGCTTTTGCGCTCTCACTATGGCCACTGTGACTGAAGAAGACATTGCTACGCTCGTGGACGAGTTTTATGGAAAAATTCGCTACGAACCCGTTCTGGGCCCGATCTTCAACGGTGCAATCGGCGAAGACTGGGGACCCCATCTCGCCAAAATGAAGGCTTTCTGGTCATCGGTGTTCCTCGGGTCTGGAACGTACAAGGGAAACCCGATGATGGCGCATCTCCAATTGCCGCCTCGATTGACCGTCGCCCATTTTCAGCGCTGGCTCGACTTGTGGCGGGAAACGGCCGCGGAACACTGTTCGCAGGAAGTGGCTTACCAATTTGTCGAGAGAGCTGAAATGATCGGTCAGCGATTGTTGCAGGCGATTACTCTCTATCACCCCGCGAGCATCGCCGAGAGATCCGAAGGCATGAAAGAGACCGCATGATACGGACGGATTTGAGACCGCTGTTGAACGGCAGCAGCGCGCTGCGCGAACAACGTCCCTCGCCCGGGAAACCGGGTTGCGAGCGATGCTGCTGCATCTCCGAGAAGGCGAGGAGATTCCCGAGCATCAAAACCGGGGAGCCATCACCGTGCACTGCCTCCAAGGTCATGTCATTTTCCTCGCGGCGGGTGAAGAGGTTGAACTGACCCCGGGCCTCCTGATCAGTTTGCCGCCAGAGGTACCTCACAAGCTTTCCGGCTCGGAGGACAGTCTGCTGCTGGTTACGATGACTGACCCGCCTCGCGCCGATGAGAGCCGGAACGCCGCGTAGAGACATCTATCACGATCAAGACGCTCAGCGCAGGCACTGGAGCGCAGCGCAGGAGTTACTCCGCTGGTGAGTCGCCAGGAAATATCAATTCGGCGATGTGGCGCATGCGAGATAGCGTTTCTTCTTCGTTTTGTCTCTGCCGCCCACACGCGACCCACTGCTCCACACCGTCCAGTAACTCGTCGAGGAGTGGATTGCCCTCAAACGGGTCCTTAGCTACTCCATCCTTATCTTCGATCATGATTCGATTGCAAACCGCTATGCATTCATTGCAAATGTAGGCGCCAGGTAGTCGCTGGGACTGGAGATAAGCTTACTAACGATGCTTTGCCCCTTATGGCAGAAAGAACACCGCATTTCCTCTTCTTGCTGTTGCCGCCGAATAAGAGGCATACTTCGTCAATCATAGCCGGAAAACATAAACGCGGGCATAAACCCGACAAAGTCGTTGCATGATCGCGCAGTTAAATGAATTCGGCACAGCTCAATAGAGCGCGGCGGTTCGGGCTCGACCAGATCGGTATTCGATCACGAGATCATTAAAATTGTGCCCCGGCGGAAGCTCCAACAGCCAGGCATTCAGCACGTGGAAAATCGTTCCGCGGCTGCAGTCGCTTGCCTATAAGCTTCTCTTTTGTAAGATAGCTTCGCTGCTCATTTCGTTACGTCAGTCCCCCACTGGAGCCATTCGATTCGAATCCGCTTGACAACAAACGCCGCTTGTTGAAGTCAAACGAGCGGAGGTAACCGAAAGCTCATGCTTTTCGATGTTGAGCGCCATGCTGCCACCAGACTGAAAGAGAACCGCACTGCTCCGGGGAAGCCGGGTCTCGATCCTCACTGGATGCCTGGAGCCAAAACTGCCGTCGGAACCGCCGTCTCCTCCGAAAGCCGGATCTGGTTCACTATTTCTCACGGCATTCTAAACGAGATTTACTTCCCAACTATCGATCAGGCCAACACCCGAAAAATGTATTTTGTCGTGACTGATGGACACTCGTTCGTTTCCAACGAAGAATCGGATACAAAACATGAGGTTAGGGCGTTCAGTAGCGGAATTCCGGGATTCCACATACGGAATTGCTGTCACCAGAGCATGTACGAGATCGAAAAAGAAATCGTCACGGACCCGGCTCGCGACGTTTTACTGATGAATGTGGAATTCAAGCCCGCAGGCAATCGGAAGCTGCGACTTTACCTCCTGCTGAACCCGCACGTTGGAGATTGCGGCGCCCAAAACGAGGCATGGTTGGGCACATATAAAAACATTCCGATGCTATTCGCGCGCCGGGAAGCGACAGCGCTGGCGCTTGTATCCACCGCCTCTTTCAAAACCATGAGTTGTGGATTCGTCGGAGCTAGTGATCCTTGGAAGGACATCCGACAACACAAACGGATGACCTGGTCTTATACGGAGGCTCTAGGCGGGAATATCGCTCTAGGCGCGGAAATCGACTGGGCATCCGCGCGAAGGCGATTTACAATCTCGCTTGGCTGTGGCGGACACGCCGCGGAAGCGGCTCAGCAGGCACGCACCGGACTCTTGCAGGATTTTCATGATGTGCGCGGGCGCTATGAAGATCAGTGGAGGGACGCGCAACGCACTTACGTGGATCTGGGAGGAGGCAACCAGAAAACGCGCGAACAGTATCGCGTAAGCACCGCAATGTTGCAGGTCCACCAATCGAAATGCTTCCCGGGCGGCATCGTTGCCAGCTTATCGATTCCATGGGGTAGTGACCGAGGCGATGAAGCAATCGGTGGCTATCATGCTTTGTGGCCTCGCGATATGGTGCAAGCGGCCCTGGGAAAGCTTGCTTGTGGAGATGCGGCCAGCGCCCGGCAGACGCTGTTTTATCTCGAAACCACTCAGGAGGGTGATGGGAATTGGCCGCAGAACATGTGGCTTGACGGAACGCCTCATTGGACCGCCACGCAAATGGATGGCACCGGCTTCACGGTCCTTCTCGCAGACGCGCTCCGGCGGGCGAATGAACTCAACGGCATGGAGGCGTGGGGCATGGTTCGCAAAGCGGCAGGATACCTGGTCCGCCGTGGTCCGTTGACCCAGCAGGATCGGTGGGAAGAAAATGCAGGCTATTCCCCATACACAATGGCCGTCCAGGTCGCCGCCCTACTCGCTGCCGCCGATTTCGCAAGTGAAAACGGCGAAATTCCGAAGGCGGAATTTCTGAGGAAAACGGCCGATGCGTGGAACGAGGCAATCGATGAATTCACCTATACTGCCGGAACGGAACTCGCTCGGAATTCTAAGATCGACGGCTACTACATACGGATCGCGCCACCCGCAGTAGTGCAAACGGCCCTGAGACCCGACACGTTAATTCGCATCAAGAATCTCCCGGATGGACAAATGATGAAGCGCGCCGTCGAAGTAGTTAGCCCGGACGCATATGGCTTAGTCCGCTTCGGGTTGCGCTCCGCCAACGATCCGCGGATCGTAAATACCGTCAAGGCGATCGACGCTACGTTGAAGCAGACGGTGTCGACCGGGCTGCTATGGCATCGCTACACATACGATGGATATGGTGAGAAGCGCAACGGCAGCGCATTCGATAAGACCGGTATCGGCCGGGGTTGGCCGCTTTTCGCCGGTGAACGCGCGCATTACGAGATCGCCCGCGGGAATCTTGACGCGGCCGAATCGTTGCTTGGCGCTATCGAAATGCAGACGAGCGAATGCGGCATGCTGCCGGAACAGATCTGGGACGGTGACGACATCCCGTCTCGAAACCTGTATAAGGGGCATCCCAGCGGGTCGGGCATGCCTCTGGTGTGGGCGCATGCCGAGCACATCAAGCTGTTGCGGTCTCTTCACGAAAAGCGTGTGTGGGACATGCCGCCTCAACCCGTCGAACGGTATCAGCAGCGGAAAACGGCAGCCACTTTCGCCATCTGGGCATTCGCGCAACAAAGGAAGTTCGTTCCGCAAGGAAGGAACCTCCGCATCGATTGCCTCGATCATGCTAAGGTGCGATGGACTTCCGACTGTTGGAAAACGAGCGCAGAGATCGAAACCACCGACTCCAGTTTTGGCATCCACCACGCGATGTTGAGTACCGCCGCGCTGCCGGCCGGCGCAAATGTGGAATTTACGTTTTATTGGCCTCAAGCCCATAAATGGGAGGGCCGAAACTTTCGTTTAATCGTAGCGTGAAGTAATGTGAGCGCATGTAATTACTCCCTGTTTTCAAACCAGCCCTGCACACAGCTCCGCATCCAGTTGTCCTGGATTGTCGGCGCGTTGATGATCCTTTTCGGGGCCATCCGAGTCGCGCGACCTGCTTATTCCGTCGGCTTTAGCTGGGGAAATATGGTGCTCGGCATCTGGGCGTTCTTCTCGCCTTGGATTTACGGTTACGTCTTCAACTCGGGACGGTTCATAAACAGCTTGTGCGTCGGCGTGATCGTCTTTGTGCTATCGATTGTTGCAGCGACAATGAGCCATAGAACGCTGGTTCCACCAGCAACTCATGCCTGAGCATACGCGACTGCTCACAAACCTCAGTCAGCGCCGGCTCTCAGGCTGGCGCTGAATCTGATTATGAGTCAGGAACTCTTGTGCGTGAGTGCAAGCGCGTTATCCCGAGTTCAGATTGACTCCTCATTGCCTCTTCCACTTAGGGTCTGGACGCTCTCCGGATCTTGATCCATCGCATTCTTTCGCTATCTTGCCTGTGAGCGAGCACACCAGGGGCGTCATTACCTGAACTTGATTTATGCGCGATTCTGCTCGATAAGCACATCATCAGGCTCGTCGTGGCGCAGACAAGCTCATTCAACACCGTTGCTATGATCGAGACCAGACGTGCCCGCTCAGGCTCAAAACGATGTTGAAACCTCCGGTTGGGCGCCGCTCCGGCGCCCGCTGTTTCGCAATCGATGGCTAGCTTCGATCATTTCCGCAATCGGCGGTTGGATGCAGGACACCGCCGGGACCTGGTTGATGACGTCGTTGACGACATCTCCGCTGCTGATTGCGCTGATGCAGACCGCCGCGAGCTTACCGGTTCTGCTATTCGGATTAGTAGCCGGAGCAACCGCCGATATCTACGACCGCCGCAGGCTTCTGATCTTCTGGCAAACGTGGATGCTCGCAGCCGTCTTCCTTCTCAGCGTGCTAACGGTGGCAGGCGTGATCTCGCCAGGGGTACTGCTGTCTCTGACATTCCTGCTGAATGTTGGGGCGGCGATGACCAATCCGGCGTGGCAGGCCATTGTTCCTGAGCTTGTGCCGCGGTCGGAACTTGCCGATGCGATCGCCATTAACAGCGCCGGCTTCAACCTGGCGCGAGCGCTGGGCCCCGCTCTGGGCGGACTGCTGGTTGCGGCATTTGTATCCACCACCACGGGAGCCGGAGCGGTCTTCTTTCTGAATTCGGCATCCTTCGTCGCCGTTATTCTAGTCCTTTACACCTGGAAACGTACGCCGCTGTTTAAAAGCGCTCTGCCGGCCGAACGCGTTTTTGGGTCGATGCGCGCGGGCATCCGCTATCTGCGGCATGCCCCGCCAGTACAGGCCGTGCTGGTGCGCGCATTTCTGTTTACGGGATTCGTCAGCGCGGCCTGGGCACTGCTGGCCGTCGTTGCCCAGCAGCATCTCCATCAGGGCGCCATGGGTTACGGGATACTGAACGGCTGCATGGGCGCTGGAGCTGTGATAGGGGCCGCCTCGCTACCGAAATTACGGCGCAGGTTCGAGGCGGACCGCATCGTTGACGTGTCTTCCATCATATTTGCCGGAACCCTGTTCACTCTCGCATTTACGCAGAGCATTTCTCTCATCGTCTTGTCGCTAGTTGCCGCCGGATTCGCATGGACCTCTACGACATCGACGTTCAACGTTGCGGTGCAGCTTTCAGTACCCGCATGGGTGCAAGCCCGCGCCCTGGGAACTTACCAGATGATCTTCCAGGGCGGAATGGCGCTCGGCAGCGCTACGTGGGGATTCTGGGCCCAACATGTTTCTACATCGAACGCGCTGATGGCTTCGGGGATTGG
>JAICLJ010000150.1 GCA_025927575.1 Bryobacteraceae bacterium | reverse complement strand
AGACCAGCGTGGCGACTCCTCTCGGATGTTTGAAGTATTGGTGAGATTGATCGTTTCTCCGCCGTCGCTGGGTACAGCGAAAATGTCCCACAGTTCGTTGCCTGCGGAGTCTTGCTGGAAAACGATCCACCTGCCGTCGGGCGACCATGTGGCGCCGTACTGCCGTTCGTCGGACTGCACCAGTTGGATCGGCCAGCCTCCAGCCGAACCCACTTTCCATAAATTCGCCCGGCCCGACATGTCCATTATGAAGGCGATTTCTTTCCCGTCCGGCGACCACGATGCACCCCCAAGCGAGCGCGTGAAATACAGATCGTCGATCGGAACAGGTCGAGCGTTCGAGTTTTCAGACGAGCTGATCGATTGTGGATCAGTGATGGGACGATCGTCAGGCCCCGACGATTGAGCCAGTAAACAGCTCGAAAATAGCAGAACAACGAAACCGGCAGCAACAGAGCTAAGCTTCACGGTAAGCCTCCCAAGCAGAAGTTGGTCACAGCTTCGATAATCCTGAATGGGTTGTTCAGGTTGCCGGCTGATCGTGATTCTACAACAAAATGATGCAGCGAAAACCGAACCCCAGAAAAAGTTTGAACCAGTTCTCCTACGCATTCGTACTGCTTACAAGAAAATATGCAATGGAAACGGTCCTTGAGACCGACCGCTATCTCAGGAGGACCTATGGAACAGACGGCAAAGGGTAATGTCTCTCTGTATGTGCTGCTGGTCTTTGCATTTTGCACGCTGACTTACTTCTTCCATTTGGGGTCGATGGCTGCCATGTGGGGCCCTGCCGTCGCCGCCATCATTGCCAGCCTGTTGAGAAAGCGTTCCTTGAAGGAAATTGGCTGGAAAGTCGGTCGGATGAAATGGCTGGTCGCTGGATGGGTCATCCCGGTGGCCGTTTCGTTTGCGGCTTACGGGCTGATTTGGATGACTGGTCTTGGCACGGTTCCGAACCCAACATTCTTGCAGCGGGCACGCTTTACCCTCGGAATGACTTCGCAATCGAACGGGCTCGTAATCGTCGCTGCCTTTGTGTACATCAGCATTCTTGGATTGCTGCCCGGGATGATGGCAGCCATTGGAGAAGAGATTGGTTGGCGCGGATTTCTCGTCCCCGAGCTTGCCAAATGGATGAGCTTCCCTAAAACGGCGCTGGTGAGCGGCGTGATCTGGTGCGCCTGGCACATGCCCGCGATCTTGTCAGGTTCATACGGCACTACGGATACGCCGCGCTGGTATCAAATTGGCTGCTTCAGCACAATGGTTCTGTCGAGCGCAGTGGTGTCGGCGTGGTTGCGGATGAAGTCGGGAAGCATTTGGCCCGTAACAATCATGCATGCGACCCACAATGGTGTGATACAGGCGTTCTTCGATCGCATCACCAAAGATACCGGGCACACCCACTATTTCAGTGGTGAGTTTGGATTTGCACTTGCTTTGCTCTTTGTGGCTTTGGCGTTCTACTGCATAACTAATCGTGAGGGTTTGGCTGATGGAAATAACGCTCTAGATCCTTCACTTGACGGCCGAATACGGGAACAACTGCTTGAATCGGCCGGGTAGTACAGCAACTGGCAAACTGCCGCGTTAGCTGGCTCCCTGAGTCCTGGGTTACGCACTAGTCACAGAAGCCCACGTCGCCTATCCTGGATTTTAACGTGAAGTCGGCATGCAGTTGCGAAGATGCGAAGTAACCGGTCAGCTACGCTTAGAGTCGCAATGAATCGCGGGCAGCTCAAGGGGTATGTCTATTCCGTGCCAGAACGTTTCCTGCGCTCGCTCACCGGACTGGGAGGCGGAGCGGCTCGCGAGGTGAGTGAAGTCCTGCTACCTGCGCGCGTACGGCGCTCCAGGCTTTACCAATCGTTGGTCGGATCGACGCTCCGATTTTTGATTGAGCAGGTCGGGCAGATCCAAGGAACCTACGATGCCGATACGGAGAGCCTTCCCTCTGATTTTCTGATTGGCCGCACGGCGGGAAACGTAGTGGAATTGGCCGGTATTGCATCGTTTCACGCTTCACCCGTCTGGGTGCTGGCCGCTCTGGCGGATGTGGCCGGCGCAGGGCGCGAGTTGATCGGAGAAATCGCGGAAGCGTTACAGAAGGAAGGACTGATGCCACTTGGGCACAAATTCGACACGGTTGACCAGCTGCTTGACGGTTTGGAGCGGACTGCCGGGCGGCTCACGGAAACCGTGAACACACCTCCGTTGGATGTCGCCTCGCTGCGCGCCGAATGGGCTGAGCTCCGCCGTGAGGTGTCGAGCGTCTCCTGGGTCGCCGCACCCACCGATCGGCTGTACAGCCAATGGCGCGAGCTCCAGCAAGAAGCTGCCTCGCAAGGCCGGTCCGTCCTGCAGCTCTCGTCAGTGATGGCTTTAGCCGCTGTGCGTGAACTGCCGGAGAAGGCGCGCCGGCTTTCTCGCGCAGTCAAGGTCGGCGGCCACCGCGCTGGCGAGGTGCTGGCGTCTGGCTTGCTGGATCACTATCGAAAGAGTTTGGCGGAGATCCACGAGATCGGTTACATGCGATATTGGCTTCGGGAGTTTCGGCCGTACCTGGATGGTGCGGCCCAGCAGTTTTCGACTAAGCGCGTCTCCACGATCGAACGGCTTCTGGATCAAAAGCGCCGGCGCGGGCACTCAGCCCATAACGAAGATTAGGATCCACAAGTCGGCGTTTGAACGATAATGCTTCGTATTGGCAGCCACTGGATGCCCTCGTCTCAACGTCCGCAGCGCGACTTCTCGTCCAAGTGGATGCGGCGCGACGGCTCATGTCGACGAATTGCCGAGCGCAATTCCCCACAAGCGGACTTCTGGCCCGCGTGGATTGTTTCCGGGTGGCCCGTCACTTGGAATTTATCCAGAAACTTGGGTCGAGCACCGCCAAACCGTCGCAACTAGTGTCACGGAACGATCACAGCAGACCAGCGGGACATCCCACAAAAGGCATCGGTTCAGGGGATGTATACCTGTTTCGTCTCAACGTCGATTTGCGTCACCGAGCAGTTCATCGCGCCCCAGGCGCGAAGCTGAGTGTTGTCTAGTGGGAAAAGCGTTTGGCCAGCCGCGCTCGCCGTCAGGCCCGATGTGACGCTGATTCGGCCGAGCACCGCAAGCAAGTAGGTGCGGCCCTTTTGCACAACAAAAGGCGCGGAGAGATTAGGGCCTGCAAACGAGCTTGTGAAGTGATGTTCCTCGGGACCCCAGGACTGGTCTCGCCGGATGGCGGAGACATCGAAGGGCTTCCATCCCAACAGATCGAAGCCGCCAGGAATTACCTGCCACGCGGCAAGGATCAGTTGAGCGATCACATCCACATAACCAGCGGCCAGTTTCGGAAAGATCTGCAGGAACCATCGTAGCGACCCGGAGCAGTTGACATGCGGCTGCAGGTCCACTACGCCCAGGGTCATCGGCGGGTTGTAAAAAATGCCGACACCCGCATCGGTAAACTGGCCCGCATTGGTCGCCGGGTTGAGCTGCGCAAAACTAAACAATTCTCCTGTTTGGCTGGAAGCTTGATTAGCCGAGCCGGGCGATGTCCATGCGAGGGCGTACCGGTGATCCGCTGGGGGCGGAATAAACCAATAGCTTTTGAAATCCGCGCTACCGGGAATGTAGAGATCGGATGGCCACGCAAGGGTAGGAAATTCGCCGACCGGATCGAAAATCTGGGAGCCGCGGAATGTCAACAGATTGGCCTGTGCCGCATCTCGGAAAGCGGACAGTTTCATCTCGAATACTTCCTCAGGCCGCTTGTCGCAACTGAGAAATGCGTCGATGTCGCTGCTTGCAAGCCGGGTAAAGTGGTCGAAAGTCGCAGGCAGCTTTAAGGACTGTAACGATTCCGGGGAGATGTTCGCAAGTTCAGTTTCTGGCATCACTGTGCTTCTCCTTTCCGGCTGGAATCGCCGGAGTTGCACGGCCAGAGTATCACGGAACATCAGGAACTTAGCAAGTTTATTTCCATGCCGCGTCTGCCCGGAAGTTAGCTTGTTTTATCCGTTCTTCAGCCCGATGCTGACGGCGCAGCTGTCCTGGAGTTGTCTCGCGCGCGGAGCGCGGTTTCATTTTCCTGCCGGGCCGTGCAGACCGCAAGAGCATGCGCGTTGCCGCAACGCTGGGCGTGTAGCGCTTCGTGCCCGGCGCCACCCGCCACTTCCTGTTGGCGCAGATTGCGAGCGAAGCAAACCCACTCGCATCCGCGCGCCACGGCATCCTTTCGCGACTCCTCAGGACGAAAGGGCCGTAAAATGAACGGCACGACGGATGGGGCTACACTCGTGGATATACCTTATCGAGTCGTCCGAGGGCACATGCCGACAAGTATTTGAACATGTACCAATTCATGTCGATTCCCAGTGCGAACTGCGATTCCCTGCGGAGACAACTCAGTGAAATATCGGGAGGACTGGATGGGAAGATCTGTTGAAACCGTTGCCATCATTCTGTTCGGAGTCGTTGGCCTCTCGCACATCCTGCAACCGAAGGCTTGGGCGGAGTTCTTCATCCTCCTACGCGGCAAGGGGGGACCTGGCGCCTTCCTGGACGGATTTCTGAATCTGCCCCTTGGAGCCGTCATCGTTGCCTTTCATAACATATGGTCGGGCATATCCGTGGTGTTGACAGTCGTGGGGTGGGGCCTTCTAATCAAGGGCTTGATTCGATTTTGCGCGCCGAAACAGGCGTTGAGAATGATGGCGCGAGTTTCCCTGGAGCGGTCCTGGGAGTTCCAGGTCGCTGGCGCCGCGCTCGTTGTACTTGCGGGCCTCCTTGGCTACGGGGTCTACGCCGGGTAGCATCACACCGGACCTAAGACCGGCCTCGTCAAGGTGTATCGCGAAGCTGTCGAACAAGAGGACGAAGCGCAGACGAACCGTATCATGGCGAAGATCGTGCGCAGTTCGCAGCTCATCCAATGTTTGACCCGCGTTAACGGCCTACTGTTTAGGAATGGTTTCCGAGCCGTCGGCAGCCCGGAAATTGGATGGTTTTCTCATCAAGTTGACGTATAACGCGCGTTGCTGACATGTTAAGCCGAAGCGAGTGTCCGAGAATCTCCATTACTGGAACTGCGATGTTCCGGGCTGACCCAAAACCCAAAAGCAGTGCCACTGGAGAGCAGAGTTTCTGGGTAAGATTTGATCCTCAGATCCGAAGCAAAAGGTGAACGATGAAACATGCCAAGAAGGGGCATAGCGAAGAGCAAATCCTAGGGGCACTCAGAGTTTTATAGAGCGGGTGACGGGAATCGAACCCGTGTAGGTAGCTTGGAAGGCTACAGCCCGACCACTAGGCCACACCCGCACGATCACACAGCTCTATCGCATGAAAGAACACCATTTGTGACTCGCCGCTGGAGTCACTTCTGAACTTGAAAGACTCTACCATTGAGTTACTCCCGCCCGGGCGCGCCTCTTCTATTCTAAATGGCGGGGTTCCGAAGATCAAATGCGCGCGGTCGCAACAGTCTTGAATCTAGCTGAACAAGCGATCGAATAGTTGCCGCATTGAATTCTGCAGCGAAGCGAACTCCGTTTCCAGTGTTCCGGAACGCGGATACTGGGCTGTCCAGCGATCCACCAGCTCGGTCAACATATCCAGTTCGAATCGTGAGGTAGGCAGCGTTCCTTCCGCATGTCCGGTCGAGAGGCGCAGACCATGCTCGAGCGCTCGGTAAAAAGTCGTCGCACGCATCAGAAATTCAGCGTCGGCTCGCTCCAAGTGTCCCATCTTCTCAACGATGTCGATTCGCTCCGGCGTATTCAACGTCTTGAAGAAAAGTCCCGCGCCTTTCAGCCGTAGGAACATCAATGCAAAGTCGGCGTCATAATAGCCGCCCCGCCCCGCCTTCAGCGGGTTTGCGCTGCCCTGCTCCCGTTCGAGCCGGAGCCGCATCTGGCGCAAGTCTTGTTTGGAGCGGCCACTCTGTCCCCAACGCCGCCAGTCCGCCTGCTGCAGCCCGGTCAGAAAGTTTGTCGCGCGTTCCATGTCGCCGGCCACGGCGCGCGCCTTCATGTAGGCGATGCCCTCCCACGCTTCCGAGTGATGCGCGAAGTAATCGGTGTATGTCGATTCGCTCTGCACAAGCATCCCCTCGCGGCCATTCGGCCGCAGGCGCGTATCGATCGAAAGAATGGTTCCGTCGCCTGTGTAGGCGGTCAGGATGTCGATGACGTGCTCAGCCACGCGTGTCCAGAATTTCTGCCGGTCGACCTCCACATCCGGAATGATGAACAACAGATCGGCATCTGAACCGAGATCAAATTCGCGCATGCCCAGTCTGCCCAGCGCGATCACCATCATTTCGCCCTGTGGGTCGTCAAATGGGCTGTCTGCCGACGCTCGCTCTCGAGCCCGGTCCAGTGCCCGATCCAGCGCAATGCGATAAGCGCGGCCGATGACAAATTCGGCCAGAGCGGACGTCCGGTCGAGGCTCTGAAACACCGGCTCAGGCACACAGATGCTGGCCGTTTGGATACGCAGCATCTCGCGGCGGAAGAACTTCCTCAAGGCGCCAAGATCGTTCAATGCCGGCGCGAGATCCTCGAAAGAGGCGCGGCGATCCGGGTGATCCGCAACGTCCCTGACTTCGTTCAACAGGCTCAAGTCGCGAACGATCTGCCCGGCAAAGTACGGACTGACCTCAAACAACTGGCACGTGTACTCGACAAGTATCGGGTGCGTGTCGATGAGGCGCAGCCACTCCGGCTCCTCCAGCACGCGTTCAAGAAAGCGCTCAAAATCGCGTTGATTACGGCGAAGCGGATACTGCAGCAGTCGTTCGACCAGGGACGGTGCTATTTGTTCCACGGAGCGCAAAAGCGTTTGCGACAGAACGCTGCCATCGGACTCGTCCCTGTGACCAGCGGAACTCTCGGCCGGCCGCTCCGGAGCCTCGCCGGCAGGAAGCGCCGGCCCATAGCTAAGTGGCCTCTGGGCGTGCACAATCCGATCATAGATCGTTTGCACGTGCTCGAGATGCAGATTGAGATCGTGCAAAAGCTGCGCTCCCGGCGTGGAAGGAGGAACCGATTGCAGTCCCGCCGGCATCCGGCGCGCGAGCCGGTCCAGTTCAATCGAGCTGGAAGGCAACGTGTGCGTCTGGCGGTCTTCTTCAATTTGAAGACGGTGCTCCAGATGGCGGAGGAATTGATAGGCGTTGACGAGCTGCGAATATTCAGTGGTGGAGAGCAGGTCCTTGTCAAGCAGACGCGATAGGCCCAACAGAGTTCCGCCTTGCCGCACCCACACCTCGCGCCCGCCGTGCAGGCGCTGCAGGCACTGAACGAGGAACTCGACATCCCGGATGCCGCCCCGCGCAAGCTTCACGTTCAAACCATCCCGAATACCCCGCTTTGCCGTTAATTTCTCGCTGATACGCACGCGTGTGGCCGACATGGTTTCAATGGCAGAAAAGTCCGTGCTGGTCGAATAGATAGATGGCTCCACGAAATCGAGCAGAACACGCCCCAGCGCGCGATCTCCGGCGGAGACACGAGCCTTGATCAACATCTGTAGCTCCCAGTCGCGCGCCCGCTTGGCGTAGTACTCCTTGGCGCCTTCCACCGAGATACAGATCTCACCCAGGCTGCCTTCGGGCCGCAATCGGAGATCGACGCGATAGCAGAGCCCCTCCGCGGTGTAAGTGGACAAGATCTCGGTGAGCCGGTTGCCGAGTTTCTTATAGAACTCGCGGTTCGCGATCACGTCGGGACCGCTTGTCTCGCCGTTTGCCAAATAGAGGAACAGAAGGTCGATATCCGAACTGTAGTTCAGTTCCCGGCCTCCTAATTTCCCCAAGGCCAATACACAGAAACCCAGAGAACGGGCCTCGCTCACGGAATTGAGCGCCGGCCGCCCATACCGTTTGACGAGATCATCGAACACGCTGTTCAGGGCTCGTTGGAGAATTGCGTCGGCGAGGGTTGAAAGTTCCTCGGTGATCTCGGAAAGCGTTCCAAAATTCAGAGCGTCTCTCACGGCAATTCTGAATATCTCCCGCCGCCGGAATAAGGCGAGATCGAGAGCGTTGACGACTCCCGTCCCGTTCCTTTCAGCGAGAAACCAAGCCAAGCGCTCCATGTAGTCGGAAACGGTAAGCACTCGGTAGATGTCGGGGACGTCGTTTAGCCAGTTCGGATGCTGTAGCAGCTCTTCCGACAGAAAACGGCTAAAGCCGAATATTGTAATGAGCCATTGAAGCCTCGGGCGCGTCGCCGCGATTTGAGCTAAAAGATTGGGATGACGAGCATGGAACTCGGCAAGATAATGCTCGGCGCCGTCGCGGTCGGCAGAGGAGGCAAGCAGCGCCTTGATTCGCTCCGCCGCTCCTTGAGGAAATTCGGAAAGGAAAGCCGGCGGCTTAGAACTTTGCGAGCCGACAGGGGCGTCGTCCAGGGAGGGATGCATAGGTAAACGCCGCACGGAAAATAGGAACCACGGCGATTCGCGGCTACGTGCTCGATTATATCGACCGGAGGAGCGAAACTGCCCGAGAGCGTTACAGACGGCTACCGGATCGGCGCGCGGCCGGAAGCGCTTCACTCTTCGCGCGGAGCGCACGCCGAAGGATGCTAGCTTCCCTGATACTTTTGGTTAAGATGCCTCGCTACGCAGCTATCGACATCGGCAGTAACTCCGTACGGATGATGGCTGCCGAAGTAAATGCGGGAACAACGAAGATTCTGGCGCAGGATCGCCAGGTGACCCGGCTCGGAGAAAGCGTATTTCGCCAGGGTCGAGTTAGTGCAGAGGCGCTGAATTTCCTTTGTGTGAATCTTCAGCGCATGGCCGCCATTTACCAAAAGCTCGAGGTCGCCGGCATTCGCGCTGTCGCCACCAGCGCGGTGCGTGACGCCGGAAATCAAGCTGAGTTTTTGAAAAGAGTGACGGAGGCGCTCGGCGCGCCTGTGGAGATCATCTCAGGGCAAGAAGAAGCCCGGCTGATTCACTTGGGAGTCGAGGCGCGCTGGCCGCACCCGAAAGAACGTACGCTGATCGTCGACATAGGCGGCGGAAGCGGTGAACTGATCGTAAGCCAGAACGGAGAGCTGATCGATTCCATTTCGCGGCCTCTGGGCGCCGTGCGCTTGACCGGGCTGTTCCTGACCATGGACCCGCCGTCAGAACAAGCCGTGAGCCGGCTCAACCAGTACATCAATGAAAAACTCGCGGTATTCGTCAAGCGGCACGGATCGGAGAAGTTCGACCGCGTTGTCGCCACATCGTCGACGGCTGCCGCCCTTGTCTGTGCGGTAAACCGTATCCCACGTGCGCGGCGTGACACAGCCGACGGCGTTCGCGCCAGCACCGCACAGATCCGCCGCTTCTTCGAACTGCTCATCAAGGAAGATGTGAACGAGCGGCGCCGCTGGATCGGCATCGGTCCCCGCCGCGCCGAGATTATTGTGGCCGGAGCGGCAGTGTTCCTGCGCACCTTAGAAGGGATCCGTCACCGGTCGATGTATTACTCGACAGCCGGTGTGCGCGATGGCATTATCGCGGATCTGGCGAACCGTCGCGTCGGCAGCGAGCTCACGCGCCTTTCGCGCGAGCAGCGCCAAATTGTAGAGGCTATGACGAAACGGTATGGAGTCGCTATCAAGCACGCTCGTCAGGTGGCTTCGCTCGCGCACAGCCTCTTCGAAGCGACGCAGCCGCTGCACCGTCAGCCGCCCACAGCAGGCAAACTACTGGATGCCGCGGCCTACCTTCACGACATCGGTCACTTTGTCAGCGACACAAGCCATCATAAACACTCAGCCTATCTCGTTGCGAACTCCGATCTTCCCGGTTTCACAGCCAAAGAACGGCTCACCATCGCGACAATCTGCCGCTTCCATCGCAAATCCATGCCGCAGGCGGGGCATTCAAACTTCCAGGCGCTCGATGCCGAAGCCAAGCGAACAGTTCTCTATCTTTCGCCGCTGCTCCGCGTGGCCGATGCTCTCGATCGCAGCCATGAGCAGAAAGTTCGTAGCGTGGCGGCTTCGATCAAGAGCGCTTCCGTTGGTCTGCAAGTCGAGGCCAAGGGCAATGCCGATCTGGAGATTTGGGCGGCGAGTCGAGCAGGCTTATCTTTTCGAGAGGTCTATGGCCGGCCGCTCACCATTCAACGCGCTCGGCGCCAGGTGAAATAGAATCAGGTGAAATGAATTATGGATACGCGCCTCGCGCAGCTTCCACTTTCCGCCTACGTTCGCGAGCAATTGTTGGCTCGGCTGGTTCGCTTGGAGGAAGAGTGGGCTCGCTGCGCTGAGCATTCCGGCGCGGATTCCGTACACGACCTTCGCGTAGCGATTCGCCGCCTGCGCGAAGCACTCAGATTGTTCAAAAGCTTGTTCCCGAAACAGCAGCGCAAACAAGTCCGCACGGAGCTGAGCTTGAATATGTCGCTTGCCGGCCGGACCCGGGATATCGACATCGCGCGAGACAGCTTCGCGCGAGCGGATGTTCAGCTATCACCCGAGCTTGCGCTGCACTTGTCGAACGAGCGAGCGGTCGCGGAGGCCGCTCTCCGCGCTTCGTTATCCGCCGGCCTCCGCAGCGGGTTCGGCGCCCGGTGGCGAGATACGCTCCGGCTGAACACCGAATTGCCATTGCATCCGGAAGAAGTACCTGAGGCTAACTCGTCTCGGGCGCCGCGCGGCAAGCGGCGCGATCTCTGGCACGAAACCGAAACGGCGGCAGGGAACGCCCGGCGAGTGCTGCCGCTGTTGCTTGAACAGTTCTGCAAAGCGGGGGAGCGGCTCGCTCACGATGACGTTGATCCCGCGACCCTGCATCGTCTGCGGCTCGAAGGGAAACACCTGCGTTACACCTTGGAACTGTTCCGCCCGATTTACGGCCGCCGAATGGATGACTTAATCGCGGCATTGAAAGATACGCAAACGCGCCTCGGCGATATCACCGATTCGACCGCGACAACGGCGTGGCTGAAGAGTCAGGGGATTCATCACAAACCGGAAGCGCGGCAATTGCAGCTCTTTCTGCAGCATCGGGCGCAGAAGTTGTCCGCGCAATTTGTGGAATACTGGCGGGAGCACTGGGGCCTCCCCGCCTTCCGCCAGCAACGGATTCACTACCTCGCGCGTTTCGCCGGGCAGGCGCCCCCAAGCGCCGTGAAGCGCGCTCAGACCGCTGGGTCCCCTCCTGAAACGGTCCTCGCGGCACCGGACGAGGACCTTTCCGCGTAGCACACGTTAGCGGCGGAAAAATCCGCGACGAGAACGGCCACTGCCGTGGTCGTGATTAGGCCATCGCAACGATCTTATCCCACGCGGTTGAAATGTCGCTGAGCGGTGTGTCGTGACCATATTCAGGGCTCATAAAGCCCCGGTAGCCGGTCTTCACCAATGCGGCCATCACCGCCTTCCAATCGACGCTGCCTTCGAGCAAGGGGACAAATTGACCGGCCTGAAAGCCCTTTAGCTTGTAATCTTTCAGATGCACGCGATGGATACGGCTGCCAAGCGTGTTTATCCAATCCTCCGGGAAACCGTATTGCAGGATGTTGCCGACGTCGAAGTGAACCGCGACATATTTGCTGTGGAACTGATCCACAAAGCGGCGCATATCGAGCGGGCTGGTCAGGAAGCGATTCCAGACTTCCTCGAAGTTCAGGGAGACGCCGGCCTTCTCGGCATCTGGGATGACTTTCGGCAGTTCGGCCGAAACCCGCTCCCATGTAATCTCGTATCCATATTTCATGGTTGATCCCCAGCCTACTTCGCCAGGGACAACCAGCAGGGAGTCCGTTCCAAGTAGCGTCGCTATCTTGATTCCGCGGCGTAACCCCGCTACACCTTTGGCGCGCACCTTGGGATCGTCCGCATTTAGAGGGGTATTCGCGATCGCACCGGAAACCCAGACATTGATAATTGCGATACCGTTCTTCTCCGCCGCCTCGCGCACCCGTTTCAATTCGTCATCGGGCGTCTCCAGCTTCACTTGACCGCCGAGCGGAATCTCCACACCCTCGAAGCCTAAGGACTTCGCCTCTGCAAAGCAGTCGGGGAGAGGTTTGCCTTTCGGGAAACTCCCCAAGGTAATGCCCTTCCGGAACCGTTTGGAATCCGTCTGGGCCAGGCTCAACCCACCTGCCAATACTGGCGCGAGCGCCACTTTCGAAAATTCTCTTCTATTCACCCGTCTCCTCTTCAGTGGGGACGGACCCCCACATCCGCGCCTTTCCATCATATTAAAATTAGAACGCGCCGCTCAAATTCGGCACCAGCGTTCCCGTTTTCAGCCGATT
>JAICLJ010000106.1 GCA_025927575.1 Bryobacteraceae bacterium | reverse complement strand
GGGCGAGGACGCCGGCAACGAGAGCCGCCGCTAAGGAAGAATAGATAACGTTTGGCTTTCGTAATAGCCGGTTTATGTAAAAGAGAGCTGCGTGGAAGAGCGCGACGGGCGTCCACGAATGAATGAATTTCGAATCCGCTACGGAGAAAACCCGTTCCGAGTTTGCATCGTGGGCGGCCAGGCGCGCGAGCGAGAAGACGAAGCCGATGCTTCCCAACCATCGAAGAAGAGCGAGATCGAGGAAGACGCCGGCGAGATATAGAATTTCAGCTTCAATTGCGAATCCAGCGCTAAGCCACACGCCGACCAGGCGGCCGGCCATCGCAAACCCGGCCAAACCGGCGGCAAGCGTTACAGACGCTTCGTAGCTGCCCGCTTTCATACGGGTGGCAAAATCAGTTGAGGGAAAGCTCGATTGAGGCCGAAGAAAGCCGCGGGCGATCGCACTCGCCAAATAGAGCGCCGACGCGAACGCGCAGGCCAGCCAAATGTGACCGGGGTCCACATTGGCCCATGCTTCATAAGACAGGCCGAGGAAACCAATCGCATTCAGGGGGAATAGAAATTCAACTCCCCAGCCCATCGCGTGTCTCCAAACTCGAATCAGATCGAACGCCTCAAAGAGCAGCCAGTAAACAAGCAGCAGCGACTCGGCGGCCAATAAGGAGGCGCCGGAGCTGCCGCGCCCGATGCTGGTCGCGTAGGTTGCAATTACGCCGAATGTCGCCATTGCATTCCAGTTGAATCGGTAGGCCAGATACAAAAGCGAGGCGCTTAAGGGAACCATGCCCAGCAGAGCAAGGAACGACGACGGCGTCACGCCCAGCGCGGCGAAAGCCGCGAAATACGCCACTGCCGTGATGGCCTGAACACGATAACGAAGAGAGTGCCCGATCATGCCCGCGGCAACCAGGAGGAGCACAAACGAGCCGGCATACGGATTGCGAATCAAACGCGCCGCTGGAACTGCGTATATTGCGTATGCGGTGACATAGAGCGCCGCCCATCCCGCTCCGATCAAACCTCTCGCGAATACCCGATACGCCGGTTTACGTTCGAGGAAAACTCCGCCGCCAAGCAAACACAGGCTCACGCCGAGAGAGGTCAAAGCGCGGCCCGCAGCCGCCATGTGAGTGAATGAGTATCCGAGAAAAAGTGCGATTCCAATTACGAGCACCAGGGCCCCGATTTTGTTGAGCAGACTTCCACCCAGAAGGGCTTCCCATTCCTCATCCCCGAAGTATTTCCGAATGCGTTCGCTAAAGCGAGGTGAAGGGGCGCTGATCTGCACGGCGGCTTTGCTTGACGCGAACGCCGGTTGTGCTGTCGGCATTCCAACAGGCTCCTCCAGATTGGCCTCGAACGGCGCGCTCTCCTTCGGAGGAACGGAAACTGGCGGCATCCGCGTAATTTTCTCGCCAGCGATCCCCTCAGCATGCCTTTCGTTCTCTAGTTGAAAGACTCGGGTAGTAAGCTGTGCAAGCTGCTTTTCAACCCGCCGCAATTCCTTGCGCAACAGGAACCAGCCGACGGCCAGGATGCCGATGAGAACGACTAAATAGAACAATTCCATCGCGAATGCTCTTTGCAGTTCGTGTGCCAGGAAGCCTTGCGATACTCCCAGCTGCTTCCAATCAGCAGGTTAGCGGAATCGTTCCTTACGCTGGCACATCGAGTAACATACAGTAAATGTACCTAGCTTAGGATGGGGGTGCTTCCACAGAAAAGCCCTCTCCGTTCGCCTCTCTAAGTGGTTGACTGTAGTACAAATCGCCGTGCCATCGGATTGCGTTTAACCGGCCCGGAAGGAGTAATATGCAACACGAGGACACGACCAAGCTTCTCGAATTTATAGAAGCGAGCAAGTCCAAAGGAGCATCGGACGAGTTCCTGGCCTCGTTTCTTGCGCGCCGGGGATGGCCGCAGGATGATATCTACGCGGCTCTCGGCAGCTATTGGGAGCGAACAACCGGCCTTCCCGTTCCCGAACGAACAGCGGGCGGCGAATCGTCCCGCGACGCGTTCCTCTATCTGCTGGCGTTTTCAATGTTGGCGACGTGGAGCGGCGCGCTTGGCTCGATGCTGTTTCGGTTCATTGACCACTGGTTTCCCGACCCTGTCGTTCGCGATCACGTATACAACTTACGGCATGCAGTTACGTGGCAGATGGCCAGCGTTGTTGTTGCTTTTCCCATCTTTCTGCTGGTCATACGCACCATTCTTAGAGAAGTACAGAGCCGCCCCGAGCGCCTCCAGTCCGGCGTGCGTAAATGGCTGACTTACATTGCACTCCTGCTGACGGCAGGCGCGATGATCTGCGATTTGATCTGGTTTCTCAACTACTTCCTGACGGGCGAGCTGACGGCGCGCTTCCTGTTGAAAGCCGCGACAGTGATGCTGATCTGCGGCGCAATATTCGTCTACTACCTGGAGTCCCTGCGTTGGGACCGAAATACGAATTTCGCCCGCGTGAAACGTCGCAGCCTGAAATTTGGAATAGGCGCCGCCGCCGTCGTCGTTGCCAGTTTCTCCATTGGCCTGGCGGTGGCCGGCACACCATCCGCGCAACGCCAGGTGGAAGCCGATCGGAGGCGCGTACAGGATCTTCAGGGGATTGCATCCGCCATTTATTCCTGGCATAAGCGCTCGGAATCGGACAAAGCATCTCCGTCTCTGCCGCCTTCACTGGCCGCGCTGGCAAGCAGAGGGATCATCAAGGCGTCGCAGTCAGTCGATCCCGAAACCAGCGCGCCCTATGAATATGAAGCTAAATCGGAGAGCGGTTACGAGCTCTGCGCTAATTTCTCGGCCGCCGAAGAGATGGATCGAGAGCGCGGACTAGCGGCGCAGTTTTGGTACCACGGCAAAGGCAGGACTTGTTTTACTTTAGATGCTTCGCGGACACCGGTTTGGTAGGCCCGAAGTTCTCCGTGTGATGACTCGGAGGAGATCCAAATCGCCTCCCATCCAGCAGACGGCTAGGGGAAGGCGAAGCCGGGGCGGCACCCCCGGGGGCCTGACCGACTCATACTGCGCGACTGAATTATTTGCTGTACACTTGCGCTTTCCGATGGTATAGTTGAGAAGTCAAAACGTATTTGGCATCTTCGCATTAGTCTGGCCCACCCCCCATCCCTCATCCGATCCTGCCCCCGATTTGTCAATTTGTAAATTTCAAGAGGAAATAGTTTAAATGAAGAATATCTTTGTAGGGAACCTCAACTTCGGAGCTACCGAAGCTGCGGTTCGATCTCTATTCGAGGCGTACGGAACTGTCGAACGCGTAAACCTGATTACCGACCGTGACACTGGTCAGGCGAGAGGATTCGGTTTTGTCGAGATGAGCGCCAACGCAGAGGCGGATCGCGCCATCGCGGAATTGAACGGCAGGGAACTCGATGGGAGAGCGCTGAACGTCAATGAAGCCCGTCCGAAAACCGAGCGTGGATTTGGCGGCGGCGGCGGTGGCGGCCAACGCCGGAATAACAATCGCTGGTAAGCAGTGTACCGTAACGGTTTGAAAGCGAGGGGAGCCGATAGCTCCCCTCGTTTCGTTCCGCTTTGAATGAGAATAGACTCACTTTGCCGGTCTGCCGTGATCCAGGCAAAGAGACACTAGATCTGCGATCAGTGCCTGGCCCACGCACATAACCGTATCCGCACCGCCCCAATAAATCTTCACGGTCCCGTCAGACTCGGGGACGGCGCCGCATGTGAAGACCACATTGTGAACATACCCGGTTAGCTCCCATGGATCTTCCGGTTGTAGAATCCACGAATCTCCCACCCCGATAACCTTCGCCGGATCCTGTAAGTCGTGGAGGGCAACTCCCAAACGATAAATTGACCCGTCCATTGTCTGAAAAACCCCGTGATAAATCGAGAGCCATCCTTCGTTGGTTTTGATCGGCGGCGCACCGGGACCGATTTTCATTTCATCCCAGTGATATTGCACCGGTCTCATAATGAGCTGAGACTCGCCCCAGAAGCGTAGGTCGGGAGAATAGGAAATCCAGATCGACCACGGTGCGATCTCGGAGTGAGGACGGTCAAGCCTGGCATAGAGCCCCCCGAATTTTTCGGGAAAGATCACCACGTTCCGGTAATCGGCCTGCGTGATGAACGAGACTTTTTCCACCCGGCTGAAATCCTGCGTTTTGGCCAAGGCTATCCGCACGCCATTTCGAGAGTAGGCGCTGTAGGTGATGATGTACTCGTTTTCGAGTTGCGTCACTCGGGGATCCTCGACGCCGAACTCCTCATAGTCGGCAAAAAGGCCGTTCCGGGCTGGAGTCAGGAAGGGTTCTGGATCCGCGGTGAAGTGGAGTCCGTCGTCGCTGCGCGCCAATCCGATAATCGATCGCCCGGTGCGGAGATGCGAACGGAAAAGCATGATGTATTTACCTTCATGCTTGACGACTGCTGCATTATGGACGGTCTCCACCGCGTAGGGAATGTCTGCCTTCGTGAGAATGGGATTCTGACTATATCGTTGGACAAGGTCTCGCTTCATGACGCCTCTTCCCTTCAAGATCGAAAATTGTCGCGTAGACCCGTTCGTATGCCGCTACCATTGTCTCGACAGAAAAACATTGCCGGACGCGTTCGCGGCAGGCGTTCCGATCGATTTCGGGAAGCCGTTGCAACGCTTGCACCGCCTGTTCGACATTGTTGACAAGAAATCCGGTCTGGCCATCCGCAATTACCTCACGGCACGAACCGTTGTCCATCGCAATCACGGGTACGCCCGCGGCATTGGCTTCCGCGAGAACAAGCCCGAATCGCTCCGGCATCGTATTTAAGTGCAGAAGCGCTCGAGCGCGCGCGAACAATTCGTTTTTACCGGGAACGTCAACCGGTCCGAGATACCGAATCTGGCGGTCGTCAAGATAGGGCTCGACCTGCTCTCGAAAATACTCTTTGTCCTGAATGATTCCGGCAATGCGCAGCGGCAGACCGCTACGACGAGCGACTGCGATCGCCAGGTGCACACCCTTGTCCGGATGGATCCGGCCGAGAAAAATCAGATCGTCACCCGACGATCGCCTTAGCGGGTACAGCGACAGATCGATCCCGTTGTAGACCGTGGCCAGATAATTTAGTCCGGCTGCACGATCAGAATCGCTAATCGAAACAAAATATCCATCGCGATACCTTTGATAGACGGGCATGATCTTTGGTGACGAGAAGCCGTGGATCGTCGTCAGAACGGGCGTCTTGACGAGCCTGGAGTAGGTCAACGCCATGAAATCGTAGTGACTGTGGATGAGATCGAACTCAGAGGCGCTTTCAAATACCGAGGAAATGTGGAGGTATTCGGCCACTTTAGGATCAACGTCAGAATCCTCTTCGTACCCCTTGTCCACGACGGCGCGCAGGCGCGCGCGGGTCACGGAGTCGCTGCTGGCGAACAGAGTTACATCCCAGCCGCGAGCAACGAGCCCTTCCGTGATGTTGCTGGCGACGGTTTCCCATGCGCCATATTGCCGGGGCGGGGTTCTCCAAGCCACCGGAGACAAGATTGCAATGCGCTTGTTGGGAATTGTCACAGCTCAGCAGTTATCGGAGTGCATCGCAGCCAGCACTTCATCGAGCGCGACAGTAGCGAAACCGGCGGCGCGATCGGCCATGCCATACGGAATGATCAGTTGGCCCCTGTCGAGAAGAACGCCACACGTATAGACTACATTCGGCACGTAACCCTCGCGCTCACTCTCATTTGGCATCAGCAGCGGTTTGCAAAGGCGGCCGATGACTTTGCTCGGATCGTCGCGGTCTAACAAAAAGGCGCCGAGGCAGTACTTTCGCATAGGGCCGACGCCATGGCTAATCACCAGCCAGCCTTCGTCCGTCTCGATGGGGGATCCGCAGTTCCCAAGCTGGACCAATTCCCACGGAAACGTAGGTTGGAGTAGCGGCGTGCACTCGTTCCAGAAGTGGACATTATCGGAGAACATGAGGTAGAGGTTCTCGTTGTCCTGCCGTGAGAGCATCGCGTAGCGTCCATTTATCTTCCGGGGAAATAGCGCCATACCCTTGTTTTGGGCAGCGCGGCCGTTCAACGTGATGAATCGAAAGAGCAGAAAATCGGAAGTCTCCACCAGTTCCGGCATCACGACCGCGCCATCGAAAGCTGTGTAGGTGGCGTAATAAGTGTAAGTACCGTCCCCATTATCGAAGCGGACGAACCGGGCGTCTTCTATGCCGTTTTGCTGCGAACGCGTTGCCGGGAAAATAATGCGCTCCGAGATCTGCTGTTCAGGCTGGAATTGGACCTTATAGTTGGACCGCGCCAGCATCCAGATTCCGTGTGCGGCGGTCTTATCGGTTTCGAGCATTCCGCCCACACTCTCTGTCTCGTTTACCTCCTTGTCGAGGGCGTCCCGAAGCTCTTTGAGTGAAAAAGATTCGCCGACTCTTTTCATCACTCGTTTCGCAAACTTGTTGCTCAATCCCAGTTCAAAGATTTTCCGTGAGAACAGCGGCTTCTGGTACTTGAAACTGGGGATTTGGCGAGGCTCGCTTAGGAACCCATGAGGCGTTTGCATTTCAATTCGATGATCGGCGTGGAGGATACCGGTTCGAAACGTAATAGAAGAAATGTGTCCTTCTCCGACGGCGCGCAAGCTGATAATGAATCGGAGTGCGCCGCATGGCAGGCCGGTTTGATCGGGGTGCGGGACGATTGATGGATTGAAAAGTCCGGCAGATTCCAGCGAGTATTCGGCAAGGAAATAGGAGCCAATCAACTGCCGTCGCTGTTCGGAGGGTTGCTCATCCGTAAAGAACGTCTCGCGAACTTGTTCAAAGCGCTCCAGGAAAAGTTTGTGAACATTCTGATGGCGCCGGCAGAACTCGGCGCAGATCTCTTCGAGCAGTGAGGCGAGTTGCTCTTCAGGAATGGTCATAATCCGAGCGATAATCCGTGCAGCCCGTTGCGAGTCACCCGGATTGAAGGGGCGGAGAAGAATGCGCGACTGGTCGGGTCTGAGTATTGTGGGCGTGCGTTTGACTTCGATTTGCATGAGTCTGGTTAATCAGTGGAAGCGAAACTAGAAGCGGCGGCTACGCTTCGGCAGCAATCAACTGCTCGAAACTCGTGAGCATATTCTGCGCCAACCGCATTTCTGTCAACGATAGCAAGAAAGCCAAAGTGGATTCCGCTCCCTGGTTCCCGTTGACCCGATCCACGTGTAATCCATCGCGGCAGCCGCCTGTTTCAGGACAGTAGACTTCCAACCCGAGGTCGTTCCAGCCGATAAACCAGTCGAAGGCGAGTTGCGCCTGTGCGTACCACCAATAGTCTGATGTGGCGCGATAGGCTTCGAGGCAGGCCGACACCGTCGCCTGGGCTTCAATCGGCTGTTGGTCGAATGGGGCGCGCATGCCGCCCCGGGGGTAGAATCCCAGGCTGCCGATGGGCCGGAAATGCTCCTTCTCGGAGATTTGCAGTTCCGTCAGCCAGCGCAGAGCTTGCAACCCGCACTCAAGCACGGCCCGTTGCCCGGTCGCCCGTCCGCTCAGGATCAAGGCATGCGCGAGCTTTGGGTTGTCGTACGACAACCCTTCTTCAAACCAGCGCCAGTCCGGAAGAGAGTTTCTTTTGAAAAGCTCCATGAGCCGTGAGGTGAGGTCTTCCCGGGTTTGATTCACCAGACTGTCTCCACTCAACCGGCGCAGGTATTCATGAATCCCGATCAGGCCGAACGCCCACGCACGCGGCGAAGTGAAATCCGTCAAGGCCGGCAGCGCCCGCGCGAAGAGTTGTCCCGCCATCATCTGGAAGCTGCGAGAAGGGGAACGCCCGACGGCCATGCCCAGCGCCCAAAGCGCCCGGCCGTGACAGTCCTCGGAGCCTTGCTCGTCGAGCCAGTGGCGGTCAAAGCCCATAAAATTGTGGAACCGCTTCTTATTTGTGTCGAATGCGTGATGAAGAAAAGCGCCGCAAGTTGTGCCCACGGACCGTCCGCGTTCCTGGTCTTCTCCCAATTCATCAAGTAGCACCGAAAGGATAAATGCGCGGGCATTATCGTCGGTGCAATATCCTTCGGAAAAATTGGGGACGCTGAAAACAGCGTGTTGGAAAACTCCCGTTGAATCGGTTAATTCCAGGAGATGATCCAATTTCAATTCCGGTAATTCGCGCGGCCTCTGGGCAAGTGTCTTCGTGAGAATGGATCTTCGAGAGGCCCCCGCTCCCCCGAGTCGCGCTAACTCGAATGTGTGCATGTATAACCGCGCGACGTTACTCCAGATCATCTCGCGCCCCAGCCTGTACGCGTTCTTGCGAATAGCGTGACGGCGAGTGTCGTCCTCCAGTAACTCGATCACTTCGCGGGCGATGGCCGGCGTATCACCGAATGGCACCAGCACGCCGCGGTCTTCCGCTAATAGCTCAGCCGCATGCCAGTACGGCGTGGAAACTACGGCTTTACCTGAACCAAAAGCGTAGGAGAGCGTTCCTGACGTGATCTGCGCTTCGTTGAGGTAAGGCGTTATGTAGAGGTCCGCGGCGCCGATGAACTCTTTCAAATTCTGAAGGTCCACAAAGCGGTTGTAAAAGACGACGTTTTTCTCTATCTTATTTTTCTTGGCAAGGATTTCCAGACTGAGCCGGTAAGCTTCCCCATGTTCTCGCAGTTCGTTGGGGTGGGTGGCGCCGAGGACAATGTAAACAACGTCTGGAAACTTCGCCAAAACATCCGGCAGAGCGTTGAGCACATATTCGATACCCTTGTTCGGCGAGAGCAGCCCAAACGTGAGCAGCACGACCCTGCCTTCTACGCCGAACTGGTCCTTAAAATAGGTGGGATCTACGAATCCGACGTCGGGAATGCCATGCGGGATCAGATCGATTTTAGCCAGTGGGGCATGATATACGTCCTGCAGCATTTGCCGCCCGCGCTCCGCCATGACAACGAGCCGTGTCGAAAGCGAGATCAACTCCTGCATCACGCGCCTTTGATCGGCCCTCGGCTCCTGCAAAATTGTATGCAGGGTCGTGACCACAGGCATTCTCAATTCCCGCAAGAGCGCCAGGATGTGGCTACCCACAAGCCCACCGAAAATGCCGAACTCGTGCTGGAGGCAGACAATGTCCACATTGCTGATGTTCAGGAAGTCGGCGGCACGCAGATACGATGACAAGTCCTGCTCATCAATCTCAAACCGGACCACTTCCGGGTACTCGTAGGCACCCTTGATGTCGTTAACCGACACCGACAGGCACTGGCTTTGCGGATAGGCCGTTGCGACGGCCGCGAGCAGATCGGACGTGAATGTGGCGATGCCGCATTTACGCGGCAAATGATCGCCGACAAATGCGATTTTGTGAACTTTGGCTTTCATAAGGAATTCCATTTGGCGCCGTGCGCCCCGGCGCTTTCAATTAGTCGGACTCGCTTCGAGGTGGCGCTGAAGCACGAAAATGCAGCGGGTCCCTCAGATTTTGCAACTCCCGGTAGTAATAGATTGGCGCGGGCCGTTTTTCTCGGAATCTCAGTTGTCGCAGAAATTCGATTTCCTCTTCGGTGGCATCGCCGCTCAAAGACATATCCCTAAGGAATTCCGTCAGTCCAGGCTCAATGCCAAAGTGTGCTTCGGGTTCTCTTTCAACGAATTCAAATCGTTTCGGGCGGCCAAGGGCGAGCCTGCGATTTAGCACGATTTCCATGCCAAACGTCTTGAGGTCGATGTCCCAGGATTCGATTAGCGGATTGAGGAAAGCAACACAGTTTTCGACAGAGATATTGAAGACATCGGTGTCTAGAAATTCGAGAATGGCGACACGCATCTGTTCGTAGCTACAGTTGCTGAGCTGAGCCATCAGCCGGAGCCACTCTTCACGTTCCAATTCCTCCCGGGCCACTCTCTTGGCGACATCTAAGAGCTTCTGCGTGACCAAGCGCTCAAGCTCTCCGAACGGCTCCTTCTCGAAAATGGGACGTATTTCCTGTTCCCTCTCAGATTCGCATTTTCGAAGAATCAACTCCCGACACTCTTTGAACAGAGGACTCGGCGGCTCCGCCACCTTCTTCTTTAGGTTTTCCTGACGCTGAAGCTCGGCCAGTTTTGAAAGTTCCCCATCCGGAAGCTTTAAGAAACTGCCTATCTTCTCGTAGATATCGGTACGGCCTGGCGCGGGAGGAGCCTTCTTCCGGGCCAACAATTGTGAAATGTAAGATTCGGTGACTTGGGCCGCCGCCGCCAAGTCTTTCTGACCGAGATCCAACTCCTTGAGGCGCTGCCTAATTACTAGAGGAACGTCCACGAAGACCCCTATCTGCGTAAATTAACCCTTAGAAGTAAAGAGACCTATTCCCAGTATAGTCATGTGCCGCTTGACTAGTAAAGGAAATTAACCTATATTGGTTAAGGACAGGGTGCTTCCACTGAGCAAGGCGGCGTGTGCTTTGCTCCTTGAACGCTCAAATTGAACGGAAAGGCCGCACGAATGATCACTGTCGGAGAGATTCTGACCGAAAGGGGACGCTTCTCCCCGAACCTTTGCGGCTCGAAGCCGAGTCGCAAGCGAGTGGCTGGGCAGCGACAACGAACGGTGTTTCCGGCCATTCGCGCCATATTCAGAAATCCTGGACTTCTTCTAGCTAAATGACATCCGAGTGCGGACCTTATCCGCGGAGGCTTACAAAATTATGAACATTCGACCCTTATACGACCGCATCCTCGTGAAGCGGATCGAAGAAGAAGAAACCACGCGCAACGGAATCATCATTCCCGATTCCGCCAAGGAAAAGCCGCAACAGGGCGAAGTAATTGCAATCGGCCAAGGAAAGAGGCTTGAGGACGGCACACTCGCCGCTCTTGATGTCAAGGTCGGCGACCGCATTCTTTTGCGAAATACTCCGGTAGCGATACCAAGCTGGATGGCAGCGAATACCTCGTCATGCGCGAGGACGACGTCCTCGGCGTTCTGGATCAGGCTGCCAAGTCCACGAACAAAATCAGTTAATTCAAATTCAATTTACGGGAAAAATCAGCCATGGCAAAACAGATTATTTATAGCGACGATTCCCGCCAGGCGATCCTGCGCGGAGTTAACCAGCTTGCCGACGCGGTGAAGGTGACTCTCGGCCCGAGGGGACGTAATGTCGTTCTCGAGAAGAAATTCGGTGGGCCTACCATCACCAAAGATGGTGTGACGGTGGCGAAAGAGATTGAGCTTAAGGATCCGCTCGAAAATGTGGGCGCTCAGATGGTGCGCGAAGTCGCGTCGAAGACCTCTGACGTTGCCGGTGACGGAACCACCACCGCGACGATTCTGGCGCAGGCGATTTATCGCGAGGGCATTAAGGCGGTTACCGCGGGCGCAAACCCGATGGCGATCAAGCGTGGCATCGATAAGGCTGTAGAAGTGGCCGTCGAAGAAATCAAAAAGCTCTCCAAGCCCGTCTCCGGCGACATGGTCGCACAGGTTGGCCGGATTTCCGCCAATAGTGATTCCACCATTGGCGATGTGATCGCTGAAGCGATGGAGAAAGTGGGCAAGGAAGGCGTAATCACGGTCGAGGAGTCCAAGACGATGACGACCGAACTTGAGACTGTCGATGGAATGCAATTCGATCGCGGGTATCTCTCACCGTATTTTGTGAGCGACCCCGAGCGCATGGAGTGCGTTCTCGAAGATCCTTACATCCTGATCCACGAAAAAAAGATCAGCAGCATGAAGGACCTGCTGCCAATTCTCGAGCAAATTGCCCGCACGGCTAAGCCGCTGTTGGTGATCTCCGAAGAAGTGGAAGGCGAAGCTCTGGCGACGCTTGTAGTGAACAAGCTACGCGGAACGCTCACTGTTTGCGCGGTGAAAGCACCGGGCTTCGGAGACCGCCGTAAGGCGATGCTGGAAGATATCTCGATCGTGACTGGCGGCACGGTCATTATGGAAGAGACCGGCATTAAGCTCGAAGGCATCAACCTGGAGGATCTGGGCCGCGCTAAGCGCGTCACGGTGAACAAGGACAACACTACTATCATCGACGGCGCTGGAACGCCGAAGAATATTGAAGGCCGGATCAAACAACTTCGGGCGCAGATCGAAGAGACTACCTCCGACTATGATCGCGAGAAACTACAGGAACGGCTAGCGAAGCTGGCCGGCGGCGTGGCAATCATCAAAGTCGGCGCCGCGACTGAGACCGAGATGAAGGAGAAAAAGGCGCGCGTCGAGGATGCTCTACATGCCACTCGCGCAGCCGTCGAAGAAGGCATCGTGCCCGGCGGCGGCGTTGCGTTGCTGCGTGCATCAATCGTGCTCGCGGGCCTGAAGCTCGAAGGCGACGAACAGTTCGGCGTCAATATAGTGCGCCGTGCCTGCGAAGAGCCAATTCGGCAGATTGTTCTCAATGGCGGGATAGAGGGATCCATCGTCGTGGAGAAGATCAAGACCCACCCGGATAAGAACTTCGGTTTCAACGCGTCCACCGAGCAGTACGAAGATTTGGTTATGGCAGGCGTCATCGATCCCACGAAGGTGACTCGTACGGCCCTGCAGAACGCCTCTTCCATCGCGTCTCTCATGCTGACTACGGAAGCTATGATCTGCGCGGTTGTAGAAGAGGACAACTAAGCCCCCATGCTCTAGCGGGCAGAAGATCAGCACTAATCGCGGAGGAAAGCGCTCCTCCGCGAAGATACTGAGGATAGAATGACACTCATCACTGTAAAATTCACGATTGACGAACTGGAGCTTTTGGCTTCTTTGGCGTCGGATCAGCTATTCCGCCGGGGGTTCATCGATCCTAAAATGCCTGGCTACAGATCCAATTCCGACGAGGTGAAGCTTGGAAAGGCGCTAGTTGGCCGTCTCAAACTGATGGTTGACCCGAATGCTGCAAAGCGAGCCGCCGCTCCGAGGATAACGGCGTAATCTTTTGAGCGGCTTAGCCGGCATTCGTCGCGGTCACAGCGATGAGTGAGGGTGAGGGACGAGTGAGTGGGAATTGAATTCTCATAAGGAGGGTGGAGATGCAGTTCAGTCTTATAGGATTTAAGCAAGAGACCGGATTCCGGGTGTTTGCATTTCAAGGCACTTCGGCGGATCGAACTCGGAACGAGTACACGGTCAGGGCAGATCTTGCACTTACCCGGAAATATGGCATCCGGATACAGGAACTCCCGCTGTTGTGCCGGGAACTTCTAGAACGAGGTGGTGAGTGCGAGCAGACATCCACAGTGACCTTTACCGAAGAGGAGATGCGCCTGCACGCACGGGCCTGTGCCGATGCGCACAATGCCGCGGCCCTGAAGAGAAAGTCGACACGTCGGCCTCCCACTAGTCAGCTTGGAAGCGGTTGGCGCGCTCCCCACCAATCATAGATTTCTCCGGCCCGATACAAGAGCCATTAGCCGTCATTCCGAAAGCTGGCTGGCGGCGCTAGTCCGGCAAAGTTGACGTGTAACGAATAAATCGAGGTGTAGATTAAATGTTCTCGACGCGCTGTCCACATTGCAGATCTGTCGAGTTTAGAAGCGTAGGGGTCCGAAATGCCATGGAGCGAGCTCTCCACTGGCTCCTTCTTCCCTATCGATGCGAACTTTGCGGTCGCCACTTTCTACTGTTTCGATGGCAAACTCCGGCTGTTTGGACCGCTTAGCTCAGGAGCGGCTGGCGCCGGAAGCCGAGGTTTGGCTTTTCGGGTGATCGGTGATGCCGCGGCACGATTACTCTTAGGTCCACCGCGCGCCAACTGAGAGATTGAGCGGTGATTTCTCTCTCAGTCGGCATCGGATGTACGCATCACGCGGTAAGCCGATCCATCTCACGCTCCCCCGAATTCATCGGAAGGGTGAAGAAAAAGCTGGATCCTTCACCGGGGGTCGATTCGACCCATATTTCTCCCCCGTGGGCCTCGACCACTCTTCGGCAGACGGCGAGCCCGATACCGGTTCCCGGAATTTCATTGCCATGCAACCGTTTAAAAACGCCGAAGATTGACTGGGTGTACTCGCTCGGAATCCCGATTCCGTTATCGCGAACGGCAATCATCCAATGGTCGCTTTTTTGGGTCGCGTTGAGACGAATAGTGGGTTTGACTCCAGGTCGAGAGTACTTAATGGCGTTGCCTATCAAATTTTGGAAGACATGCACAAATTGAGTTTCATCTCCCGTGACCGATGGCAACGGCTCGGAGGAGATCTCCGCGCCCGATTCGGATATGCGTTCTCGAAGGTTCTCAAGCGCCCATGGCAACACCGCGTTTAAATCGACGAGTTGAGTAGACTTAGGTTTTTGCCCGACTTGCGAATACGTTAGAAGACCGTCTATCAGAGCCTGCATGCGCCGCGAACCCTCGGAAATAAATGCCAGGTATTGCAATTCGGTATCCGTGAGCTTAGCTTGCGCGGTCTTCCCCAGAAGCGCCGCGAAACTGGCTACTGTTCTGAGCGGTTCGTGCAGATCGTGACTTGCTGCGAAGGCGAACTGCGCAAGATCCTCGTTCGATCTTTGCAGTTCGGCATTCAAAGCCTGAAGACGCTCATTGGCCGCCGATAAATCGCTTTCGGCCTGTCGAAGCCTCAACATCGCTCGGACGGTGGCAACCAGCACGTCGGGGTCGATGGGTTCGATCAGATAGGCGTCAGCGCCGCTATCGAGACCGGCAGTCGCGTGGGGGGCTGCTACCGCGACCGCTGAGATCTGAATGACGATGACTGCCACGCCATTCGGCGAAGATTTAATACGTCTGCAAACGTCCAGTCCGCTCAGGTCGGGGAGGTTGACGTCCAGCAATACCAGGTCGGGCTTTTGCTCAGCAATCAGCTTCAGGCCTTCACTTCCGGTAGCGGCGTCATGCACGATAAATCCAGCACGCGATAGTATGCGGGCTCTCACATAGCGAACGTGCTCATTATCGTCGACGTTAATAATTGTTGCTGCCCTGTCCACTTACTTACCCGTTCGTAAGCATAGCTAATTAAACTCCGGCTCCGCCGAAAAAAGATCCGGTTCACCCAGGACCGTGCGCATTGCCGTGAGAGCGGGAAGCCTGCCAGAAGGCCCTTTGGGTAAGACCGCGAGGTACCGGTTCGCAAGGCGGGTGTGATCCGCTTCAGTCAGCATCTTTGAAGTATGGATGACGACGGGAATATCTTTTGTCCTTTCGTCCGACTTGAGTTCATCCAGAACCTCAAACCCGCTGCGATCCGGCATGACGAGATCCAAGAGTATAAGTATAGGAGCTTCGAAGCGGGCCCGTTCCACCGCTTCTACACCGGATGTCTCGATAATGGAGTGTTCCGTTCCTCGAAAGAGCCGATGAGCCAGATACCGCGCTGGTGCTTCGTCGTCGACAATGAGGATACTCCCCAAGCCCCTGCCGGTTGTGGATGACTCCCCAGTTTGGATTTCAGCATTAGAATGGATTTGATAGGGTAGCGTCAATGTGAAAGTAGATCCCACACCAACGCTGCTCTCCACAGCCAGCGTTCCGCCCAGCAAAACCGCCAGGCTTTGCGATAACGGAAGTCCCAAACCGGTGCCTTTGACCCGCTTCTGAATCGGATGCTCGATCTGCGAGAACTCTTGAAAAATGCGCTCCTGATCTTTGGGATCGATCCCGATTCCGGTGTCTTTGACACGGAACTGCACAGCGTTTCGAGCCGCTGATAGGCTCACGCTGACACGCACCTCGCCTTCTTCAGTGAATTTCAGAGCGTTCGAGATCAGGTTGCGTAAGATCTGCCCAAGTTTGCTCTCATCGCTTTTCAGCGTGAGGTTCGGAGGAGGTTCGTCGAATACGAGAGTGACCGCTTCGTGGGCGGCAAGTGGCCGCATTAACGCTCTGGTGGCTCCTAGAAGCTGGCCCACATCGATGTTCGTGAGCCGAATCTCTGTTTTGCCTGCTTCGACCTTTGCCAGGTCGAGAAGGTCATTCACAATATCGGCAAGCTGCCGGGTGGCATCGCGGATGTAAGAGATTTGTTTCTCTTGTTCCATCGTCAGTTCACCGTCGTAGCGCTCGAGCAGCAATCGTGTAAGCGCCAGGACAGAGTTGAGAGGGGTACGGAACTCATGGCTCACATGAGACAGGAATCGCGATTTCATCTCAGCGGACCGTTGCAGCGCGACTGCCTTTTCATCCAACTCCGCATATAGAGCGATGAGCCCCCGGTTCGTTTCTTCTAGCTCCAAATTTAGGCGGGCAAGGTCCTGCTGGCGCCGTTCGAGTTCCGATTCCCTGAGCCGAAGGGCGTCCAGCGTTTGCAAGATCTCCCGGTTCTGCCGCTTGACTTCCTCTGCAATCGAGGGAGTATGCTGCCGAGCCATAATCGAGCAAAGTTTGTCGATATTAGCCGCATCAAGGGTGTTAGAACCGGCTGGCACCGCTTTCCCGAAGCGCACACTCGTGCCCCCGGCGGGGGACGAGTCGACGTGAAACCGGTCCATGAGCCGGCTAGTCCCGGACAAGCCGATTCCCATTCCGGTCTCGGAAAGGTACGCTCCGGAGAGAGTTGCGTCGAGGTCTCGGATGCCGGGTCCTCGATCGCTCACCTGCATCCACAGGAACTGCGGGCGGGAACGAAGGTCGATCGAGAAGTCGAGTCGGCCCCCACCTGCGTATTGATAAGCATTGCGAGTGATTTCCGACACGGCGGTCGCCAAGCGTGTTTGATCCTGCTGGTTGAATCCGAGGAGCGCCGATAGTTGGCGGGCACGCTGGCGGGCTGTAACCACGTCCTGCTCTTCTTTGATCTGGACCGACAGGACGGGAGTGGCGCCGATTGCGTCCGCTGGAGAGCTCATGACGCCCCCGTAATTCTCGTGGCAACCACGCATACATCATCGCGATTGCGCGACGCGTCACGATAAAGAACTCCGGCAATCAGCGAGGGGTGGCGGCGGCGCAGACCTGGATAGTGATCTAGATTCCAATTGGTTGTCAGCCCGTCGGAATGCATGACGATGAGCGCCTCCTCAGGGAGAGGGTACAAAAATTCCTGCAATCGAGGTATGTGAAAACCAGCAGTACCATTATGCGATACCATGGACAACGGCTTATCGGGCCGGACGATGACGCCCGATATGTTACCGATTCCGGCATATCTGACGACCCCCTGGGCAGGATCGATGTCGGCAACCGCTACGGCCGCGCCACGTGTGCTCCGGAGAGCGGCATGAACGCGGTTCAACACGGCTATAGGCGCGGATTCACTGTCGCGCCGGAACGCTGAAATGGCCTCCGCCGAGGCACGCGCCGCCATCAGGCCATGACCCAGGCCATCGGCCACGATGAGAGCCAATCGCCCGTCGCGTTCGCGGAAAGCCCACGCATCCCCGGCTACTGCTTCTCCGGAAATTGGCTTGACGACGGCGCCCACGAACGTTTTTGCGCGGCTGCCGGTTCGAATTTGCGCAACCAGGACCGTTCCTTTATCAACTTGGGAATAAATATCAAATTCCTGGGATAAACGCGCGATGGCGCCAAGCCCCGTACCCGGAGTGTCTGTACTGGAGTAACCATCGGCCAAACATTGTGCTACGTCCGTGATCCCGGGTCCCCGGTCAACGGAAAGGATTTCTATTCCGGGACCGGTTCGATCCGAAAGAGTCGACAGAAACACTTCGCCATGTCGCGCGTGCTTCAGCAGGTTTGTGCAAATCTCGGTTGAGATGAGCGCGGCGTTTGCCGCCAGCGTTTGGTCCAGACCCTCATCATGGGACAGCACCACGGCGGCGCGCCGTACCTCGGCAACCCGGCTAGGATCTTCAACGGGGAAAGTTCGGGTCAAAACGCCTCAACTCTTCCAGCGTGTGACAGTAACGGACGTTCCAATACCGGGCTGCGAATGGATGGAGAATTCACTACAAAGCCTTTTGGCGCCGCCTAGGCCCAAGCCCAGGCCGTCACCCGATGTGAAGCCATCCCGCATTGCCTGCTCAAGGTCGGGGATTCCAGGGCCACTATCTTCGAATGT
>JAICLJ010000250.1 GCA_025927575.1 Bryobacteraceae bacterium | reverse complement strand
AGCACCTGTCTCCGTGTCCCCGAAGGGAAAACTGCATCTCTGCAGCTGTCACGGGATGTCAAGGCTAGGTAAGGTTCTGCGCGTTGCTTCGAATTAAACCACATACTCCACCGCTTGTGCGGGCCCCCGTCAATTCCTTTGAGTTTTAATCTTGCGACCGTACTCCCCAGGCGGGATGCTTAAAGCGTTAACTGCGCCACTGAACAGCAAGCTGTCCAACGGCTGGCATCCATCGTTTACGGCGTGGACTACCAGGGTATCTAATCCTGTTTGCTCCCCACGCTTTCGCACCTCAGCGTCAGTACCGATCCAGTGGGCCGCCTTCGCCACCGGTGTTCTTCCTAATATCTACGAATTTCACCTCTACACTAGGAATTCCACCCACCTCTATCGGACTCAAGATATGCTGTATCAAAGGCAGTTCCGAGGTTGAGCCCCGGGATTTCACCCCTGACTGACATATCCGCCTACGTGCGCTTTACGCCCAGTGATTCCGAACAACGCTAGTCCCCTTCGTATTACCGCGGCTGCTGGCACGAAGTTAGCCGGGACTTATTCTGCGGGTACCGTCATTATCGTCCCCGCCAAAAGAGCTTTACAACCCTAAGGCCTTCATCACTCACGCGGCATGGCTGGATCAGGCTTGCGCCCATTGTCCAATATTCCCCACTGCTGCCTCCCGTAGGAGTCTGGGCCGTGTCTCAGTCCCAGTGTGGCTGGTCGTTCTCTCAAACCAGCTAAGGATCGTCGCCTTGGTGAGCCATTACCTCACCAACTAGCTAATCCTACGCGGGCCCATCCTATAGCGAAATTCTTTCCCCTTTCGGGCGTATACGGTATTACTCCAAGTTTCCCTGGGCTATTCCGTACTATAGGGAAGGTTCCCACGTGTTACTCACCCGTCTGCCACTCCCCTTGCGGGGCGTTCGACTTGCATGTGTTAGGCCTGCCGCCAGCGTTCGTTCTGAGCCAGGATCAAACTCTCAAGTTGAAAGTTTGGATTCTGGATTTTGGCTTGGAAGTTAATCCAAGGAATCATCTGCGTAACGGGCACCTTCACAACATGATTTCCGCTCCGGTTGCCCGAAACAGTCATCACGGTGATGGTATTGAAACGCAGAGTTCTTCCAGAGTCTGTTGTGACTTCAGTCTTGCGACCGAAATCCGCCAGGACCCCGCCGTCTGCGTTTCCCTTCCTTCAAATTCAATTGTCAAAGAGCAAACTCGAGAACAAAAACTCGACCGGCGGCGAACCACCAGTGTTTTCGAAGACGACAGAGGCTCGACCGGTTGACCCGGCTCAGAAGCCTCGGAGTTTCGAGAGTTTGATGCCCTGCGAGGGCGGCGAGCAGTGGTGCCCGCCAGCGATGTCCCTCTTAAACAACATCGCCGGGCGGGAGTCAACACCCGATTATAAAAAATCTTCGCCTTTTTATCGAAGCCGCCAGTTTTGAAGAAAAATAACGCGAAATCAGCAGCTTACAGAAACGGTGCCTCGCCCCAACTGACGTAGAATGAACTCTGTTCTTTATGAAGGGGCTGCCTTGATCGCGCCCCGATTGTTACTCAATTTCCGCAAATACGAGATTTGCCGCGTTCAGTGGGGCGAGCGCGCGCAAGAATGTGCCTCGATCAAGCAAACGCGATTGCTGTGCCCGTAGGAACCGGCGAACGGTAAATACTGGTGGCGAGCCGTTCGCTTTTCAGTTCGAAGCGCAGATCGGCTGGGCCTTGGCAGGGCTGGGGGGAGACTGCTGCAGGTGCTACAGCGCCGTAGAAAGACGTCGAAGGCGACCGAGGGCATGTTTGCTCTCGATGACGATGCGCATCTGTCTCCGACAAATGCGTACGCGGGCCGCGGCGGCAGCTTCTTCAAACATATCTATGAGCAGGAAAACCCCGAGCCCCGCGCAGGCGGCCGTTTCCGCTGGATCTTGAGCACCTGCCTCGCCGCAGCGGTCGGCGCGATCGCAATTCTCGTCGTCGTCTACGGTTCCTCCGACAACGAAGCCACGACAGATGGGCTGTTGCCGGCATTGAAAAGCATCGGTGAAGGGGCACTCGTTCCCCAGATAGCGTTAAGGCCCAAGAATGCCGGCGGCCTCAAGTGGATCATGCCAAAGGCCGACCGGCTCCAGTTAACGACCGGCGCGCTCTCGACCCGCTACATCATCCATGAATCGACGAAGAGCCGCCGCGATAGCCGCGAATACGTCCGGCAAAAACCTTACGCCCGCATCGTCGCGCGGCTGGCGCCCGTTCCGGCCGACGAGAAATACAAGATCCCGCCGTTCAATCCGTTCAAGCTCTATGGCAGCGGCAAGGCGACGGACACCGATGAGGATGCCGGCCGAAACGCCGCCAGCGGCTTGTCGCGATCGGACGTGTCGAGCAAAGTCGTCGAGCTTCTTGGCGGCATACTTCCGGAAGAGGACGGACAGGAACTCGACACACAGGAAGTCCAGGACATCGTCGAACGCGACGCCCAGGCGAACACAGCGCCTGCTGATGGTTCTGGTGCACCGCTCGACGCAGTCGCTGGTGGAAACGCCGGTCCTGCGATCGCGCCAAGCGACGGCACCTCACCATGGCAGCCGAACGCCACCACGAGCGATAGCCTCAATACCACCGATATCTATAAAACGCCGGACGCACCGGACGAGCCATCCGACGATATCGAGGGCGGCGAGGTCATCGTCGTCAAGGTCGGACCCAAGGATACCCTCGCGAAAATCCTTGCCAAAGCCGGCGCGCCCGAGTGGGACGTGCACAGCATGATCGAGGCCGGGCATTCGATCTTCCCGGAAAATAGTCTCGTGGCTGGCGAGGAAGTTCGCATCACGCTCGTGCCATCGCTCGCCGATCCAAACAAAAAGGAACCTGCCCGCTACTCGATATTTTCCGACGGGCACGATCATCTCGTCACCGTCAGCCGCAGCGCGGCGGGCGAGTTCGTCGCGTCCAAGCAACCGCCCTTCGACGCAGAATTGGCAGCCCTTGCGAGGAACGACGGCGATGATCCGCAGAGTTCGAGCCTTTACGCGGCGGTCTACTACGCCGGCCTGGCGCAGAACCTCTCGCCCGACACCATCATGCAGATCCTGCGCACCAATGCCATCGACACCGACTTCCGCCGCCGCGTACGGCCGGGCGACACGTTGGAAATGTTTTTCGACATGAAAGACGATCAGTCGGCCGATGGCCCGCCCGGCGAACTTCTCTATTCGGCGATCAACAGCGGCGGCAACGTTTACAAGTTCTATCGCTTCCGCTCAGCGGACGGCGTCGTCGATTTCTATGACGCGCAGGGCAACAATTCGAAAAAGTTCCTGCTGCGTAAACCGGTCCGGGGCACGGATGTGAGATTGACGTCCGGCTTCGGCGTTCGCTTTCACCCGCTCCTCAACACCCGCAAAATGCACACGGGCGTCGATTGGGCCTGTGCCATCGGAACGCCGATCATCGCAGCCGGGAACGGCACCATCGAAGAAGTGGGCCGCAAAGGCTATTACGGCAACTACATCCGTATTCGTCACGGTAACGGCTATCAGACCGCTTACGGCCATATGAGCCGGTTCGCCAACGTGCATCCAGGCATGAAGGTGCGCCAGGGTCAGGTGATCGGCTACGTAGGCTCGACGGGGCTTTCGACCGGTCCGCACGTCCACTTCGAAGTTCTCGTCAACAACCGCTTCGTCGATCCGATGTCCATCCAGGTGCCGCGCGAACGCAAACTCGAGGGCGCTGATCTCGCCGAGTTCCAAAAAGAGCGCAACCGCATCGACGAGCTGATGCATCGCGCGCCCGTCATGACCGCGAACAAGTGAGACGCGCGACGTTAAATGCGCGTTCTATTCTCGTTAACGAGCACATCTCCATCGCGACGCAACCGATCATCAAACCGACTCTCGGCGTGTCCGCGCTCACTCAAATCGTGCTCTCGTCAAATTACGAATCGGGAAAAGTGTTATAAATTTTCCGGGGAGGTTCGCTTTGAACGGACAGACACGAGGAACGAACCAATGAAAGCTTTTGCAGGTGGTGTCGTGGTTGCAGCCGGTCTTCTTTTGGCACCGGCCGCCGCCAGCGCACATGAACGCGTGACGGATGCAGCACTCGGCGGCCTCGCTGGAGCCGTGGTTTTCGGTCCGGTCGGCCTCGTCGCAGGCGGCGTCATCGGCTATACGGCCGGCCCGAAAATCGCATGCAAGATCGGCGCGAAAAACTGCTATCGGCGCGCTCGTCACAAACGCCATCGGGGCGACAGATAAAATCATCCTCAGCAATGAGATCGAACGCACGATAAAAAACGCCAGGGCTGGCCCCTGGCGTTTTTGATTTTTAAACGTACCAGCGCTCTGAAAATCGCGCGTCTCACGCAGCGCGCGCAAAACTGCCGCTTATAAGATCTGCGAACGAGCGTGCATGCTCTCACCTCGCAATCGAGCAAGCGCGTTTATGCGATGTCCTTGCGCGATACGACGCAAAAAATGCAACGCGAAGAAATCCGCAGCGCGGCCGATGCCACGACGTCAACGCAAATAGGCGCGCAACAGCCACGAACGCGCATATCGCATTGGCTTTAATTTTCCGAAATTGCGCGTTGATTTTGAATTTCGGAAAATTGTGTTAGGGTCCCGCGATCAAACCCACAGAACAAGTTCTCGCCCGCGCGGGTTGGCGCGATTTGCGCCTTTTACATCGATTCCGAGCGTTGAAACGCTGCCGCGCACATCTGCGAGGCCGACGGGGGAAAGCTATGAATTTGCATGAGGGAGGAAAGCAAATGACGTCCAGTGTGACCTTTGAAAAAATCAACGAAGTCAAATTCAACATGGACAACATCTACGATCAGCCCGATCCGAGAAGTTATTTCCAAGAACTTCGCAAGTTTGATTATTCGATACCTGACGTCGCAAAGCCCGTCTTCCAGAAGCTGATCTCCGGCCTGAGACGCGAGAGGCACCACACGATCCACATTCTCGATCTTGGTTGCTCTTACGGCGTCAACTCCGCCTTGCTCAAACACGACCTGTCGATGGACGATCTCTACGAGCATTGGAATCACGAGAAGCTCGCAGATGCGACGCCGGAAGAAGTCATCCAGCACGATCGCCGCTTTTTTTCCGATCTCCGCGAAACGGCCGACATCGAAGTCATCGGCATCGACCAGTCCAAAAATGCCATCGCGTGCGCCGAAGAGATCGGCCTGCTGAACGAAGGCTTGGTGCTCAACCTTGAAACTGAAGCGTTGCCGCCCGCCGCCAAGGAAGGGCTGGCGCCGGTGGATCTGATGATCTCGACCGGCTGCGTCGGCTACGTGACGGAGAAAAGCTTCGAGCGTCTGCTCCCGGCCGTCACGCAAGACACCCAGCCGTGGATCGCAAATTTCGTGCTGCGGATGTTCCCCTTCGACGCCATCGAGCAAACGTTGTCCGAGTGGGGCTATACGACCGAAAAGCTTGACGGCCAGACATTCGTTCAGCGCCAGTTCGCCTCCGACGACGAACAGCAACAAGTGCTGGAGCAATTGCGCCAGAAGGGCATCGACCCGACCGGCAAAGAGGCGGAAGGCCAGCTCTTGGCCGAGTTCTTCCTTTCGCGCCCGGCGAAAGAAGCCGCCGCCCGTCCGATCGAAGAACTCGCTCTCGCCTGAGACGACAAGCGCCCACGGCAACCGACTTGCTCGTGCGCGACTATCCGGCTCGCCGGAAGGCGGCCGGTGACACAAATCGACAAAGGGACGGGGGGCAACGCCTCGTTCTTTTGTAATCGGTTTGGCGAAGCGACCGTGCGATCGCGCGACCTAAGCGCGATCGGATTCCTCTGCCGCGCTCATTCT
>JAICLJ010000063.1 GCA_025927575.1 Bryobacteraceae bacterium | reverse complement strand
TGGTGGGCGGTGCGGGGATCGAACCTGCGACCTCCTGCTTGTAAGGCAGGCGCTCTAACCGGCTGAGCTAACCGCCCGGCGAGGATTTCTCCATTGTTGCATGGAGAATAGGCACTCCGATTAGCGACTCGCCACGTCTATGGCGTGACACCCGGCGTCTCGCCTGTGTAGTGGATCTCGCTATCGGTCAGAGCAATCTCGACGCGCCGGTTCTGAGCCCGTGCCGCTTCCGTGGCGCCTTTCACCAGAGGATTGGTCTTGCCATAGCCGCTTGCATTAATAATTGACGGATCGATGCCCGCTTCCACAAGATAATCGCGAACCGCATCGGCGCGGCGGACGGATAACTTCTTGTTGTACTCGGCACTACCAACGTCATCCGTATAGCCGAACACGGAGAGACCATATCCCTTCGACGCAAGCAGAATACCGGCGATCCGGCTCAAAATCTCACGGCTCTTCGGCTTCAAATCAGCCTTATCGAAATCGAATTTGAAAGTTGCATCGGTCAGGACCATCACCATGCCGGTTGGCGTCCGACGGGTCTTCACGACCCGGTTCAACGCCTCCTGCATGTGATCGAGTTCTTGCTCCCGTTGCTTCTGGAGAGCCATGAGCTCGTTCCGCGCGGCGTTGGCCTGCTCTGTCGCTTGCCGTGCCGCAACCTCGGCTTGCGCCTGGCCTGTTTGAGCCTGTTGCTTCTGCACATCGGCGAGCTGCTTCTGCCGTTCAGCTTCATTTCGTGCGCTGGCGGCCATCTCAGCTCTCGTTGCGGCTTCATTCGCGCGGGCGCTAGCCGCATTGACGGCGGCTGCCTCTTTCTGAGCGAGTTGTGAAGCTTCGTCTACTTGCCGGCTCAGGGCGGCCATACTGTCGTTTGTGCGCTTTATCCATCCGTAGCCTTCATAGCTGGCCACTGCAAGAGCACCAACAACTACGGCAAGACACAGGAATAACGTGAGCCGTTTCACACCTCTATTGTATCCCGTCTTCGGAACGATAGTCCGCGCTGCGGGCTAGCTGCCGATCAACTTGGCATAGAGGCCACGGGCCAAAGCGACATCGGTCGTCCCTTTGACGATCGCGCGGCCATCGGGAAAGAACGTCAACTGATATCTCGGTAGCAGAATCCGCAGCGCAAACTCATTCGCTCGCACGTCTCCGAGAGGACGCAGGCGTTCAGCCAGTTCTCGTAAATCGAGTGGCCGCGCTGTTTCATGGAGTTGTACTGCATTCCGGCCGCATAAGCTGATGGGAACGCGGCGGCCGCCGTCGAGGAAGCGGAATCGCCGCTCGGCGCATGTCACACAGTGCGGGTCTCGATCTACGGTATTCACTCGGCGGAATTCGGCCTTCCACAGATCCATGGTCTGTACGAATGGCTGAAAATTGGGCCATCCAACCAGCATGCGAAGCGCAAGCGCTGTCTGAATGGCGGCAACGGTCGCCGTCGCGGGGCTGATGACCCCATCGACATCGCAGGTCTTTTGGAGTCCGCCAGGCGGATCCGGATAAACGCAGGCGAGACAGGCGCCCTTTTCCGGATTAACAGGCATAATGATTCCGTAGCTGCCGATGGCGGCGCCGTAGACCCAGGGGATTGAAAGCTTAACGCTGGTATCGTTTATTAGATAGCGTGTTTCGAAGTTGTCCGTTCCATCCAGAATCAAGTCGCATCTGGAGAGTAAATCCTCCGCGTTGGAAGGCGTCAGGTCCGCCACAAAGGGCGAAACCTGCACATCGCTGTTTAGCTCTCGCAACCGCCGGGCAGCAGCTATCGCCTTCGGAGTCTCGTCCGACGCGTCGGCTTCGCTATAAAGCCATTGCCGTTGGAGATTCGAGAACTCGACGTAGTCGCGGTCAATGAGACGCAGTGAGCCGATACCAGCACGCGCCAACGCTTCCGCTTGAAAGCTTCCGAGCGCGCCGCAACCTACGATGGTTACGGTCGCGTCTCGTATTCTTTGTTGTCCGTTTGTTCCAATCGGTTGGAATAGGATCTGCCGGGAATACCGCTCATCATCGCCCGCAGCCATACATGACGATGGTAACAGTCAGAGAGCGCTCGATTAAGTCACGTACGTATTGTGTGGCTTCCCTGGTGGTTCTCGCATTCAGTCTGCCCCTGTTAGCCGCCGGCCCAACGATTCCGGCGGACGCGGACAAGAATTTTGACGGGAATACCATCACGCGGATCGTGTTCTACCCCGCTCAGCAACCGTATCCTGAGGCGGAACTTCTGAAACTGCTGCCATTGAAAACCGGGTCAGTTTTCCATGAACAACAGCTGCCCTCAGCGATCCAGGCGCTGTTCTCCACCGGCCGCTTCGCGAACATCGCCATCGATGGGGCTGCCTCTCCGGACGGCGTGACTTTGAAATTCATCACAACGCCTGCTTATTTCATTGGGCGCATCTCAGTTGGGGGCGTAAAGCAACCGCCCAACAACGGCCAGCTCGTAGGCGCCACCAAGCTGGAACTCGGCAGGAAGTTCTCGGACCCGCAAAAGCAGCGCGCAATCGAATCGTTGCAGACTGTACTTCGCCGCAATGGCTTTTACCAGTCTTCGGTTACGGCGAGCACGCAGTTCCTACCCGATATCCAGCAGGTCAATCTCAACTTTCAGATCGAATCGGGCCACCGCGCGCGCTTCGAATTGCCCACCATCACGGGGGCTCCTGAGCGCTCCTCGGATGCCGTTATCAGCTCCACTAAGTGGAAGAGACTTTGGGGCTTGCGTGGTTGGCAACAAGTCACGGATGCGCGCGTTGAACAGGGACTTGATAACATCCGGCAGTATTATCAGAAAAAAGATCTCTTACTGGCCAAAGTGACTTTGCGGCAGTTGGAATATCACGCCTCTACTAACACCGTCAAGCCGACTATCCATATAGACCCCGGGGCCGCAGTCGTGATTCGCACCGAGGGCATGCACATTCGCCGCGGCAAGTTGAAACAGCTAATCCCCGTCTACCAGGAGCGGGCTGTCGATGACGATCTGCTGATCGAAGGACAGCGCAATGTGACGCAGTACCTGCAAGCGGATGGCTATTTCGACGCCGATGTAACCTTCACCCAGAGTACCGGCCCGAATAACAGTCACGTGATCACGTATCACATTAACCGGGGCCAACGGCACAAATTTGTGAAGCTCGAGATTACCGGGAACCATTACTTCAGATCAGAGACAATTCGCGAACGGATGTACTTGACTCCGGCGGAGTTTCCTCGATATCCCCACGGGCGATACAGCGGGACCCTGCTCCAGCAGGATATTGAAGCTATTAAGGATCTTTACAGCTCGAATGGCTTTCGGGACGTCAAAATCACGGACAAGCTGGTCGACAATTATCAGGGCAAGAAGAGCAACGTAGCCGTATTTATTCACATTGACGAAGGTGTCCAGACGCTTATCTCTTCACTCTCGATCGACGGCGTCTCACCGCAGGAGCTGACACAGATTCGCTCGACGTTGCTCTCGTCCGAGGGGCAGCCTTATAGCGGATTGAGCGTTATCGCCGACCGCGACAATATACTGAACTATTTCTATGATAACGGCTATGTTAATGCGGCCGTTGACTACTCCGCAACTCCGTCGATCGATCCTCATCGCGTCGCTATCGATTTCATGGTGCGCCCGGGACTGCAAAAGTTTGTGCGGCAGGTGCTCGTTGGCGGATTGAAAACGACGAAACCGGAACTGGTGCGCAGCCGGATCGAACTGCACCCAAGCGATCCGCTTTCATTCGCGAAAAATGCCGACAGCCAGAGGCGCCTTTATGATCTCGGTATTTTTGCACGCGTCAATACCGCTCTCCAGAATCCGGATGGCGTCGAGAACAAAAAGTATGTGCTGTACCAACTCGACGAGGCCAGCAGATATTCGGTCAACGTGGGCGTCGGGGCGGAGTTCGGTCGAATCGGCGGAGGTTACACTCTGGACGCTCCAGCGGGAAGGGCTGGATTTTCCCCGCGGCTGACCCTCGGCGTGAGCCGAATCAACTTTATGGGGCTCGGGCATACGGTCAGCCTTCAGTCGTTGCTTTCGAATATCGAGCAGAGAATCAGCCTGAGTTATATCGCACCGCAGTTCATCGGCAGCCCCGACTTCAGTTTGACATTATCGACCCTATACGACAGCTCTCACGATGTGCGAACGTTTTCCGCGATCCGCCGTGAGGCTTCCGCCCAGGTCAACCAACGGCTTACGAGGGCAAATAGTTTGCAATATCGCATCGTATTTCGCCGCGTTACGCAAGGTGAGCTTCTCATCGATCCCTTGCTAGTGCCCCTGTACTCACAACCGGCGCGCGTCGGACTCTTTGGAATGAGCTTTATTCAAGATAAACGCGACGATCCCGCCGACGCCCACCGGGGCGTCTACACGACCATCGATGCCGGATATGCCACGAAGCTTCTTGCCACCGAATCGCCCTTCACCCGTCTCTCGTTTCGTAACTCGAGTTATTACCCGCTCACGCGAGACCTGGTATTTGCCAGAAGCACTTACTTCGGCTGGATTGCTCCTTTAGAAGCTGGCGAAGTCATTCCAATATCGGAGCGCTTTTTTGCCGGCGGAGCGACCTCACAACGGGCTTTTGCGGAAAATCAGGCTGGACCCCGGGATTTCACGACCGGGTTCCCTCTGGGGGGAAATGCCGTATTAATGAATAACCTGGAGCTGCGATTTCCGTTGTTCGGCGATAATCTCGGTGGCGTGTTGTTTGAGGACGCCGGAAACGTCTATAGCGATATTCATCACATCAGCTTCCGCTTCCGCCAGGACAATTTGCAGGATTTCAACTATATGGTGCAAGCTATTGGGTTCGGAATCCGGTATCACACGCCCATCGGGCCGGTCCGCATGGATCTTTCCTTCAGCCCCGACTCGCCCCGCTTCAGAGGCTATAAAGGATCGCTCCAGGATTTTCTCGATCCCGCGATTCGCCCCACTTTGCCAATAGTTACGCAACGCATCAATCAGTTTCAATTTCATTTTTCTTTGGGGCAAGCGTTTTAATGCGGTATCTACTTACACCGTTCCTGCTATCGTTCCTGCTTTCCGCAAAGGTGTTGGATCGCATCGCAATCGTGGTGGACAACCAGGTTATTACCGAAACACAACTAGATGAAGAGTTACACCTAACTGCCTTCCTGAATCGCCAGCCGGTAGATACCAGCGCGGATGCGCGCCGTGCCGCGGCCGATCGCCTTGTCGAGCAGGAATTGATCCGGCGCGAAATGCGGCTCAGTCAGTACCCGCCGCCTTCGGGAGACGAAGTAGATGAGTTGTTCGACGCGCAGCGGCAGCAGTCCGGCAGTGAGGCGCTACTTGAAAAGGCGCTTGTGGAATACGGCCTCAACGCCGGGATTCTTCGCCGCCACCTGGCGTTCCAGCTCATGACGCTGCACTTCATCGATTTTCGATTTCGCCCGGATGTACAGATCACCGATGCGGACGTTCACCATTATTATCAGCGTCAAGTGCAGACCTGGAAACAGTCTCATACGGGACCGCCGCCGGGGATCGAGGAGAGCCGTGCTTCCATTGAAAAGGCGCTTTCAGGGCAGCGCGTGGACTACGCCCTCTCATCCTGGCTCGAAGAAACGCGAAAGCAAGTCGATATCATCTATCTCGACAAGGGGCTTGAGTGAGCGGGCATCGGAAACGGCGACTTCTGCTGGTGAGCTTCGCGGCTTCGTCGGCGCTGATCGTCGTCCTTGCCGGCGCAGTGCTCTATGTCTCGCAGACCTCCTGGTTCAAGCGGCAGGTTCGCTCTCATATCGTTTCGGTTATCCAGCGCGCGAGCGGCGGCCGCGTGGAACTGAAATCGTTTACCTACGACTGGCGTTCGCTGACAGCCGAACTAAGCGGCTTCGTACTCCACGGCTCTGAGCCGCCGGGTGCGCCACCGCTATTTCGCGCCGACCGGATACGTATCGGTTTTCACATCATCTCGCTCATCCGGAGAAACATCGATCTTGAATCGATCGTTATCGACGCGCCGCGCGTATGTGTACTGGTTCGTCAGGACGGAAGCACCAACATTCCAGCTCCACCGGATTCCAGCTTGGGAGCAATACCGCAGGAGTTGATTGATCTCGGCGTGAAGAGATTCCAGCTAAGTCACGGCATCGCGCAATTGAATGAGAGGAAGATGGCGCTCGATCTCCGCGGCGAAGATCTCAGGGCCGGCCTCCAGTACGTACCCTCTCGATCGCTCTATCGCGGAACGCTTTCGTCGCGAATCCTGCGTGTCGTTTCCGACTGGGCGCAACCGCTCACTGCCAACGTTCGGGCGTCGTTTGCCGTAGGGAAGGATTATGCAGCAGTCAAAAACCTCGAATTTGTCGTTGGTGGATCGAAACTTGAAGGAACAGCCGTAGTGCAACATTTCCGATCGCCATTCGGAAGGTTTCAACTTCGGGCGACCGTCGACGCTCCCGAAGCCGCGCGACTGCTTCAACTTTCCGGCGTTCGCTCGGGAGTTGTGCAGATTGCCGGAACCGGAACTTTCGCGAGCAACAATTATTCGTTCACCGGCACCATGAACGGCCAGGATCTCGGATACCGCGACGGCCGCCTTGCAATCTCTCGCGCCGGATTCCGCTCTGATGTGTCGCTTAACGCCGGTGGACTATTCCTTAACAAGTTAGCCGTGAACGCGCTCGGCGCGACTCTTTCGGGGGAGGCTCAGCTTCCTCATTTTCAACAGGTACACCTCTCGGCCAGAGTGGACGGGCTCGCTCTTCGGGAGGCCGCTCGTTTGCTGACAAAGCAGCCCCTTCCCTGGAGCGGCAACCTGTCCGGACCGGTTGAAGCGGATGCATCCCTCCGCCCGTTGCGCGACGTAAAGCTCACTGCGACGGCTAAAATCTCGCCCGGAAAGAAAGGCGTGCCGATTTCGGGATCCATTCCGTTCAGTTACAATCAGCGTGCTCGCGAGATCCGGGTGGGCGACTCTCAGGTTCTTCTGCCTCATTCGAGGCTGGCCTTTTCCGGTACGCCCGGACGCAGGCTCGACGTGGCGTTAGGCACGTCCGAACCGGATGAGCTGAAGCCCGCGCTCGGCTTAATCAACAATGGCAAGATGAATCTCCAGTTTCCCGTTTCGCTTGCGGGAGGCAATGCGAGTTTCAAGGGAACATTCACGGGTCCGTTTCGAGCCCCGGCAATCGCCGGAACACTTGAGGCAAGCGAAGTCCGATATCGAAACATTTTGTTGGACACGTTGCGTGCGAACGTCAAAGCTGACGCGGATTCGATTTCGTTCACAGATCTTTCGCTCAACGGGCCGTCTTTGCGAGCGACCGCTTCCGGTCGTGTCGGCCTTGCTCAGTGGAGCGCCACGCCGGCGAGCCTAGTGCATCTTCAGTTGAACTTTCGCGATGCCGAAATCGCCGCGTTGCTGGCCGGGAGCAATCGACCTGCTCAGGTCCACGGTTTGGCAACCGGATCTCTTACGTTGAACGGGACGATCGGCAATCCGTCCGGCTCTGGGCGTTTCAGCGCAAAGAACGTCGAGATCCGCCAGGAGCACATTGATTCGCTTGTGGCAGACTTCCAGCTTTCGGGCAATCGCTTGATCGTAGAACACGGCACAGCGCGGGCGGCCGACGCCAATCTTTCTTATGGGCTCACCTACGAGCACGTGCCGGATTCCTGGACGAGAGGGCGCCTCGTAGGCCACCTTGATTCAAACAACTTCTCGTTCGCGACTTTACGAACGATCCACGTCTACGAGGCCGGCCTTTCCGGGCGGCTACAGCTCCATGCTGCCGGCGCAGGGGAGATGAACGATACCGGATTCGCGATCCGGAAACTGGACGGGAACCTTCACCTGTCCGGCGTCGCTCTGGAAAACGTTCCTTACGGCAGTATGAGCCTGTCGGCACATACCGAAGGAGAAACGCTCGATGCAAGCTTCACGGGCCGCTTGCGGAATTCTCGCTTCGAAGGCTCGGGCAAAGTGCAGTTGGCCGGCGCTTATCAAACGGAAGGATCGCTTAGTTTGGAGCAGATTGAGCTCTCGAACATTGTCAGCCTTCTTCCGGAAGTACAGCGAAAGATGCTGGACCAGCCATTTGAGGGCGTGTTACAGGGCGGATGCAGTTTTCAGGGTCCGCTGGCAGCACCCGCTGAGATGAGCGCTTCCATCCGTCTTAAAACCGTTACGCTTAAGCCGAAAGTTGGAGCGGAAACTCTTGCTCTGCCCAATGCGGCGGATCTGGTTTTGCGCAACTCCCAACCCATCCTGATCGATATCGAAAATCGCGTCGCAAACATACACTCGGCGGAATTCACCGGAAATAACACAAAGCTCGATGCGAAAGGCAGCATCGCCCTGAATAGCGAGTCATCCGCTAGTGTGGCTGTGGATGGCGCCATCAATCTGCAGATTTTGCGTCTCCTCGATCCGAATCTGCGATCTGCAGGCATAGCCAATGTCCACGCGTCGGTGGCAGGGGCGCTGATAAATCCAGCGGTAGAAGGCTCCCTTGAGGTGCGGGATGCGTCCTTCAGTTCTGAAACCTTTCCGAACGGGCTTAATCATGCAAACGGCGTCATTCATTTCAACCGCGACCGCGCCACCATTCAAAATCTGACCGCCGAAACCGGCGGAGGAAAAATCGCGATGACCGGTTTCGCAACTTTTGGCGGCGGCGCTTCGATGCTTTATCGCCTGGAGGCAAACGCCAGCGACGTACGGTTGCGGCACAACGGCGTCAGCGTCACTTTCAATGCGGACCTGCACTACACGGGAACCAGTCAAAAGAGCCTTTTTTCCGGAGATGTCACGGTCACAAAGGCGGCGTTCAACCCCAACACCGACGTAGGGAACCTCTTCGCCGAAAGTCTCACGGCAGGGTTGGACCCAACGAACGGCAACGCGTTCTTGCAGAACGTCCGTCTGGAAATTGACGTCGAGAGCGCACCCAGTCTGGAGTTAGCCACGTCGCTCGGGCGCAATGTCGAAGCGGAAATCAACCTTCGCTTACGGGGTACACCGGACCGGCCGGCGTTGCTCGGGAGCGTCTCGTTGAATGAAGGTCAAATCCAGCTATTCGGAAACAAATACACGATCAATCGCGGCGAAGTCAATTTCTCTAATCCGGTGAAGATTGAACCGACTCTCGATCTCGACCTGCAGACCCAAGCGCGCGGCGTCACCGTAAATATCACCATTACCGGTGCGATGGACAAGCTCAACGTCAGCTATCGCTCAGACCCGCCGCTTCAATCGAGTGACATAATCGCGCTGCTGGCGACCGGCAGAACGCCCGGCCAGTCATCAACATTGTTCGGCAGCCAGGGTTCAGCGCAAGCGCCCCTACTTGCCGCGGGAGCAAGTGATCTCCTCGGGTCCGCTATTTCGCCCAATTCAAGTAGATTGCAGCGGTTCTTCGGCGTGACACACCTGAAAATCGACCCCATGCTGCAAGGAGTGGAAGACGTGCCGCAGGCCCGCCTCACGCTCGAACAGCCGATATCCAGACAAGTCACCATTACTTACGTAACGAACCTTTCGCGCACTGCTGAACAGATCTTTCGCCTTGAATGGGCTCTGAATCGCGAATATTCGCTGGTTGCCATTCGTGATGAAAATGGCCTGTTCGGGGTCGATATTCAATATAAAAAACGATTTAAGTAAAGCCGTCTTCCAGGAAGGGTAACCTGCCGCTAACCTGATCTGTATGAGATTGCGCGCCGAACAGGGCAAGCTGAAGATTGAGCACAGCATCATCGATGGACTGCGGCCGGTGCTTGAACGGCTGCTGCGCGATAGCCCCGGCATTCGCTCTGTCATCCCCGGCGTAATTCGTCCGGTGAGGAACGCTCGCGGCCTGCCGAACGTACGGATTACAGTGCCGGTCACGAATGGGTGGAAAGCCATCGCTCTAAGCGCGGGAGCTCGTCAGGAACTCTTCATCAGCACCGATTTAAGCAAGGATGAGCTCGAACTGGCTCTGCACAGCGCATGTCATGGCTGAAATTTGCGTTGGCGGAAAGCCTGCGGATCGTCGCAATTTCGCTATGATGAAAGCAGGGAATATAAACCACAACTTAGAAGATGTGCCCGGCTTGCATCGCGCAGGCACATGTTACGACGGTTCTCACAATTCCTGAAATATTCTCATGTCTCAATCGACAGACCCCGCGTTGGGTATCAATAGCTGGCTGGAAGACGAGCTTTATCATCAATATCAATTCGATCGAAAGAGTGTGGACCAGGGTTGGACCGAATTCTTTCAGAATTCCTCCAGCAATGGCGGCGTAGCCGCGGTCCAGAATCCTCAGGACGCCGCGCCGGCCGCTTCCGATGGTGTTACCCGGGAGCCGCAGCCAGCCGCACCCGCCACGTCCGATGTTGCTCCCGAAGCGGCGCAAGCAGCTCAGCCTGCCGCACCCCCCGTTCCGACCCCGCCGTCTCCCGTTCCGGAGACTACGCCTGCCACAACCAAGGCTGTTGTAGCCACCTCAAAGGCTCCAGCAAAACAGGAAGGGACCCTGGTTGGCCCAGGCGAACAACTTGTCCCTCTGCGGGGCGCCGCGGCTCGAATCGCCGAGAACATGGCTGCGAGCCTTTCGATTCCGGTCGCGACCTCTCAACGGCAGATTCCTGTTCGGGTTGTCGAAGAAAACCGGAACATCATCAACAAGCAGCGGGCATTGCAGGGCAAAGGCAAACTCAGCTTCACGCATATCATCGCCTGGGCCATTGTCCGCGCCCTAAAGAGCCACCCGTCTCTAAATTATGCGTTCGCCGAGAACGAAGGGCAGCCGTTCCGCGTCGTTCGCAACAACGTAAACATCGGCCTTGCGGTCGATGTCCTCGGAAAAGATGGATCGCGTTCGCTAATGGTGCCGAACATTAAGAACGCCGATGGCATGAGCTTTGCGCAGTTTGTAGAGGCCTATGACGAAATCGTGGCCCGGGCACGCACGAACAAATTGCAGGTTGCTGATTTTCAGGGCACCACCATTTCGTTGACAAATCCCGGGACGGTGGGAACCTTCGCAAGCGTGCCGCGCCTGATGCCGGGTCAGGGCGCCATCATCGCAACCGGAGCAATGGAATATCCCGCCGAGTTCGCCGCCACCAGCGGCGAAACGCGGGCGATGCTCGGGATTTCGAAGGTGCTGATAGCGACGTGCACCTACGATCATCGCATCATACAAGGTGCCGAGTCCGGCTCTTTTCTCGGCAAACTTCAGCAACTGCTGATGGGCGAGGAGAATTTCTACCATCAGCTCTTCCGTGACCTGAAGATCCCCTATCTTCCGATCAAGTGGCAGTCCGATCAACAAATCAACCCACAGCGTCATTCAGCGCTGAACGCCGACGTCGCCAAAGAAGCGGCGGTCATTCAACTGATCAACGCATACCGGGTGCGCGGCCATCTGATCGCGAACACCAATCCGTTGGGCGCCGAGCCGGGCTACCATCCCGAACTCGACCCGTCCTCGTACGGCCTTTCGATTTGGGATTTGGACCGTCCGTTTCTCGCGGGAGCCGTGAAGGCCCCGAGCGGCGCGATCGCATCGTACATGCAGGCGTATGAAACGCTGCGCGAAATCCTTGACCGCCTGCGGCAGACATACTGCGCCTCTATGGGCGTCGAGTATATGCACATTCAGGATCCGGTGCAGAAGCAATGGTTGCAGGACCGGATGGAAGCGACCATGAATTTATGGCCGCTCGATGAATCTACGAAAATTCGCACGCTGAACCGCCTGATTGAGGCGGAGGAATTTGAGCATTTTCTGCAGCGCCGGTTTATCGGCCAGAAGCGGTTCGGTCTCGATGGCGGAGAATCGACTATCGCGGTTCTGGATGAAATTTTGGATCGCGCCGCGAATGAGAACGCCCACGAAACCGTCATTGGAATGGCGCATCGCGGGCGGCTGAACGTGCTCGCCAACGTGGTTGGTAAATCGATGGTTCAAGTGTTCTCCGAATTCGAAGGAGAACCCGACCCGGATAGTGTTCAAGGATCGGGCGACGTGAAGTACCATCTCGGCGCGAGCGGTATCCACCGCTCGTCGCAGGGCAAGGAGATTGTTGTCTCCGTCGCGTTTAACCCCAGTCACCTCGAGGCCGTGAGCCCCGTCGTCGAGGGCTTGGTCCGGCCGAAGCAGGATCGTTTGGGCGACACCAAGCGAGAACGGGTCATCCCGATATTGATACACGGCGACGCTGCGTTCGTGGGGCAGGGTGTCGTGGCCGAGGTTCTACAGCTTTCACAGCTCGATGGCTATACCACCGGCGGCACGGTTCATATCGTCATTAATAACCAGATCGGCTTCACGACGAATCCCATGGACGGGCGAAGCAGCGTCTATTGCACCGATATTGCGCGATCGGTTCAGGCGCCTATCCTGCACGTGAATGCCGACGACGCCGAGGCCTGCATCCGGGCGGCGAACCTGGCTTACGATTACCGGCAGGAATTCAAGAGAGATGTCGTCGTCGATCTGATCGGCTACCGGCGTTTCGGGCACAACGAGGCCGACGACCCGAGCTACACGCAGCCGGTGATGTATCGCAGGATCAAGAACACGCCGACTGCGGCGAAGCAATATGCCGAGCGTCTTTTGCGCGAGAAAGTCGTTGCCCAAGAGCAGGTTGACGGCATACGCGCCGGGGTTTCGTCACGGCTCAACGAGGTCTACGATCAAGCGAAAAAGAATCGCGAACAGTACGTTTATGAAGAGTTCGCGGAAGTTCCGGAAGAGCAGGTACACCAGCCGATTCCCACAACCGCTATCGATTTCGCGACGCTCAAGACGGTTATCGAAAGTTGTACCGCCCTCCCCGAAAGCTTCCATCTTCATCCTAAATTGAAGGCTCTCCTGAGTCGCAGGCGCGAGGCGCTGAACGGTGATCATATCGACTGGGGCTTTGCTGAAACCATTGCGTTCGGCAGCTTGGTTATGGATGGCACGCCGGTGCGATTGAGTGGCGAGGATAGCACCCGTGGCACCTTTACGCAGCGCCATCTCGAGTTCTACGATACTGAAACCGGCGAGGGCTATCTTCCGCTGAAACACCTGCCAAACGCGGCGAAATTCGAGTCCGTCGATAGCCTGCTGAGCGAATTCGCTGTGATGGGCTTCGAATTCGGCTACAGCGTTGCCGATCCCCTTACGCTTGTGCTGTGGGAGGCGCAGTTTGGCGATTTCGCCAACGGCGCACAAATTATCATCGACCAATTTGTCGCTTCCGCCGAAGTGAAATGGAATCAGCCGAGCGGCCTCGTCTTGCTGCTGCCTCACGGTTTCGAGGGGCAGGGGCCGGAGCATTCGAGCGCGCGTATCGAGCGCTTCCTCCAGCTTTGTGCGGAAAACAATCTGCAAGTTTGCAACTGTACGACGCCCGGCCAATATTTCCACCTGCTGCGGCGGCAAATGTATGGTGGCCCGGACAGGCGCGGCATCCGCAAGCCCCTGGTGGTGTTTACTCCTAAATCCTTGCTGCGGCATCCAAAGGCGACGGCCAAAATAGGCGATTTGACCAGCGGCGCCTTCCAGGAGGTGATTGGCGATTCCCACATCGTCGGCGGGAACGTCCGCCGAATTCTGCTCTGTTCCGGCAAGGTCTACTATGATCTGCTCGCTAAGCGCGAGGAGATTGGCGGCAGCGATGTCGCGATTATCCGGCTGGAACAGCTCTATCCTTTCCCGTCGCAACTGCTAGCCGATATTCTTCGCCGCTACCCCGAGAACGTCGAGATCTATTGGGTTCAGGAAGAACCTGAAAACATGGGCGCCTGGTATTTCGTCGAAGAACAATTGCAGGATTTGATTGAGCGATGCCGCCGCTCGCTCAAATTCGTTGGCCGGCCGGCCGCAGCCAGCCCGGCTACCGGCGCTCACAGAGTGCATGTCGAACAGCAGCAGCATCTGGTCGAAGAGGCTTTCGCGACCGCGCCGATCGTTCGGAAAGCGAAACGCCTGGTCCGGAAGAAGCGCTAACGGCGCTCGGGCTCTGCCCAGCGGGCATCCCGCTTTGTGACGGCTTCTTAAAGCTTCGGAACTGCCCCGTTCCCGCCCTGCGCCGGTTCAGCCAAAGCCCCTAGTTGGCTCAAAATCACGACATCCACGCGCCTATTCCGCGCGCGCCCTTCCGCACTCTGATTGCTCGCAATCGGAGCGACATCCGCGTAGCCTGCAACCGCCATTCGGGAAGGCGGCACGTGGAAATTCCCGTCCAGAACTTCAAGAACCGCAATCGCGCGCGCGGCCGACAAGTCCCAATTGCTTCTAAACCGGTCGTTGTGAATCGGAATATCGTCCGTGTGCCCCTCGAGCCGCACCTCATTGGGCACCTTAAGTAGGGCTATTCCCACTTTGGCGATTGTCGGAAGGCCCGATTGCTTCAACGCGGCGCTCCCCGAGTCGAAGAACGCGGCCTGCTTGAAGCTAATCGCGAGGCCACGCGGCTCCATGTGCAGCTCGACCGTTCCCTTTTGTATCTCCGGCTTCAGCTCCTTCTCGAGCAGTTCCATCGACGGCAGCAATTCCAGCAGCGCCTGAGCCATCCGCGCAGCGTGCTGTTCCTTGTCAGGAGTGAGATCGCGTTCCGTGTTTGAACTAGCCATTTGGGACATGGCGCTCGATTCTTGTTTACCTTTTGCCTTCCCCGGCGTCTCGCTCAGCGCCCGCACGATTTTCGAAACCCGCCCTTGATCGAGCGCGGCCCTCACAGCTTCTGCCACCCTGCCGGCTTTGCCCCGGTCCGCGTTCGCGGTGGCAAACATCACGACGAAGAAGGCAAACAGAAGCGTGACGAAGTCGGCATAGGAGACAATCCATCGCTCGTGGTTCGCGTGTGGAGGGTGCTTTTTAGTCCGTCGCGCCATGGCTGATCCGCTTAGGCCGCTGCGCGTTCCTGCCGCCGGTTTTGCGAGCCCTGCTTCGCGCCATGCAGGTAGGCTTCCAGCTTCGCGCGAATCATCTTCGGGTTGGAGCCTTCCACCATGCCCACTACGCCCTCGAGCGCAAGTTCGTGCAGTCTGCTGTCCACCGCGGCTCGCGCGCGAATCTTCGAGGCCGCTGGAAGCAGAAAGAGGTTGGCGACCGCCACTCCGTACACCGTCGCCACGAAAGCGACTGCGATGCCATGTCCTACTTCGCCGATGTTCTGCAGGTTCTTCATTACCTGAATTAGGCCGAGAATGGCGCCGATGATACCGATGGTTGGCGAATAGCCTCCACCGCTCTCCCATACTTTCGCCGCGTCCTCGGCGTACTGCTCTTCCTGCTCGATCTCGAGCTCCATCATGCTTTTCAATTCTTCAAGGTCCGTGCCGTCCACGGCAAGGTTAATCGCCTTCCGAAGGAACGGGTCTGACGTGTGCTCCGCCTCCTGTTCCAATGACACAATGCCTTGTTTTCGGGCCTTCGTAGCGTACATGATGATCTCCTCCATCAGCCACGCCGGATCCATCGACCGCTCGAAGAAGACGCCTTTCAGGTGAGCCATGGCCGAAATCACGTTCTTTAATGAACAGGTGACCAATACCGCCCCCGCCGTGCCGCCTCCGACAATAAGGGCAGCCGTGTACTGAACGATATCCTTGACGCTGCCCTTCTCCAGAATCAGGCCGCCGACGATTCCGCAGACTGAAAGCATGATTCCCACAAAAGTGGCGAAATCCGGCCGCATACTTCCTGTTTTGTCGCCGACCATGTCATTCCCCTCTTCTGCTCTTGCTGCTTTCCGGTTCTCCCGGCCGGTGAAACACAGCCAGCGGATAGGCGGTCTCCGCGGGGATCTTCCGCGAAACCGGGAACGGCTGAGCGACAACGGCGCGCCGGAACTGAACCACGCGCCCGATGATTTCATCGGGCGATTCCAGCACCAGCAGCTTCTGCCCGGTCGTCAGGCTGACGACCGTATCCGGCGTCGTTTCAATATGTTCAATCAGGTCCGAGTTCAACACGAGCGGAACATGATTTATGCGTGTCAGATGTATCATTTAGCCTGCCCGTCTCTCTAGTTATCGGGGTTTTGGGCGCGTTCTTGAGCAAAGAACGAGCGTGGGGCAGGCAAACCCGTATTATTTGGTCTTCTCGCTCGGGTTCTGAAAAATGTCCAGAATCTGAGTCAACTCACGCCGGATTTCTTGATATAAGGCTGAGTTCCCGACGAATAATTCGCCTTGAACGTGCAGCTTCGGCGCGGTTTTGGACGTGACCGGCCTCGTGCGGTCCTGCAGGTACTTGCGAGCGCCCTCAATCGTGTAGCGCTTCTCGTAAAGCAGGCGCTTGATTTCGAGCACCAGTTCGACGTCCTTACGCCTGTACAGGCGATGGCCCGTGCCGGACTTTCTCGGGCCGAGTCCGGAGAATTCCGTTTCCCAAAAGCGCACTACGTACGGCTTGATGCCGGCGAGGCGGGCTACTTCACCGATCCGAAAGTACAGCTTGTCCGGAACGTCAGTGTCAGCGGATTGTGGCGCCTCTGGATCGCTCATCGTTGGGGAACGGCGCGAACTCCATCGATTGTAACGAAGCAAATCGTTTGCCGCCAGTGGGTTGCCACTTTTCTGGCAGGCTTCAGCGGTCGGTCTACAGGCTTGTTCTCGGTTTGCCAGGTAAAACTATACGCTCGAAGCCAAGGCTCGGCCCGCGCGGTACACACTGCTACAACCCGCGGCAGACGTCAGTTCCATTCTCCGGGCGGACGAGCCGGCAGGGCCTTACGCTTCGATCAGATCGAAGTGGCCGTCGCGGCGGCGCAGCAATACGGAAAGCCGGCTGCGGTCGAGATCCTGATAGACGAAATAGTCGGCGTTCGATTCCATTTCGAGGATGGCTTCTTCGAGCGTCATCGGTTTGTGGCCGTTGTTGTTATCCACCCGGTATACCTTCGGTCGGGCTGACTTTCCGTTCGCGGGCATAGCCGCGGCGGCGGGAACCCCGGCTGCTTCCACCGGAGCTATCTCCTCGAGCGATTCCTTCTGGGCCCGGGTGGTTTTCGGGTCCCGATGAGTATCTCGCCAGCGGCTGCGCAGCTTCACGATCTGCTTTTCCAGCTTTTCGATGGCCTGGCAAACGGCCATCATAATGTCGGCATCCTCGCCCACCCCAAGCAAGGTGTGGTCGTAGAACATCGTTTTGATATCTACTTTGTGCAGGTGCCGCTCCTGGCGGTGGCAGACGTGAGCTTCTTTCTCGCCTCGCTGCTCGATCATTTTCGCCAGCTTGGCAAGCTTCTCTTCGACTTTCTTCTCAATCTGAGGAGTGAAGTCTTTGGTCTTTCCGGTATAGGTGACCTTCATCTTTCCCTCCAATAAGCAAGCCGCTGGACAGGGCGCGGCTCGCGGAAAGCTCTTTCCCGTGGGATTATTATGCGCGGACGCGGCGCTGATGTGTAGAAGGTATTTTCATGTCCTCCCGATATTTGGCGACAGTGCGCCGGGTGACCTGAATACCTTCGCTTTGCAGGCGGGCGGTTATCTGCTCGTCCGTCAATGGCTGTTGGGAATTTTCTTCTTGAATCATCTTCTTCACACGCCGTTTCAGAATCAGCAAGGGAGTTGCGCTGCCGGAAGGCCCCTGAACCGCTTCGGAGAAGAAATAGCGCAGCTCGAAGACGCCTTGAGGGGTATGTACGTACTTGCTCGACACAGCCCGGCTTACCGTGGATGGATGAACGCCGATTTCTTCGGCCACTTCTTTGATCATCATTGGTTTGAGTTGATCGATGCCATATTCGAGAAAATCAGTTTGGCGGCGCACGATCGAGTGGCACACCCGGAGGATCGTCTGCTTCCGCTGCTCAATATTCTTGATGAGTTGCAGGGCGGAAGCATAACGTTCTTTTACATAATTTCGAACATCTTTGTTCGGCTCCTGCTCCCGGTCGAGCATCCGTTTGTACTCGCCGTTCAGGCGCAACTGCGGAACGTCGTCCTCATTTAAAGAGATGAGGTAATCATCGCCATCTTTTGTGATGTAGACATCTGGCTCGACCAGCTTTGCGCCGCCGCTCGAATAGCGCAGGCCCGGCGCCGGGTCCAGATGGCGAATAACGTCCACCGCGATATGGATGTGCTCTATCGGGCGGCCCAAGACCTTGGCGAGTTGCTGGAGTTGCCGGGTTTCCAGCAGCTTCAAACCGTCCTGTACGACTCTCCAGGCCACACCGTCCCGCCCGCCCCGCGCCTCGAGTTGCAGTAGCAGGCATTCTTGCAAGCTTGCCGCTCCGACGCCGGTCGGGTCGAGCGACTGCACTGCCTTCAGGCCAGCCCGCATATCCGCCGCTGTCAGTCCCTCGGAAGCGGCAATTTCATCCAATGGTGTCATCAGATAGCCGCTTTCTTCCAGATTGCCGATGATGGCGTTCGCCGCATCGCGAGTGCGGTCGGCAAGAACCATTACGGAAAGCTGGGTTTGCAGATGGTCGCTCAGGGTAACCGGAGAGGAGAGGAAGGTTTCGAATGACGGCTTTTCGATGGATTCGCCCGCCGGGCTCTTGAATCCGGGGTCGAGATAATCGTCGAAGAACGATCCGAAATCAATTTCGGCGAAAGGGTCAGTCTCTTGCTTGGGCGCCTCTTCCGCCGGCGCCGCTTGCGGAATCTCGCTCGCCGTATACTCGGCCGGAGACTCGGGAGCCCTCTCGCCATCCTCCTGGAATAACTGCTCCGAGAACGACTGCTCTTGCCGCACGTTCTCAAGGATCGCCTGGTCGGCCGGCTCAGACTGCCGCTCGCGTTCTAAAAGCTCCTGAACCTCTTCAGGCGTCAACTCGTCGCCGCGCTCCGCAGCTTCCTCGAGTACCGGGTTCTCGACAATCTCGTTCACGATCATGTCCTTCAGCTCCATCCGGTTGAGTTGGAGCACCGTGACCATCTGAACGAGGCCGGGCGTGAGTATTTGCTTTTGCTGGACTCCTAATTGCAAGCGTTGCGAAAGCGAACTCATGTGCCTCAGTTTAACACCGGAGAGGGCCTATTCCCGGCCCAACCGCCTTAGCTTTTTTCTGAGTCGCCCCGGATTGAGGGTGCTTCGCCATACACAAATCCGTAGACTGGCAATCCGGTTCGTTTGCCAGCGTGTTCGCTTCGTTCCCGATCCGAATGTGCGATTTAACTCATTAGACTGGGCGGAAAATAAAAGCTTTCGCCGAGATAGACGCGCTTCACCTCCGGGTCGTTCCCGAGTGAATCCGGCGATCCAGAGCGGAAGATGCGCCCACTGCTGATGATATAGGCGCGGTCCGTGACTGCGAGCGTCTCACGGACGTTGTGATCGGTAATCAGAATGCCGATGCCGGAGTGCTTCAGATCGCCGATGATCCGCTGCAATTCCAAGACTTGGATGGGGTCGATGCCGGAGAATGGCTCGTCCAGCAGCAGGAAACTCGGTTCGAGCACCAGTGAGCGGGCGATCTCGACACGCCTCCGTTCGCCGCCCGAAAGCATGTAGCCCTTGCTGTGGCGTACGGTTTCAAGGCCAAGCTGAGAGATCAGGCGCACCATGCGCTCCCGGCGCTCGCGGCCGCTGATGGGCAGCGTCTGGAGAATCGCCATCAGGTTGTCTTCCACGGTCAGCTTGCGGAAAACCGACGCTTCCTGCGGAAGATAGCTGACGCCCTTGCGGGCCCGCTGATACATGGGGAGCTTCGTGATTTCTTCTTCATCGAGAAGAACACAGCCGGCATCGGGGCTGATCAGTCCGACTATGACGTAGAACGACGTGGTTTTTCCAGCGCCGTTTGGGCCAAGCAAGCCTACCACTTCGCCCTGTTCGACGCGGACCGACACATTATCGACCACGCGCCTACCGTTGTACGATTTTGAAATTTCTAGTGTTTGGAGGGTTCTCAAGGCGCCACTTCTTCCATCATATAAATGAAGACTCAGGCACGGAGCATGATTTTGTATGGCGCAAGTCGAAACCACTGCAGTATCGACATTCTTGTCGCGCTTTCGGGTAATGGCGCCAGGGGGCGCTCCCAAATCATTGGGCCGTCCGAGTGAAAACTCCGTTACCTTCGAGCGCCAGGTTCTCAATCAGCACGTGAGGGACGCCGTTCAGAGTAAATTTGACTCCCCGCGCGCCGATAGACTGCTCGGCTTCATATCGGTAAGTGAAGGTTTTGCCATCCCAATGCGTGAGAGTGTAGAGCGCGCCGTTAGCCGGCAGACGAAGCCATAGCGACCCGCGTTCTTCGCTGATTTCAATGTTGCCGTAGTAATCATTCCGGTAAGTTCCCACGTAGGCAGACAAAGGCCCGCTGGGAGCCGGAGATGCGGGCGGAGTCAGCTTGGAATAGTCGGTACTGGCGTTATTATCCTGGTCGATCATGGCCTTAAAGAGTTGGCCGAATATAGTGAGCCAATCCTGCGTTGGCTTTCCATTTTTGTACAAGTCGAAAAATGTACTCGTGATCGCCTCTGGCAATCCGATCGGCAATGCATTAGTAAGTACCACGATTCCAAGCTGGTCGGATGGTGAGAGCCTGACTGCCGTGGCGGCGCCTAGAAAGAAAGCGCCGCTATGGCTGAGAATCAGTTTGCCGGACAAATCGTGGTTTACGTTCCATCCCAGGCCGTAATATGAGGTTCCGCCCGTAACGTGATCTTTACCCGTCGCGATTTGCGGGGAGTGAGTCTCTTTCAACGCCTCAGCAGCCACAATTTCTTTGCCATTCCAGGTGCCGCCGGCTAGTTGCAGGCGCAACCATTGCGCAAGATCCCGCACTGAAGAACTAGCCGCTCCAGCCGGCGCTTCGGCGTCCGGATCTCGTTGATAGCGGGCAATAGCCTTTCCGTCGACAATGACATGGATTGAGGCCTTGTCGATGGCATCCCGGTAATCGGACCAGCGATAGCTGGTAGACGTCATTCCCAATGGTTTAAAGAGGCGCTCCCCGGCAAGATCCTCCCACCGCTCGTGCACTCCTTTCGAAGCGGCAATGGCGCCTTCGGTATATCCGAAGTTGCTGTACTCATAGTGCTTTCTAAATTCCCCAACCAGGGGCAGCAGGCGCATTCGATGCAGTACCTCGGGACGTGAGAATCCAAGGTCTTCGAGCACGTCTCCGGAAGAAGTCGGTAAACCGCTGCGATGAGACAAGAGATCGCGGATCGTCAACCGCCGCGTCACATCGGGATTGGATAACTTGAACCCCGGATCCAGATCGATAATCCTGTCATCCCACTTGACCTCTCGCCTGCCGACAAGGTTGGCCACTATCGTGGAGGCTATCGGTTTCGATAGCGATGCCAGCTGGAAAACAGTGTCCGGATTGATGCGCGCGGGCTGTCCGGCCTTGCGAACGCCAAACCCCTTCAGGTACACGACCTTATCCCGATAAACGATCGCCACGGCGACTCCCGGCACGCCGGTCTTCTGCATGCCTTTCTCGATGAAGGGTTCAATCTGCTTTATCGCCGGAAGGATTGAACGATCGCCACCCGACGCGTTCGCTGGCTGAGCGGGAAGCAACGCAATTGAACTCAAAAACACAAGAGCAAGCCTGATTTGAGGCGTTGTTTTCATGTATTTCACGCTCCTCCGTGACAGATTGCATCAGCCGACAGCCAGGGGCATTATCGCGAATTCGGTGAACACGATCTCCGCGTGTTCAACCGCAGCCACTGGCGCTGCGAGCGATGACCGTCCTCACTGTCCGAAAAGCAAGGGCCTTAGCCGATGTGGTTACAAGCTCTTCCGCCCGCCAGGCACGGCATCAGCTTCGGCCCTCAATGATAATACAAATCGCCGGGGTGCTTTCAGCTCTCGAGCGCCGGCAACATCGGCAGTTGGCGGATGCGTTTGCCGCTCGCGGCGTAAATCGCCGAAGCGATCGAGGGAGCTGTCGTCGTAATGGGCGATTCTCCGGCGCCTGCCGATGGTACATCGCGCCGGTCGATCAGGATCACGTCGATTTCGGGAACGTCGGTAAATCGCGGCACGCGATATTCGGACAGTTTGCCGTTTGTGATGCGATTGCTGTCGAACTTTAGCTGTTCAAACAGCGCTCCCCCGATGCCCTGAACAATGGCCCCTTCAACCTGGTTGCTTAGAATATCGGGATTCACAGTGGCGCCCGCGTCAAACGCCGCCACCATGCGCCTCAGTCGCACCTGCGCGCCGTCCACTTCAAGCTCCGTCAAAAGGGCAAGATGGCCGCCCTTTTCCAGGTTGCACGCCAGCCCGTAACCAACTCCATTTCCACTGTGAGCCCGGCCCCATCCAAATCGCTCCGCCGCGCGCTCGATAACCGTGCGCATCCGCGGGTCCTCCAGGTTGCGCAATCGTAGTTCAAGCGGGTCTAATTTCATTGCTGCGGCTATCTCATCCATGTGAGATTCGCGTGCAAAGGCGTTGCCCACCGCCGCCAGTGAACGGTACGAGCCCTGTCGCAACGGCGAGATCGATGCGTGATAGGCAGAGCGAACGTTGGCAATTCGATAGGGCGGCGTTAGCGAAGCGGCTCCGCCGTTGTAGTTGTGAAAGTCCCAGGCCTGGAGTTTGCCCTCCGAATCGAAGCCGGTTTCCACTTCCATTAAGGCAGCCGGACGGCAATACGACCGCTCGAATTCGTCTTCTCTCGACCATGCAAGGCGCACGGGCTTACCCGCATTGCGAGCCAGCCGGGCCGCTTCCAGTTCGCATTCCGAATTATGCTTCCCTCCATAACCAGCGCCCGTGTCGGAAACGACGATACGCACGCGTTCCGGCGAGAGTTGAAAGGCCTTGGCAATTTCGTCGCGCACCGGGAATGGCGCTTGCGTTCCGCAGTGAACGGTAAGCTCGTCACCGCGCCACTCCGCGACAGCCGTTCGCGCTTCGAGGGGAACGTGAGCGATGTACCGGATTTGATAGCCCGATTTGTGCCGATGGCTGCTGCGAGATAGGCTTTGTTCGACGGACCCTGCTTCGATCAGTGCCGGATACCGGCCGCCGGCTTTGGCATCTGGAGGTTTCGCATTGCGCTTCAAATCGGAAAACAATGTATCCGGGTCGCCCAGTTGCTCGCTGCTCCAGCGAACTTCAATTGCGCGCGCCGCGGTAGCCGCGGCCTGCTTGGTTGGCGCAATCGCGCCGAGGAAATCGCCCTGATGGACAATCTTCACTCCCGGGAGTTTGGCTGCCGTCGAAGCATCGTAAGAAAGTAACCGGCAACGGTAGTTCGGAGGCCGGACCACCTGCCCGTGAAGCATCGCATCAGGTTGCAGATCGGATGAATACTTCAGCGCGCCGCGGACGATTGCAGGCCCATTTACTGCAGGCAGCGGAGTTCCGCAAACAGTCCACTTGGGCGGGGCTGTCAATTGAGCGCTGGAGCCCGTAGGCGTAGACAATGCCTTGTTTCTGATCAGATCCTGATAGCGGAGCGTACGTCCGTCCGCGTGTCGAATACTTCCGTTCGAAATATGAATCTCGCTGGCATCCATCCCCCATTGCTGAGCAGCGTACCGGCAAAAGTATTCGCGCAGTGAGGCACACGCCTGCCGGATCACGGGCATGGTCTGGGGCGTAGTCAGGCTGCCCCATGTCCCACCGTCATCGGGTACAAGCGCGGTGTCACCCATAATCAGCCGCACGCGCGCGGGCGCAATGTGCAGTTCTTCAGCCGCTGCCTGGGTCAGAGTCGTTCGAATGCCTTGGCCGCACTCCACTTTGCCGGTCAGTACTGTGATGGAGCCATCTTCGCCCACGTGCAAGCGCGATGACAGAAGCGAATCTTTATCCCCGGCGGATTGGCCTTCCACACCTCTTCGAAACGTAAACAGAAAGAGGATTCCGGCTTGCAGCCGCTTCGCTGCTTCGCGGCGAGTGATGTCGCTGCCCAGTTCGAGTTGTTCTAGTTGGCACTCGCTGAAGCCATCTGTCTGTTCATGCATTTCCGCTCACCTGCTGGGAGGCTGCGCGAACCGCTTTGATGATGCGCGAATAGGCGCCGCACCGGCACACGTTGGGAGCCAATCCCGTCCGAACTTCCTCGACGCTCGGTTTCGGGTTCCGGTTGAGCAGCGCAACCGATGCCATAATCATTCCCGGCGTGCAGAAGCCGCATTGGAATGCGGAGGCGTCAAGAAACGCCTGCTGGACAGCGTGAAGATGAGCGCCGTTTGACAGGCCTTCAATCGTCTGGACGTCATGTTGGCCCACATCACGGACCGGAAATACGCAGGAACGGGCCGCTTCGCCTCCGACGAGTACCGTGCAAGCGCCGCATTGCGCCTCTCCGCACGCATACTTGGACCCAGTCAGATGCAACTGCTCACGCAGCACCGAAAGCAGCGAGGCTGAAGGATCCGCCGAGACCGTGGTTTCGGTCCCATTCACAATGAGTTTGAAATCCTGCATCCGGAAGCGTCTTTCATTTTCATGGTAGCGGTTTCAGGAGGCGGCTTATCGGCGTGCACTGGCCTGGATGCTTACAGATACCGTTTCAATTGCTCGCGGAATCGCGTATAAATCGACGAGACTCCTAAAAGAATGAGACCGAGCGCGATGAAAGACAGAATCCGATAAACCGTCTCCAGATTACGAAGATCGAATAGAAAAAGCTTAAGAATGCAGACAAGCAGTATTGCCAGTCCTTCGAGGCGCAAAATGCGTTCTCGCAAAGGAAAGCCCGCAATCAAAATTGTCAGCCCTTCGATGCCCCACACGGTTGTCAAGAGACCACTTGAAAATTGGCGCCAGAGCAGTGCTGTCAACGAAACAGCGCCTAGTAGCGACCAGAATACCCTCGGGTATTTCTCGGCATATCCCAACCAGCCTTTTGAGAAATGGACCCCTTCCCGCGGCGAAAGGAATTGCGCGAGATAGCAGGCGAACACCACAATCGCCGCCGCAGCGTGGAAATTCGCCGCCCATGCACTCAAGATCGCAGCTATCATGACGAGGTACCCCTGCCAGCGTTCGTGGGACAAATTCCGGCGTAAACCCAACGTGAAAAGCGCAACTGCGAGCGCGGCCCACACAGGAGCAACTGCAACATCCGGGAGAAGAATCCACAGGGCACAAAGCTTAAATAGCAAAGCGGTGCTCGATGCCGGCACCTGAACTAAACCCTGATTTTTCCCAGCCCGTTCGGAGAAAAAGTAAAGACAAAGCGCTGCGCCCGCGCACGAAATCCAAACGTAGTCTGGAGCGGGCTTTGAGAAGTGCGTAGATCCTTCGCCGATCACGATGACGGAAGCGATAGCCATCGTGATATACGAGAAACGGGCAAGAACGGCCGGCAGGCGCTGTGCGCCCAGTTCGAATAACACGAGCGCCAAGATACACGAAAACACTCCCTTGTAATGCTCCGGAGCTAAACGCCAAACCAGCAGCAATGCTAATGCGGTGGCTGCGGCGCCGGCAGCCATATCAAACAACTTCTGTTCTGTGTTCGGCAGCGCCGGTGCGAACCGACGGCGCAGCATCAGAGCGTAAACCAGAACCAGCGCACAGGCGAGCGGAATCCAGGGGTGGGCCCATGCCCTTAGAAGGTGAAAAGAGATGCCGGCGATGACGCCGCCGGCCGCCAGAACATAGGCTTGAAATCTGAATTCGCTTTGCAATTTGCGAAGACCGATTTCAAAAAGGACAGCCGCAAAGACGAGCCATCCGGTCCCGATGAAACGTCCCGGCAATTCCTGGGCGAGGACGCCGGCAACGAGAGCCGCCGCTAAGGAAGAATAGATAACGTTTGGCTTTCGTAATAGCCGGTTTATGTAAAAGAGAGCTGCGTGGAAGAGCGCGACGGGCGTCCACGAACGAATGAATTTCGAATCCGCTACGGAGAAAACCTGTTCCGAGTTTGCATCGTGGGCGGCCAGGCGGGCGAGCGAGAAGACGAAGCCGATGCTTCCCAACCATCGCAGAAGAGCGAGATCGAGGAAGACGCCGGCGAGATATAGAATTTCAGCTTCAATTGCGAATCCAGCGCTGAGCCACACGCCGACCAGGCGGCCGGCAATCGCAAACCCGGCCAAACCGGCGGCAAGCGTTACAGACGCTTCGTAGCTGCCCGCTTTCATACGGGTGGCAAAATCAGTTGAGGGAAAGCTCGATTGA
>JAICLJ010000176.1 GCA_025927575.1 Bryobacteraceae bacterium | reverse complement strand
GTACGCATGGACAGACTTGTTCTTTCTATCTCGAAAACTCGAAACAATTCATCCTACCTGATTGTAAATGCAGGTGTCAAACGCGCGGGCAGCCGGGTGGTGGCTCAATTTGAGCATGGGATAGTGCGAATCGAGCCTTATCTAACAATTCCAAATGGATCAGATTGGTTCGCTTCACGAACACAGATCGGTCTAAGAATGTCGAAGCATTCATGCAACCGCAAGCGCGCTTTCTTCAAATTTGTGGTCGGGCGCTCTTTTTGCAGGAGTGAGTAGCCGCAAAAATCAGCTAGTTGGATGAAGTAGGACTGCTTGGACCTACGAAAAGTAGGATCTTCGATGACGTGCTCGATAGGTATATTCTTCGTTTCGTTGCCATCCTCCCAACAGCGATACATACTTTTGATGGGGTTGAAGACCCCCATTTTTCGCACAAGTCTTGTATACGTGCGTTCTTCGCCTTCATCGAAGATCAACACGGCTTTGCTTTGGCATTCCTTCATGTTCCGATTGATTCGGTTCACTAGGCGCTCAAGGAGTTGAAGCTTACCATCACGGGTGCCGAAAGCATTGAACAATCGAACTCCTGGGAGGGTGGTAACGAGGCTAAGGGTGTCCGCGAAAAGTTCGCGCCGTCGCCATTTTGTTATCGCGGTCCTCCCTAACCGTCCACGACCAGCAACAAAATCCACAGCATGAAACTCGCGATTTATATAGATACCGTCGCTTTGCCTTAGCCTCCGCCTAAATCCTTTGACGCTTATCAAAATGGCCCTGAACTCATCAGCCGGAATACACAGAGCCGAATACCCGTACACCTTCTCATCCCCAGAATCGTCGATGTAGACGAAATGCATTTTATTGCTGTAATCCCTAGATCCCAGGTAGTTTAGCCTTGACTCCGAAACATCTTAGCACTAAAATGTGATTGCAGGACTGAAATCGTCGAATCAGACGATGTAGGCCCAGCTTTCAACGAAGATCGTGAGGGTTCGGGCCGTCACCCGAACCCTTTTGCTTTCGTCTGAGACAAAGCTTTTTGCAGAATGCTCAATCACCTCCGTCCCGCCTGCGGGTCATACCCCAGTGCCGGACCGTAGTGTGCGTCATCTTGGTAATTGACCTTCTCTGAGTCGTCCAGCAAGCGCACGATATCTGATATCTCCCAAACCCGATCCGTCACCCCGGCGGCCATCGCGGGCGTGATGCGAAGGGTTTGGTGAATTCGCACGAAGTTGTAGTACATGAAGTGGAGCGAAATTGCCGCCACATGATTCTCGATCTTCTTTGAGAAGCCATTCGTCAACCGAGTAAAACGGCGCATGTGCATCCGCATCGTTAGATTCTGGCGTTCAACATAGCTCGTGCTAACGTGCTTCTGGTTCGGGTTGCCGGCAACAACTCGCGTTTTCGTGCCGATGCAAGCGGCAGGGCTGTAGCGCGTCTCGCCTTGAAGATCTTCCCCGTACAGCTTAATTAGCATGGCGTAGTCGATACCGCTGCCGAATGCTTCATCAACGGCCTCCAGATAGGCAGTGTGGCCGTCCGTTGTTAGCTGAATGCGGTTATCGAGCCGACCGGCAAGATCCTGAATGAACTCGCGGGCCGCCAACGCATCGCGGTTGCCTACCATCCACGAGCAAATGAGCTTCGTATCGGCATCCAGGGCCGTCCACGTCCACACGCTGCCGTAGCCAAACACACCCCGCTTGTCTTCGGGGAGGTTCTTGTCTTTGCCATAGCAGAATGACCAGATTTCATCGCACTGAACGTGCTTGCAGGGTAGATTTCGAAGCGCTTTGTCCTGGTATTCGGCACAGGCAGCACCAGCCGCAACCAATAAGCTCATGACCGTGTTCCGCGCCACACCCGTCATACGCGATACCGAGCGGATTGAATTGCCCTCAACTAGGGCAGCAATTACCTGAGAGCGGCGTTCGGTATCGAGTACGTTCATATTGATATTATGCTTGAGCGGTCACGCAATGTCAAGATGCAAGCATTTTAAATTTTCACTTGCAAGCATACTGCTTGCTGGAATAGAATGCAAGCATGAATGCCGATGACAAGAAGGGCGGTACGGCTGATGTCGACCAACGTGATGTCGACCAATCTCCGGTGCTTATGAATTCAGAAGTTATTGGCCGCGCTAAAGGTGGAATAGCACGCGCTCAAAAACTGTCTGCCGAAGAACGAAAGGCGATTGCTCGAAAAGGAGCATCGGCACGATGGCTCGGAGATATTCCGGAGGCAACTCATGAAGGCGAGTTTCCCCTGGGTGAGAAAACGGTGTCAGCGGCCGTTTTGAAGGATGGTCGACGAATAATTACCCAGGCTACTTTTTTACGGCTACTGGGTAGAGCACGATCTCCGAAAGCTGGAACTGGTGTTTTGAGCACTGCGGATGCATTGCCCTTTTTTCTTAAAGCAGATACTTTGCAGCCACTGATTTCAGACGAGTTGCGCTCGTCGACAAAGCCAATTTTTTATCGCACGAAGAGCGGAGGGAAAGGTGTTGGGTATGATGCCAATCTTCTCCCTAAAACCTGCGAGGTTTACTTAAAGCTTCGAGACCAAAGTATTGCTAATTCTGGCAAGCAGCCAGACAGGTACAAAGACATCATCACTGCCTCAGATATTGTCATGCGTGCCTTGGCGCATGTGGGCATTGCGGCTCTGGTCGACGAAGCGACTGGTTATCAGGAAGTACGAGACCGCAAGGCTCTTCAGGAAATCCTCAATCAATATATCGATGCCGAACTTGCAAAATGGGCATCGCGATTCTCAAGTGAGTTCTACCAGCAAATGTGCCGGCTGAAAGGCTTGCACTACAATCCACATTCGTCAAAGAGGCCTTACATACTTGCAAAGATCACAATCGATGTGGTCTATGATCGTATCGGCCCTGGCCTGACGGAAGAGTTGAAGCGAAAAAAAGCTGAGCAGTTAGCGCGCGGTGGAAAGAATCACCGGCTGCACCAATGGCTGACGGAAGAGATTGGCATTCCGGCATTGGACTTTCACCTTAAGGGCGTGACATTTCTTGCTAGGGGCTTTGGCGATGGAGATTGGAACGCATTCCACCAAGCTCTGGACCGCGCAGTTCCGGCTTACAACCGAACACTGATGCTTGATTTTGGCGACGAGAACACTACGACTTCCAGCGTGCCTCAGCCGCTTTCTTCGCAATCGCCTTCCGCTTAGCCGCCGACAGTTTCTCCGCCCGCGCTTTCCCGCCTTTCAAACCACCCAGCCGCCCCAGGCTCACCGCAGCGGGATTCTTTTTCGATTCATGGGGCTTCTCGGCTTGTCCGGTTGCTTGCTGAACGATGCTGAAAGCAAGCTCGTTCGCGTCCGGCTTGCCCTTGCCCCGGTTGCTTGAGCGGTTTGGCACTACTTAGCCCTCCACGAAGGCTTCGCTTCGCCAGGTAATTCATTCCCAGCAGCTTTGGCATGTTCTCGCGCCGTCGTCTCAGCATGCTTCTCTGCTTCGGTTTGTGAAATCCATGGAACCATGGCTATCGCGTCGGGAACTGGAAAATTCGAACCGTAATATACTTCTGATCGCCACCAGCGCCCGCCCGCTACGTCCGAATGTTCGTCCCTTTTTGTTGTTAGCGTGTACCCGAAGAACTCGGCTCTGCTGCTTGAGCGGTTTGGCATCTGATACTAGCTTGACAACCCCCTAAATCGGTTGTCAACTGGCGCGAATTTCTAATTGAGCCACTACCGGCAGCCGGTTACCGAGATGCCGAACAAGCTTCCCGACGACTGGAGATCGCAGGAACGCCGCTGGGACCACTACCATTGGTTTCGGACTGGTGGCTTGATCGTGGCATTCGCGCTTCTTCTCATCAGCCTTGGCCTGCGCTAGCCGACGCCATCGGGAGCCGAGAACCCTAAGATGTATGAATGGCCCGACAGCCGCCGCCTTCGATCCCGCTGGCCGCTAAGTGGAAATCGTGATTGAAGCTACGACTCTCTACATCCTGCTGATCGTGTTTGCCGCTACCTTCATTCGTTCCGCATTTGGATTTGGAGAAGCGCTGATTGCCGTCCCGCTGCTCGCCTTGCGCGTTCCGGTCGAGATTGCCGCTCCGCTGGCCGTGCTGTTGTCGATTACGGTCGCCGGCGTGGTCGTCGCGCAAGACTGGCGCAAAATTCATTTCCACAGCGCGGGGTGGCTCGTGGTTTCTACGCTCTTCGGTATTCCTCTGGGCCTTTTGCTGCTGACCAGCGGCCATCAACAGGCTGTAAAGGCAGCGTTGGGAATCATTATTCTGGCGTTCTCAGTTTATTCATTGCTCGGACGTAAGCCGCCGGAGCTGAAAGACGACAATCGAATTTGGCTTCTCGGTTGCGGGTTCTGGGCCGGCATTCTTGGAGGCGCTTACGGGATGAACGGGCCGCCGCTCGTCATCTACGGAGCCATGCGCCGCTGGTCCGCGCAGCACTTCCGGGCAACTTTGCAAGCGTACTTTTTGCCCGCCAGCATCATCGGCATGGCCGGCTATTGGCTCGCCGGCCTATGGGTTCCGAGCGTAACGCATTACTATCTCGTCTCGCTGCCTGTTGTGTTTGCGGCGATATTACTTGGCAGAGTAATGAACCAGCGCCTGCTGCGCGGAGAGGCCTTTCTCAGGTATGTCCACATCGGCCTGGTGGCCACCGGCGCGACGTTGCTAATTCAATCGTTGATGAGATAAAGCTGGCGAGACGACGTTTGGTTTCCCTGCGCTCAGAATCGGTAGGCGCCATATACAAACGGATAGTTGTAATCCTTCCCTCCACTCGTCTGTTCGAGAAATTGTCCTGCGAACAGGCGCGCGTAGCCGAATCCGAACGTTATTGCCCGATTCGGCTGATACTCGGCACTTGCATCGATCTCCCGTCCGATGTGCCGGCTCGTCGCCCCGGCCGACGCCGGGATTACAAGCTTGCCCGAACTGTTGTAGAGGCCGTCACCCATGCTTGCAAGCCAGAAATCTTCATAGGTCTGCCTCAATTTCCATTTCTTCCCGGCTTTTTCTTCGACGCCTAAGCGAAATTGTTCTACGTTTCTCCAGCCCACCTGATCCGCCAAGCCGAGTTTATCGTGTGATGAAGGATAAAGCTGATCGAACGTTCCCCACTTCCCACTATTCGGATCGCGCGTGCCGGAAGCGTAATTCACTGCCGCCAACAGCCTCGGAGACGCCCGGCGATTGCGAAAAATTTTGCCCAATTCCCAATGGCCTGCCCAGGCGGCGATCGATTTTAAGCCGAGTGATCCCGACTGCCTAGCCATCTTTACCTCATAGTCAAAATCCTCCGGGATCTTGCCAGCCCAGCGGAATCCTGTGGTTACCTCGTTCAAAGCGCCGGGCGCGGGATCTTGAGTAAACGCTTGTCCAGGCGGCGTAAGGCGCCAGAGAACGTAGGGTTCCACAGTGGCCCTGGGGACCAGGTGAGAGAACGTGGAATAGATCCCGTGCAGGTTGTTGCCCTGCACGTGATGATCGATAACGCCTTCGCCTCCGGTCACTACCGAGGAGGCAAACAAACTGATCTTGTACCCGGACTGATGTAGGTCTACCCGTACCGCATCGAAGGTTCTACCGGTGTTCGACCAATCCGAAGGTCCGATCAAGCGCTGTTTTCCGAAACCGAGCACCTGGCGGCCTATAATTACGTCAATCCAGCCCTCGGTCGAACTGCCAAACTCGGCATACGCCTGGCGGATGTCCCAGGTATTCTGATACGGCAAGCCGCTGGGTAAGTGCTGGTTGAAGAAGATGCGCGAGTCCTGGGTCTCTCCAAAAAGGCTGAACCATCGGGAGGGCTTTATTGACAGGTTGAGCCGCAGGCGGCCCAAAAGATACGAATCGTCCGTTTCACCGAATTTGATTCCGTTCTGTCCTTCCAGTCGTAAACGGTAATCGCCGCCGAACTGTAGCCACGGCGGCAGGCTGCGATTTAGTTCTTCGACGGGCTGAAGCCAGGTTGTTGCATCCGTTTGCCCGCCCGGCGTGCCCGGGACTGCGCTACCGGTCTGCGATTGTGGAGACGCAGGCCTCGCCGCGATGATTGCCGCAACGAAAAGGAGCAGCGGTTTCGAGAAAGCTCGGAGCGGCGAGATCACGTTTCCCGGAATCCAGATGTGATGTACGACTTACTCGCGAACAAAAGAGGCGCGTCGATCATTACTCTCCAGCGATTCATTCCCTACTTTGGACTGTAGCGGGGGATGCTCACGGAAGCACTCCCTGATTAGCTCGCCGCGGTCGAACTCGATAAGAACCCGATACCCGCCGGAACTTCTTTGTTCAGCCGTCGTCTACTCCCTCACAAGGATCCTCGCACGCCGGGTCCGTAAGTACCGGCGCGGACAAAATCTATGGAAGCTTTTCTCAAAGATATCCTGCATTCCGTCCGCATGTTTCGGCGGAGTCCCGCGTTCACCATCGCGGCTATCGCTGCCCTAGCCCTTGGCATCGGAGCCAACACCGCCATTTTCTCGGTGGTCAACGCAGTCCTGCTGAAGCCGCTGACCTATCCCGATCCCGACCGCATTGTCCAGTTCCTGCTGACTTCTCCCCAAGGTTCAGGTCCGGGCGCGTCGGTGACGAAGTTCAACATCTGGAAGCAGCAGACCCAGGTTTTTCAGGAAGTCGCAGCTTACGATTTCGGGGGTCCCGGCCTCAATCTGACCGGCGGCGCATTTCCGGAGCAGGTCCAGGGCATACACGTCACCAAAGACTATTTCCGGCTTTTCGGAGCCGAGGTAGCAGCGGGACGCACGTTTACGGCGGAAGAAGACCGCCCGAACGGCGGCCATGCCGTCGTGCTTAGCAACGGACTCTGGAAACGGCGCTTCGGCGGCGATCCGGGCATTGTCGGGAGAGCCATCTCGCTCGGAAATCAGCCGTATACGGTGGTGGGCATTCTCGCGTCCAGTTTCGCGACCGATCCGCCCGCCGACCTCTGGCTTCCTTTTCAGTTCGACCCGAACAGCAACGACCAGGCCCACTATTTCATCGCCGCCGCACGCCTGAAGCCCGGTGTGACGCTCGGCATGGCGAATGCGCAGATGCAACTGGCAGCCAATCAGTTCCGGCGTAGATACCCTGGTGTCCTCGGCCCGAAGGACGGCTTTGGCGTCCAAAAGCTGCAAGACGCGATTGTCAGCGACGTCCGGTCGTCGCTGTTCGTGCTGATCGGGGCCGTGAGCTTCGTCCTGCTGATCGCGTGCGCCAACGTGGCAAATTTATTGTTGGTTCGCGCAAGCGGGCGCAGACGCGAGATCGCGATCCGGGCGGCTGTGGGCGCCGGACGCATGCGCATCATCCGCCAGTTGCTCACCGAAAGCGTTTTGCTTTCGCTAGCAGGCGGCGCGTTCGGTCTGGCTCTTGGCATGGTCGGCGTGCGCGCGCTTCTTGCTATTAATCCGGGGAACATTCCGCGCATCGGAGAACACGGCACCGCCGTCACGCTCGATTGGCGCGTTCTCGCGTTCACGCTCGCAGTGGCGCTACTGACGGGTATTTTATTCGGCCTGATTCCGGCGCTCGAAGCGACGCGTTCCGACCTCAGCGCCACGCTCAAAGAGAGCGGCGGGCGCACCGGAACGAGTTTCCGGCAGAATAAGGCCCGCTCTGTGCTTGTCGTCAGCGAAATGGCGCTGGCGCTCATATTGCTCATCGGAGCGGCGCTGCTGATCCGCACGTTCCTGGCTCTCCGCAGTGTAGATCCCGGCTTCAACGCGCATAACGTGCTTACCATGCAAATGTCGCTGACCGGCCCGCGTTTCGAGAAGACGGCGAGTGTCGCCCAACTTGCCCGCGACGGCATCCAGAGGATCGAGTCCCTGCCCGGCGTGGAGGCCGCGGGCACGACTTGCTGCCTGCCGCTTGAAGGCGGCTTCGGGCTTCCGTTCACGATTCTGGGCCGGCCGCTGACAAACGGCCCTTATCACGGCGGCGGCGGATGGATGACCGTCTCGCCGCGTTATTTCGACGTTTTCAAGATTCCCATGATGCGCGGCCGCGCTTTCACCCTGCGCGATGACGGCAACGCTCCCGGCGTCGTCATCATCAACCAGGCGATGGCCCATCAGTACTGGCCGAAGACCGATCCTCTGAAGGATCGGATCGTCATCGGCAAGGGCGTTGGTCCGGAGTTTGACGAACCGGCGCGCCAGATCGTCGGCGTAGTCGCCGATGTGCGTGATGGCGGTTTGAATCGCAATCCTCGTCCGACGATGTACATCCCGGTTGCGCAGGTTCCCGATGGCGTGACCGCGCTCAACGCCCGAATCGGGCCTATTGCGTGGATCGTCCGCACTCGTGTTTCCCCGCATTCCTTGACATCCGCCATCGAGAAGGAACTCCGCGAGGCAAGCGGCGGACTACCGGTGGCGCACGTGCGCTCCATGGATGAAATTGTCGTGCAATCGACCGCGCGTGCCGATTTCAACATGGTGCTTCTAACGATCTTCGGCTGCTCAGCCCTTTTGCTGGCCGCGATCGGCATCTACGGCCTGATGGCGTACTCAGTGGAACAGCGAACACAGGAGATCGGCATCCGAATGGCTCTCGGCGCCGAATCGCACAATGTCAGAAATATGGTGATCGTGCAGGGCATGCGGCTCGCACTGATCGGAGTAGTGATCGGAATCGCGGCCTCGTTTGGCCTCACGCGCCTGATCGCTACGTTTCTGTTCGGAGTCAAAAGCTGGGATCCCACCGTGTTCGCGATAGTTCCCCTTATTCTGAGCGCGGTCGCTCTGTTTGCCGTCTGGCTGCCGGCGCGCCGGGCCACGCGCGTCGATCCCATCGACGCGCTGCGTTATGAATAGGCGGCTTTGATAACGCGCGAGATCACCTCCCACGAGAAATTCGTAACCTGTTGTAGGGCCGAGGCATGCCTCGACCCTACTGTCCCTCCGATGCGGTTTCTTAGTTCGGGCCGTTATGCGATTTCACCCCGGAATCCCGGCATTCCGCCTCTTCCCTTTCCCCTCTCAACTGCTTACAATGATCCGAGCCCCTCAAAGCGGCGACACTATTTCTTATGAAGCACCTCCTCCTCTTCGCGTTTGCGTTAGCGGGCTTGACACTCGCACTGCGGGCCGATCCCGCGGCGGCCTCCGATATCTCAGGCAAATGGCATTTCGTGCTGGACACTCCCGGCGGCGACCGGGAGATGAACGCGGTCTTTCAGTTGGACGGCGACAAGGTGACGGGCAAATGGGGAACCGCGGACGTGAGCGGCACGTTTAGCGCCGGGAAGCTGGCTCTGAGCTTTCCTTATACTTCCGACGAAAGCGGCGAACGGGACACCTTGAAAATCACCGGCGAACTGAGAGACGGAAAGCTCATCGGCGATTGGCAATTCGGCGGCTACAACGGCACATATGCCGCGACGCCGGCAGACAAGGCAACACCGGCCAAGTAGATGTATTCCGTGTCTCCCGCCTTCGGTCTTGTGTCCCCTGTCTTCTGTCTTCTTCGCCCGTTATACTCATCGAATGGCCGCTAACGACTCACACGATCTGAGCCGTTTCGGCTACACGCAAGAGCTCTTCCGCGATATGGGAGGGTTCTCAAATTTCGCGATTTCTTTCTCCATCATTTCGATCCTGACTGGCGCCGTAACGCTTTACGGGTACGGACTGCAGATGGGGGGCCCTCTGGAGATGACGCTGGGATGGCCCATTGTGACGTTGTTCACACTGACCATCGGCATCAGCATGGCCGAGCTTTGTTCCGCGT
>JAICLJ010000307.1 GCA_025927575.1 Bryobacteraceae bacterium | reverse complement strand
GACGTGTTTGTCTCGACGACGATTGTCGAAAACGGCATCGATATTCCGCTGGCGAATACAATGCTCGTCGAGAATGCCGAACGCTACGGCTTGAGCGAGTTGTACCAGTTGCGCGGGCGCGTGGGCCGCTCGAACCGCCGCGCCTACGCCTACCTACTGGTTCCGTCAGATACCCAGTTGACTGAGGTGGCTCGGAAGCGACTGGCGGCGCTGAAGGAATTCAGCGATCTGGGTGCCGGGTTCAAGATTGCGGCCCTTGATCTTGAACTGCGCGGCGCGGGCAACCTGCTCGGCGGCGAGCAGCACGGCCACATTGAAGCGGTCGGCTACGACACGTACATCCGTTTACTCGAAGAAACGGTGCAGGAGTTGAAGGGCGAGGAAGTGCCGCTGGAAGTCCACGCATCGCTGAATCTCGGCCTCGATATTCGCATTCCGCCGAACTATATTCCCGAGGATGCACAGAGGCTGCGCGCTTACAAGCGAATCGCGGATCTGCAAACGGAGGAGCAGGCGCAACGCGTGTTGGAAGAATTTTCGGATCGCTACGGCGCCGCGCCCGCCGAGGTCCGCGATCTTATGCGCTTCTCGGTGCTGAAATCGTTTGCTGAACGTCTCGGGGTGGAATCCATCGATCGCCGCCAGAACTTTGCAAACGTAAAATTCCACATGCAGTCGAGGGTCGATCCGATGCGCCTTATGGACCTGGTGCGCCGCACGGAAGGGTCGCAATTCACACCCGCCGGCGTTCTGAAACTGCCGGTCCGCCAGCATGCCTCCGCCGCGCTGATTGCAGAATTGCAGGAAAAGCTACAGCAGTTGGAAGCTGCGCCGGTAGCCTGAGGCGATTCTGCTTTTTGCTGTTTCGGGTCAGGCGTCGCGCACGTGCATGCGCTGCGGCGATTCCCGCTAACCGAAACGTATGCGGTAAAACGGTTCTATGCTCTCCGGCGAAGAGGTACTTCTCACCGCGTATGGCGGTTTCAATGCACGCGACATCGAATCCGTACTCGCGGTCATGCACCTAGACGTTGACTGGCCTAATGGTTGGGAAGGAGGACGCATTCATGGACGCCATGCCGTGCGTGAATATTGGACACGCCAGTGGAGCGCTCTCAATCCCAATGTCAAACCTTTAAGATTCAGCACTGATGATTCGAACAGAACCGTTGTCGACGTCCATTCCGTGGTGCGCGATAAAGACGGCAACATCATAGCGGACGAGATAATCCAACACATCTATGTAATTGAGGAAGGCCTGATCCGGAGCATGGAGATACGAAAGCCAGAAGTTTCATCTCCGGCAGCTCCTGAATCAAACTGATCCGCTGCCCATCACCGGGACGATTTATAAAGTGCCTTCGCGTTTCAACGCAACGCGCGTAGTTTCACAAAGCAATGCGTGTTTACTTCATTGCGACTTTGCCATGCCTGCCCATCTGAGCCGGGTCGCCTTTGGCGATTGCCTTCACCAGATTGAAGGCCCTGGATACCGCCGAGCCGGGCGCATCCCAATACTCCGCAGTGTGAACTGAAACTTTTAGCAATGCGAGCTCGGAATCGTCGAGACCCTTAGGAAAGAACGCAGCGTACGTGGGCTTCCAAAGTTCTTCCATCTTCTTACGATCGCGGACAAGCGAAGCGACTCCGCATGCCGAGATGAACGTCTGTTTGTTCGTATCGGCAAAGCTGACGTTTACCTGGCGATTCCGATTCACGTCCCATGCCTTCGGAGTGTTTGCCGATGTGAAAAACCACAGGTCACCATCGAACTCGATATCCTGCATCGTCATAGGCCGGCTGTGCAGGTTTCCATCGTGCTCCACCGTCGTCAGCATCACGAACCTGAAAGACTTTATTAATTCCGCCAGCTTCGCTCTGTCATCGTGTTCTTGATTTTCTGCCATGGAGTCTTCCTCCACTAAATGGGACGGTCGCAGAAAATCGAAGTTACATGCTTCCTGCAACCGGATTCCGCTCGCCTTTAGGCGCAGCGGCACCATCCTCCGTCCGGCGTGCCGACAACAGGATAGCCAATACATATACAAAAATCGCAATGTTAATAAGCAGGAAGGAAAGCTTGATGACGGTAAACCGGCGAACGATCTCGTAAAGCTCCAGCGGGATGAAACCGCCGGTGATGATCACCGTGAAATATTCGCCCCAACGCTTCCGCAGCAACAAGCCTGTCCCTTCACCAAAGTGGAGCGCAGCATAAAAAAATGTGCCTATACTGAGCGCCGCCAACTGCCGTGTAGTCACCGAGAACGATTTTGCCAGTAACAACTGTATATATTTGTTGTCCGGATCCACCCGTAAAACATCTACCCAGTGCAGTAGCACGACGGCGAGATCCCGATGGAGCAGGTCCAGCACTCCGATTGCAACCGCGATCAACAGGCACCCTTCCAGCAGTTTGAAAGCGCCGATCAGTATAAGGCCGCGAGAGTGGGAAGGTTTCGAGCGCGCAGATGAACCCATCGGTATCCTCAGTACTGCAGCGGCCGCTGGACAACGCGATGAACCAGTTCCCGGCCCTCGACGCCAACAATCTGTTGGACAAGCAGACTCCACGGCTCCGACTGACGCTTGTAGAGAAGGGCGTTTCCCTGTACGGGCCCGACAACGTCGCGCTGCAAGCACTCGCACCAGGAAACTTCGTCTAGCATGTTGCCGGTATGCCCGACGGCTGAGGCGCTTCCGCCGCCAAGCTGCTGCTCCTGATAGATCCGGAGCAACGAATCGCCTTCGCGCGCCACGTACAGACGGCTGTTCGAGAATGTACGCAGGAAGCAGAATTGACAGAGGTCCTCGCGCATCGGCAGCACGGCCGTCCCGCCCGCATCCAGATAGTAGCCGCGAAGGGGTGTGTCCGTATATTGGTGCAGCCCCGCGAAAACGCGGATTTTCGCTTTGCGGTCCTCGGCTTCCAAATCGAAGAAGTTGACGGTCTTTGTTCGAAGCAGCCGCGCGGCTGGTGGCTTGCTTAAGCCGTCCATAACGAGAACCGTGCGCTCCAGGAAAGGCGCTGGTGAATTGGCAAGCAGCAGGTTCAAATGGGAAGCCATGGGCAGTCGCCGTCGTCTGGCGGATGCCTCAATCTGGAGCGTTGAAATAGGGATGCTTGCCAATGATGGCCAGCCGTTCATCGAGCGCGATTTTCACAAGTTCCACTTCGCTTTCCGATAGCGCGTCCGCGTCTTTTTCAATACGCGCGAGAAG
>JAICLJ010000228.1 GCA_025927575.1 Bryobacteraceae bacterium | reverse complement strand
TCGCAGCCCTGATAATACGGATGCAAGGATCAGTATCGAAAGCACCACGTCAAACCAATTCATAAGACCTTCCCGGTAAGCCTCCGGTACGCTTCCTGATATTTCTCGCTCGTTTTCCTAACAACGTCCGCCGGCAGCGTAGGCGCAGGGGGCCGCTTGTTCCACTTCAGGGTTTCCAGATAGTCGCGCACGTACTGCTTATCGAAAGAGGGTTGCGGACCACTCGGCTTATACCCATCGGCCGGCCAGTACCGCGAGGAATCGGGCGTCAAAGCCTCGTCGGCCAATACAAGCTCGTCGCCGATAAAGCCGAATTCGAATTTCGTATCCGCCAGGATCAATCCGCGACCGGCCGCATAGTCCGCTGCCCGGTTATAAATCGCAAGCGTGAGGTCACGCAAACGCGCAGCCAATTCCGCTCCAATTGTCAAAGCGATCTGCTCGAATGACACGTTTTCATCATGTCCGGTCTGGGCCTTTGTCGCCGGCGTAAAAATCGGCTCCGGCAGCCGCTCGCTTTCTCGCAGGCCGGGCACAAGCTTTATCCCGCACACCGTTCCTTGGACCTGATACTCTTTCCAGGCCGACCCCGAGAGATAACCGCGCGCAACGCATTCCACCTCGATCATTTTCGCCTTTTTCACAATCATGGAGCGGCCATCCAGGAACACGTTAAGCGTGGCCAGCCGCGCTGGATATTTTCGCAGATCCGCCGTCACTACATGCGAAGGAATCAGGTCTTTCAGGAAGTCGAACCAGAAGAGAGACGTCTGGGTGAGAACGCGTCCTTTACAAGGAATGCCGCTGCCGAGAATACAATCGAAAGCGGAAATCCGGTCCGTGGCTACGAAGAGAAGATCGCCGTCCAACTCGTAGATATCGCGCACCTTCCCCCGAGCCCGCAGCGGAAGGTCGAAGAAATTGGTTTCCAGCAAAACACCGTCGTTACACATGAATTTTGTCCAAACCTTGAGTATCACAGAGGGAAGGATTTTCCGGGTGTTTGCTCGACTTAATTCCGTCGTGCACTGTAAGCCGTTGACTTCAAAAGGGCCCGCAGTTGGTGCTCAGCGTGCCTCCGCCACTGAGGTAAAAGGAGAAACGAACTATGAACTGGGATCAGGTTGAAGGCAAATGGAAACAGTTGAAAGGTTCGGCGAAACAGCAGTGGGCGAAGCTGACAGATGACGATTTAACTTACATGGGCGGCAAAAAAGACCAGATAGTGGGCCGGATCCAGGAACGCTACGGCATCACTCGCGAACAGGCACAGAAAGAAGCTGATGATTGGGCGGCTGCGGCTAAGGAACAAGCGGACACACATCGCGGGGCAGCCTCCAAAATCTAGGCTCACCTAATTCCCACGCACGGCTCGACGCTGCTGAATAGTCGCCCCCGTTGAGCCGGCGAACGGCGGCGCCCGTTCGAGCCCTCGCTACACTGGGTTCGATGGCACCGCCGTTTCGTTTTTCTATCTGCAACGAGGTCTTTGAAAAAACGCCGTTCGGCCAGGCATGCACGGCGATTCGGCGAATTGGCTATGACGGAATCGAAATCGCTCCGTTCACCTTGGCTGAATCACCTCAGCAGATCACTGCAGAGCGGCGCCGCGCCTACAAACAGGCTATTGCCGATGCCGGTCTCTCCTTCGTGGGCTTGCACTGGCTCATGGTGTCGCCAGCTGGTCTTCACGTGACAACGCCCGATGTTTTACTTCGCGCGAAAAGCTGGGAGCACATTCGCAGACTCATCGAGCTGTGCGGCGATATGGGCGACAACGGCGTGATGGTCTTCGGATCTCCCAAGCAACGAAACGCCGTCGGCGGAATGCCGCCGGCCGAAGCCACTCAACTGTTCGCGAGCGAGTTGGCGAAGGTAGCGCCGGAGGCGGCAGATCGAGGGGTGCGAATCCTCGTAGAGGCCCTACCGAAAAACCAGAGCAGTGTGATTAATACTCTTGCCGAGGCCGTCGCTATCGTCGAACAAATCGGCAGTCCCGCCGTTCGGACCATGTTCGACACACATAACGCCGCAGACGAGACGATTCCTCACTCCGAGCTTATCCGCAGATTCTTCCCTTATATTGCGCATATCCATGTCAATGAAATCGACGGCCGCGAGCCGGGTACGGGGGATTACGACTTCTCCCAACTACTTAAGACCTTGGCCGATTTAGAATACAAGGATTGGGTTTCGCTCGAGGTCTTTGATTTCGCTCGTGGAGCGGAGGCAATCGCTCACGGAGCGCTCGAGCACCTGAAGTCAGAGCGATAGTTAGCGCACAAAGCAGCCGCGGTCGTCGTCATTCGCGCTGCGCAACCCACGAGGAGAAACATGAAGCGTTCAATTGTGACTGGCGGTGCCGGGTTCATTGGCTCCGCCTTGGTTCGCGGCTTATTGCGATCCGGCCATCGCGTCGAAGCGATTGATAATTTTGCGACTGGAAAACGGGAAAACCTGGACGAGATTAGCGATCAGGTTACACTGCACACTGCCGACATCCGCCGGTATCAGGAAATCGCTCCGATTTTGGCAGGCGCCGATCGCGTCTTCCATCTGGCCGCCATTCCATCCGTTCCCAAATCGATTCTGGATCCAGTTCCCAGCCACGAGAGCAATATCGATGGCACATTTAACGTGTTGCGCGCGGCCGCGCAAGGCGGGGTGGGACGCGTGATTTACGCCGCTTCGTCTTCCGCCTACGGAGATACCGAGATCTTGCCAAAGGTAGAGACGATGGTTCCCCGCCCCAAGTCGCCTTACGCCGTGCAGAAGTTGCTGGGCGAGTATTATGCAAGTGTTTTCGCAGCCTGCTTCGGGATCGAAACCGTTTCGTTGCGTTTCTTTAACGTGTTCGGTCCGCGACAGGATCCGACCAGCGTCTATTCGGGCGTCTTGTCGATATTTCTCACCTGTCTGCTGGAGCACCGCAAACCTACTATTTTCGGTGATGGAGAACAATCCCGCGATTTCACTTTCGTAGAGGATGTCGTCAACCTGCTATTGAAAGCATCGGCAGCGCCAAATGTATCCGGCAACGTTTACAATGCCGGCAACGGCAATCGCTATACGCTCAATGAGACCTGGGCGCTTCTACAAGCGATTGAAGGCGTTGACCTCCCTGCCAAGTACGGACCAGACCGGCCTGGAGATGTCCGCGACTCTCAAGCGGATGTGACCGCAGCGGTACGGGATCTGGGGCATGAGCCTCAATACAGCTTCGAGCAGGGTCTCCGACTGACGCTTGAATGGTACCGTCTCGATCAGGCGAAGCGTGGAGTGAGCATCGCATAAAGGAGCAATCACGGCCATCCCGATATGGATTCGGGGCCTTCGGGCGTTACACTGGAGACATAGCAGCCTTCGGCAATGCCCTTCATTCAGAACCAATTCGAACGCAATTTTCTCACGACCTCGGTCGATTATGTCTTCAACTGGGCCAGGAAATCATCACTGTGGCCGCTGACGTTTGGCTTGGCGTGCTGCGCTATTGAGATGATCGCTTCCACGACCTCGCGCTTCGACATTGCGCGATTCGGAGCGGAGGTGTTTCGACCGAGTCCGCGGCAATCGGATCTGATGATCGTGGCCGGAACTGTCACGCTCAAGATGGCTCCCATTTTGCGGCGGATCTATGAACAAATGCCCGAACCGAAGTGGGTAATTTCGATGGGCGCCTGCTCGAGCGTTGGCGGCCCGTTCAACACGTATTCGGTACTGCAGGGCGTCGATAAGATCGTTCCCGTCGACATATATGTCACGGGTTGTCCACCCCGCCCGGAGAACCTGTTTTACGCGCTTATGAAGTTGCAGGAAAAAATCGACAATACCCCTCATCTCGTACGCAAACCTACCTATGTCCGATTGCAGGAAGACATGCTCGAAGATTTCAAGCGGCGGGTGATGGTTGCCCAGGTACAACATCCGGTGGGCGCCGAGGAGCTGGTCAGCATTCGGTGAGCGGCAAAGCTGTCGAGTCGCCTGATTTTCGAAAGGACAGCGCCGGCATCTATCGATGTATTCCCTTTGAAGCATTGGGTTGGATTGAACATGGTTTCTCTACTCGCGACGCCTCGGAATGTCTCGCGAGCCATCCCCTAATTACACTTCGCCAGGTGCACTCGGCGGACGTATGGAATGCGCAGGGACTAACAGACCGCTGCCGGCCAGGTGACGCTCTGATCTCGAATGAGCTTGCCAAACGAATTGGAGTTCGAACAGCCGACTGTGTCCCGATTTTGATCGCCGACGCGGGTTTGCGCAGCGTTGCGGCCGTGCATGCAGGCTGGCGCGGCACTGCAGCAAAAATCGCCCTCCGCACAGTCGAGCGATTACGAGCGGAGTTTGGCGCCAACCCCGCCGATTTACGCGTGGCGATCGGGCCATGCATTCGAGAGTGCTGCTACGAAGTGGGAAACGATGTGGCGCGTCAGTTCCACGAGTTTTTCCCGGAGTGGCCGTCCGGTATTGAAACTCTAATTCCTAAACGGATTGATCTTGCGGAGTCGAACCGGCGGATTCTGCTGTCAGCAGGAGTCTCCGCAGACCATATTTACGATTCCGGATTGTGCACATTCTGCCAGGCTCTGGATTTTTTTTCCTACCGGCGCGAGCCTCAAGATCCTGGCAGGTTGGTTGCGTTTATCGCCCGTCAGAAGTGAACTAACTTTAATACGGCAGGTCAGACCTTTCGCGTCCGTGGAACGATTCCCGCGAGATGACCGTAAACGGGTTTCAACCCATAAAAAACTGGCGCGTGAGCCGTTTCGGGCATCACGCGCCGGGTATATGAATGGAGAGGGGTGTGGAGATGTTGTGCGATGTTAAGCGGCGCTAACGAGCATCTCTTCAAACGCGTCTTCTGTACCTTCTGCTCGATGCCTGTCGGCCTGTTCCTGGCATTGAATACACAAAGAAGTCCATGGCACAGCGGCCAGCCTCTTAGGACTGATTTCTTCCTCACAGTGCAGGCAGATGCCGAACGAACCCTCATCGATGCGACGGAGAGCCGACCTCACTGCGCGGAGGAGCTGAGACTCACGGTCGAGATTGCGGATTGCCAACTCGCGCTCGGAGGCATGTTGGACTTCGTCTAGTGCATCGGCGCTTTTCTCGATGGTGATCGCGTCACGCTTTCTAACGATGCGCTCCAGATCTTCCCGCTTTGCTTCTAAAATTTTCTTAAATTTGTTCAGTTCGGTCTTCGTCATTTTTATTTCTCCTTCTCTCAAACGTCACTACCCAATAAAAAACCTCCAACAGTCTGTACCTTGTCGTTTAGACGCAGGATGCGGTCAAAGGGTTCAAAAACGGTACCACAAAACGGAGTGGTATAAAAGCCCCGCTATCAGCCAGTAATTTCGAAGTAACCAGGCTGTGTGGAGGCCTAACCTCTTTGGAGTGAATGCACGTCTGGACGGCAGCTCGAGCTTCCTTGGCTTTGCCAATTAGCAGAGACTCCGTGGGGGATCTCAAGATCATACCACGGACGATAAGCAATTCAAGCACCATACCAAACGGCCCTCTGCCTGCCGCCGGATATAATTGATTTCCATTAAGCATTCTCGCTTGGACCTCCATCGGCGGCTCGGGGCCGAAACCTTAACATTTCCGCACCTTCCAGATCGATACCTGCCGACCGTTGTTGCAATCGGCCGCTGCGGGATCAGACGCAAGAGTATAGCGACGCGGGTACTAATGGAAAGCTGGTATCATCCCGAGTATCTGACGTTCACCAAACGGTTCACAACCGCAGCCCTTCGGATATTGCCAACAAATATCCGATAGCAATAGGTACGGGTCGAGGAAAAAACTTCTCAGAAAAATTACACTACGGGCCGACGTGTGCCTTCGGATGCGGCGGGACGATATCGCGACACGACATGTCGATATGGCGAGCGACAGGAATTGTATTGGTGGCGCTGTATGCTGCACATTGCGCCACACGTCAGAGTCGGTCTAACCGACGGCCCACTGCTCGGGCCAGGCTACCTTGCGTGCAGACTGATTACGGTGGCAATCACGCCAAGATTGCGAGCGTCTCCGCTAGCCCTGAACGTCTTATCAACTTGGAAGTCTGCCGTAATAGTGGGAGAATCCAACGCACTTGCGGGAACCGGCTCGCGATAGACGAACTCGCCGGCCTTGGAGATGGTCATGGGCGGCAGATCAGCAGCGCCGATGGCTGAGCGGAGCGCCACCTGATCCCCGCGCTTATCCAGACCTTCCTGGGTCATGGTGCCTTGTAGCGTCAGGATGCCGCCGTTCTTCCGGGCATCGGGCGGGACGGCCAATTGAACTTCGAATACTTTCCCGGTCCAGCGCCAGGCGCCTCCTTCAAGATCGTAGAAGCCCGAAAGAAGCTGCCTCTCCGTATGCAAGTCTGCCATGCGCACTGTGGATTGCGGACCCTTGTTGCGGCAGGCAACCGCCAGCAGGCATAGCGCTGGTATCAAGGAAAGCCGGATCAGTTGACGTCGGGACATGCCTCTATTTGTACCAAGCAACTGTAGAAAGTGGGGCCACTCCCCATGTCCGCGAGCCGGTCCGAAGTTAGCCGGTTGATACCCAAACCTTTCGGGGAGCGTTTATTCCAGCGTGTGCTGCGGGTGCGCACAACACCGGGCCGCACGGAACCGCCAATGCGGGCTGTGAGGTAGCACTCCCCCCGATCATTGAACAAACGCACCAAATCGCCGGACTGAATATCGCGGCTTTCCGCATCCTCGGCGCTCATCTCGCAAACGGCTGTCTGCCTGTCGACGCCATCCCTGTTACCCAATGTCGAGTTC
>JAICLJ010000139.1 GCA_025927575.1 Bryobacteraceae bacterium | reverse complement strand
GCCTCGCTTGACGAACGAACAAGCGGTTAGTTTCAGCAAACAGATCTGGGATGACGGCGGAGCGGTCACCTGGGATGTCCCGGTGCAGTTGAATGGCACTCTGCCCGATGCGTTCCTGGGTCAACTGCGGGCCATCGGAAAGGCCGCAAACGGCGCAAACGGTCACTAAATAGCGATTCGCACCTATTCGCCTTGGTGGCGCAGACACTCGTGTTTGCCGCACCGCCACTCGTCTCAACGCCATTCTTCAAACGATTCGGGCCGCGGGCAGCCGGTCCACCCAGCCGAGCCGCCGCAAACGATGTTTTCCTCTTAACGAAATTCAGTCACAGCTTTTCGAAAATTTCTTGCTTTTCCAAATGAACGCTGCAAAGCCCGAGTTGCCAGATATTTGCGTCGGATCCGGCTCCCGGGCGCCGGCGAACGCTGGCATCCGATCTACTCAGCCCGGTGCTACCGTCTTGGCATGACAAGCAAAAACCGTCGGAACTCCGTTACGGCTGGCAAGTTGAAAGACGTGATGGAGTTGCACCAGGCAAATCTGCAGTTCACCATGCCGAAGCCGGCTGGCGCTCCGAAGCTCGGCCCCACAAAGGCCGGGGATGCGGAGCTCGATCAAGATTCGGGAGGCGGTTACAACCCTGACCACACATTTCCGCAGCAGTAATGGCGGAGGGGGCGGACCTTTATTTCAGTCCGCCCTTCTTTATGATTTCCTATAAGGTGCCGGTCCGTTACACTGATTTGTTTGGCGAGACAAATTCGTTATCGAGATGCCGGTGTGAATATTGACGAGGCGGACCGAGCTGTCTCACTCATCAGGAAGTACGCTGCCAAGACCCTGACGCCGAACGTACTGACCTCTATTGGGAGCTTCGGCGCCGGCTACTCGTTGAAAGGCTGGCGGGATCCCGTATTGGTCAGTTCCGCCGATGGCGTCGGGACGAAATTGAAAATTGCTTTTGCTACGGGCCGGCACGACACCATTGGCGAAGACCTCGTGAACCACTGCGTGAACGACATCGCGGTGCAGGGAGCCCGGCCGCTTTTCTTTCTCGATTATTTCGCAGTAGGTAAGCTCGATGCCGGCGTTTGCGCAAGCGTCGTCTCCGGCTTGGCAAGAGGGTGCAAAAACAACGGCTGCGCTCTCATTGGCGGGGAGACGGCGGAGATGCCCGGCATGTACGCGCCGGGAGAATATGATCTTGCCGGGTTCATTGTGGGCGCCGTCGAGCGGAAGAAAATGCTGACTGGACAAGACGTCGCTCCGGGAGACCTGGTCCTCGGGCTGCCCTCTCAGGGCATGCACACCAACGGGTACTCGCTGGCTCGTAAGCTGCTCTTCGAAGTGGCGGGCTATCGGCCTGAAAGCCGGATACCCGAACTGGCGTCATCCATTTCGGACGAACTTCTGAAGGTACACCGGTCGTATTTGAAGCCAATTCAGGCCCTGCACGAAGCCAAACTTTTAAAGGCCGCGGCCCACATCACCGGAGGCGGGATTACCGACAATGTGCCCCGGGTACTCCCGCTCAATTGCGGGGTCGAGATCGATCCGAACGCTTGGCCCTCGCAGCCGATCTTCGAACTTCTGAAAGACATCGGCCAAATGCCCGACGACGATTACCGCCGCACGTTCAACCTGGGCGTGGGCATGGTTTTGATCGTGCCGTCGAAAAAAATTGGGTTCGTGTCGCAAATTTTGAAAAAGCTCAAAGAGCCCTGCCACGAGATCGGGCGCGTCGTCGCCTTCAAAGGACGGAAGCAACGGCGGGTGGCTTACCTGTGACCATTGCGTTCGTTTGTTCGTGGCCGGACTTGGTGGGGCAGACGCTCCGTCTGCACGCGGCTCCCAGCCGCGCTCTTCGGATGTTACTGAATAATCGAGAAGCCGGGCGGAGCACCCGGCGCAGGCCAAGGGCCTGCCCCACAAGCAAATATCCGAATGTGGGAAGACTACGCGGCACTAGGCTCTCAACACTCCTCGCCCGCCTCCGAGGTCCGCGTTGAAACAGCGTCTTGGCATCCTTCTCTCCGGCCGCGGTTCGAACTTCGAGGCCATCGCTGGTAACGCCCTCAGCGGTAAGCTCGACTGCGAAATTGGCTTCGTTTTTTCGAATCGCGCCAGCGCGCCGGGGCTCGCCCGCGCCCGCGAACTCGGCTTCCCCTGCGGAACGCTCGAATCGAAGGGCATGGACCGTGACAATTACGACCGGCGGGTGGTCGATCTCCTACGCGAGCACGCTGTTGATTTTGTATGCCTTGCCGGATATATGCGCCTGCTCAGCGGCCATTTCGTCCACCAATTCCGCAATCGCATTCTGAACATTCACCCCTCGCTTCTGCCGGCCTTCCCGGGCCTCGATGCCCAATATCAGGCATGGACCCACGGCGTCAAGATTGCCGGCTGCACGGTTCATTTCGTGGATGAGGACCTTGATAGCGGTCCGATCCTCATGCAGGCCGCCGTTCCTGTTTTGGACGAGGACACGCCGGAAGCGCTGTCCGCGCGCATTCTTGTCGAAGAGCACCGGATCTACTCGGAAGCCATTGCCTGGGTGTTAACCGGCAATTACCGCATCGAGGGACGCCGGGTCGTAAAAACATAAGTTGGAATTTAATGCTGAAACGTCTGCTTGCAATCGTTGTCGCTCTTGTTGCCCTTGCGTTTTTGGTTGTCTGGTTTCTCGGTAAGAGCGTTACTCTCGAACCGAATCCAAATCCGATCGCTTTTATCGGAGTCTCCACGCCTGTCACGGTGGCCGCTCGCGGCCCGAATGGCGTCAAGCAATTTCGCGCGGTCGTCGAACAGAACGGCCAAAGTAAAGTTGTCTTCGAGGACGATAGTAAATCGAAGCAGCCGGCGCGCGCTTATTCTTTCAACATCGGAAATAAGAATGCTGATTTTTTGAAAGAGGGCTCGGCGCAGGTGATCCTCGAAGCGAAGTCGAACGACTTGCGCGGCGGACGGACCCGAAAAACGTACCCCGTTCAAGTTGTTTTGCATAAGCCGTCCGTCGCCGCCGACGGCGCGCAGCATTACATCAATCAGGGCGGTTCTGAGCTTGTCACGTTCGATATCAACGGCTCTTGGTCGCAGGCCGGCGTCAAAGTAGGCCCGTACACGATCGCCAGCTATGCGATGCCCGGCCAGCCGGATAACAGTAACCACCGGTTCTCGCTCTTTCCCTATCCATGGGATCTTCCGCGCGACGCGGAGCCGGTTGTATTCGCGCAAAATGCCGCGGGCGATCGCGCGACAGCGACTTTCTGGACCAAGATTTTCCCCAAGAAATTCCACGAAAGCACCATCACGCTCACCGACCACTTAATGGAGAAGATCGTCAGCGACATTGATCCTGACGGCAAGTTCCCCGGCGATCTGCTGGAGCGCTATCTCTACTGCAACCGCGAACTGCGAAAGCAGAATTCCAAGCAGCTCTACGACATGCGCCTGAAAACAGCGCACGAAATGCTGTGGAACGGCCCGTTTGTCCGCCCTCCCACGAAGACCGAATCCTATTTTGCGGATCGTCGCAGTTACATCTATAACGGCAAGAAGGTAGACGAAGAAGTACACCTGGGTTTCGATCTGGCAAGCACCCAGCACATGCCCATTCTGGCGGCGAACAGCGGCAAGGTTGTCTGGGCGGACCGGCTCGGTATATACGGAAACTGCATTGTGCTCGATCACGGCTACGGCTTGCAGACCATCTACGGCCACATGAGCCGCATCGACGTGAAGCCCGGCGACTTGGTTAAAAAGTCGCAGCAAATGGGCTTGAGCGGACAGACCGGCATGGCCGGCGGCGATCACTTGCACTTCTCAATGCAGGTCGATGGAATACAAGTCAATCCGATTGAGTGGTGGGACGAGCATTGGATTCAAGACCGCATCCTGAGCAAAATCGGCAGCGGAGCAGGGAAGCGGTAGAGCTTGGCGGAGATTGTTAGACCTAATCTTTTCGCTAGGTCAATCTCTTCTCGTTGGAAAGCCGCCAATTTGAACTAAGAGAGAAAGCGAGTCAGAGGCGGTCCACCTTTCAAAACAGCGGTGATTTCTAAAGTGCAGAATACTAATCCCAGGGAGCCTAATTTGCCTTCCTGTTGCGGGGACGCCCATAAACGCGCCCCTGTGTGTTCCAACAATTATGTAACGCACAATTAGTGTGTCGGTTTGCTCGATGATGTCCTCTGCTGTAACGGAAGCGTCGGGAAATGCGGACCAGAAAGCACCATAAAAGCGCTTTACGTTTTCAATGCCAGGTTCAATGCCTTGGTATCCATGCAAAATAATGTCATCGGAATAAAGGTCAAAGTATTCCTGGCGGCGATCCGGATTGGCGAAATGTTGAAGTGCCTGTCCGAGAACTTTGCTATTGGACATCGCCCTTCAGCATAGATCAGGGCGCAAGAGAGCTCCGACCGAATCTTCGGTCCGGCTGCCCCTACTCGTGCCGCAGCGCCACAATCGGGTCCACCTTGGCCGCGCGCCGGAACCGGGCTCGCAAGGCAGACCGCCGCGATGAATAAGCTGCACACGGCGGCAAACGTCGGAATGTCGGTCGCCGTGACTCCGTAGAGAAAACTCGACAGCACGGGAGTGAGTGCCACGGCCGCAATCAGTCCCAATACAACGCCGGTCAGCGCCGTTCGCAGCGCGAATCGCAAGTCTTGAAACATACTTTCCAGGAAGCGGCCGTAATACTTCGAGGTCGGTTTAGCGTTCTGAGGTCTCGTACGTGACGTTGATGCTGGCATGTATTTGGATGTTTCCCGGCGAAAGGGAAACCGAGCTGTTCGATTCGTCTTTCAGGGAAGAGATTTCAATTTCACGCGCGGGCGAGATGATGACCGGCTGCACCTCTTCCACGTGCAAGACTTTACCCAAATTCAACTGAAGAGACTTCGCGAGCGCCTGAGCGCTGGAGCGAGCCTGGTCCGCAGCCTGGGTTAACGCCTCACCGCGGGCAGCCTTTTCATCGCGAAGTGCGAACTGCAGCCGGTTGATGCTGGTGGCGCCGGATCGGGTCGCAAGCTCAATCAGTTTTCGAAGCAGGGAAAGATCCGTGAGTTCCAGACGCACGGTGTTCGTCGCGCTATAACCCGTAATCGCCGGTGGACCTCCTTCTTTCGGATAGCGGTAACTAGGGTTTACCGAGAAATTGATGGTCTTGATGTTTGTCGAACGAAGAACTGTTTTCAATTGCTGCACTAACGCCGCCGTACGCTTTTGGTTCAACTCAGTGGCTGCGTCGGAAGACGCCGCCTGCGTTGTCACACCGATATCGATCTGAGCCACGTCGGGCGCGACCGCCACGGTAGCTTCGCCATGGACCAGCAACGTCGACCCGGCCATCGCGATCGGCCCCGCAACAGCGGCGATCATCAGAACCAACGAGAACGTTCGAACGATGCTCATCAGCGACGCCATTCCCGAATCCCAGTGTAGAAGACGAACCAATCGAAGGTGTGGATTTGCGCCTTCGCGTAGCCGTTCCCATACAATTTTATTGAGGATGAATCATGGCCTGTTTCCGTTAGTGCTCGTGATGTTATGCGTCCAGGCCCATGCCGAAGCTCCGAAGAAGAGCGATCCGCTGCCGCAGCCGAAGGAACTAAAACAGCGGGTACTCGCTACCGAGAGGGCATCCGCAAAGGAGAGAGAACGCTATTCCTGTTACGTCCAAGATCAGTTGGAGAAGCTAAATGCCCACGGCGAGGTTAAAGATCGTGAGTCGAAGACTTCGGAAAGCTTTTACGTCAACGGGCAGGAGATTGACCATTTGCTGAAGAAGGATGGGAAGCCGCTCAGCGACTCCGCCGAGAAGAAGGAACAGACGCGTGTGGAGAAGGAAATCAAGAAGTACAGCGAACCGAAACAAGTGCGGAAAGCGGAAGACGAATCCGGACAACCTTCAGGAACGATTTGTGAAAGCCTTGGTGGGGCGAATATGGATCGATGAAAGAAGCGGCGAGGTTGTCGAGATGCGAGTCAGAACGGATCGCGATGTGAAAATCGCGGGCGGATTGTTTGCGAACGTCCACAAAGGATTTGAGTTCCACCTTATGCAGGAACGCCAACCCGACGGCGTCTGGATCGCAAACCTGGTCGAAGGAACCGGCGATGTACGAGCGGCGCTGTTTTTTCACCCGAGGTTTCGATTCAAAGAGGTGACGACAGATTGCCGCCTTTATTCAGTGGATGCGACAAGCGGATCGATGAAACAAAAGGACGCGCAATGAAATGAACCCGCTATCGCGGCGAGCCTTTCTGCAATCGGCCGTCGCGCTTCCTGCCTGCGCAATGGGCGCGTATGAGTTGACCCCGTCCGATCACGCATTTCTCGAGGATCTCTCGCGCCGGGCCTTCCTGTATTTCTGGGAGCAGGCGGATGCGAAGACCGGACTTGTTCTTGACCGCGCGCTCTCGAACGGTGCCCAGCGAAAGGGACGCTCGCGGAACGTCGCAAGTATGGCGGCGACGGGTTTCGGGCTAACGGCTCTATGCGTCGCATTTGAGCGGCGCTGGAAAAATCCAAATGAAGTGCGCGATCGCGTGCGCACCACGCTCCGGCACTTTGTGTACGAGCAACCGCAACGCTTCGGCTGGTTTTATCACTTTGTCGATCGCAGCACGGGAGACCGCGTTTGGAGTTGCGAACTCTCATCCATCGACACGGCGCTATTGCTGGCGGGCGTTCTGACGGCACAGGAATGCTTCGGTTTCGATTCGGAAATCCCAAAACTCGCGCAGACAATCTACGAGCGAGTGAATTTTCAATGGATGCTCGATCCTGCCACGCAGTGCTTGCGGATGGGGTGGAAACCCGAAACCGGGTTTCTGCGAAGCGCTTGGGTCGCGTATCGCGAGAACGTGATTCTGAATCTGCTGGCGCTCGGCTCTCCTACGCACCCGCTGCGGGCATCGACCTGGTACCGGTTTCGAAGAGACCCAATCGCGTTCCAGAATTATGCTTATATTGGGCGGGGCGCCCTCTTTACCCACCAGTTTCCCCAGGCCTGGTTACACCTTCAGAATGTTAGAGATGGACTGCCATTAGAAATCGATTACTTTCATAATTCCACGACGGCTACACGCGCGCACCGCGCTTTCTGTTTGAGCCTCCGCAGCCTGTACCCAAGCTTTTCGGAGAACCTGTGGGGAGTGACGGCCTCAGACAGCAATATCGGGTATGTAACATGGGGGCGAGCGATGTTACGCCGCTATTTCGACGGCACAATCGTGCCGTGCGCCGCCGCTGGTTCGCTGATGTTCACGCCAGATATTTGTCTGCCGACGCTGCGCTTCATGCGCGAGAGCTTCGGGGATTTAATCTACGGACGTTACGGCTTCGCAGATGCCTTCAATCCCCAGACGCGCTGGGTCTCTCCCGATGTTCTGGGAATCGATTTGGGAATCACATTGCTCAGCGCCGAAAATCTGCGGAGCGGGCAGGTGTGGAACTGGTTCATGCAGGCGGACGCCGTGGAGCAGGCTATGGGACAGGTGTTTCGGCCATCTTCAGCAATAAGTTGACATAATACTCGTTATCAGAATAGTTTAAACCCGGGTGATCGACCGGTCTTTGCCGCATATTACGATGGGGCCATGGCCAGAGTTTTGCAATCCGCCGCCGTTGTTTTCGCTTTGGCAGTAGCGACTCTCGGGCAAGCTCCCACATTTCGCACGGGTGTGACCGATGTCAACGTGGATGCCGCTGTGACCGTGGATCACCGATCTGTGACGGGCCTGCAGGCGAGCGATTTCGCTGTCTTCGATGAAGGAGAGGAACAGCCGATCGTTTCGTTTGGCCAGGAATCCGTTCCGCTCGATGTCGTTCTTCTGCTCGATACGAGCGGCAGCATGCAGCGATGGATTGCTGAGCTTGCGGAAATAGCGAACACGGCTCTGCGCCAGCTAAGGCAAGGCGACCGCGTCGCGGTGGTTGCATTCAGCGGCTCCACGCAAGTCGAGCAGCCGTTGACAGCCGACATGGCCCGCGTCACGGATGCGATCAAGCGGGCGGCTACAAGCGGCCCGGTCGATGGCGGCACCGATATTAACGACGCCATGCAAAACACCGCTGAATACCTGATGTCTTATGCGAGGAAAGAACAAGTCGTCGACCCAACTGTTTCGGGCCGGCGCCGGGCCATCGTGGTCATCACCGATAATCTAGGCTTCTCGTATAATGCGCCGAAGACATCTGTCGTGGCCCAACTCTACCGCGCCAACACAGTCGTCTATGGCCTGGTGATTCCCACGGAAATGTCGAAGGTCATTCACAAGTATGCCGACTCCCGCAAGCATCCCGCGCCGAAAGACGGTTTCGAGGTGAACGACGTTTTCGATCTCGCAAAGCAAACCGGCGGCGAGGCTCAATATGCGGAACATCCGGACCAAATCTTTCCGGAGATGCTGGGCCAAATCCGCAGCCGGTACGTGCTGACCTACCATGCGCCATCGGCCACGCCCGGAACTCTGCGAACAATTCAGGTAAGCCTCGCCAAGGAAGCACGTAAAAGGCATCGAAAAGCAGTGGTAAGCGCGCGAGCCGGATATTACGTGGCGTTGCCGCAGCCGGCTACTTCGCAGTAACTTTCACATCGTCTCCGTAGATCGTTACAAGCGGGTGTTTCACGACGGCCCGGAACGCGTATGACTCGCCCTGCCGCCAGCCTTCCACGGTTGCCGAAAATTTTCCAGGCGTGGTCATTTTCTGTAGCGGCGTACCGTGCCAGGACTCGCTACGTTCGTTGATGTCGAGTCCGCGAATGTGCTGGTACTGGAATCCGACTTCCACGGAGGACGCTTTCCCGAGGGCCGTCAGCGTCGCGCTCAACGTGGCGGTATGGGCAGCACCGTTCCAGACTGCGGCGCCCGTCTCAACCGTGGGCGGCGTCATGGCCGGCTCGACATTCGTAATCTTAAGCACCACGGGGTCTGGCCATTCGCGATTGTTGTAAAGCCGCTGTGCCCGCATCGCGCGGATGTGCAACCCGTCGCTCTCCTGGCGCCAGGTCGTCTCGAGAACAACGTTCGGCTGATACTCGAGCACCTTTCCGTTTTGCCCCAGCACGCTGACCTTCGTCTGGTCTGTCGCACGTACCGAGTGCAACGTAAAATTCTTCCACTCGGCATATTTCCAAGGCGGGTTGGCGACGACGAAAGCGTAGATCGTGTTTGCATCCTTCTTTTTCGTGAACCAGAGATTGTCCTCGTTCGTAATTACCCACGGCCGCACGGCGTAGATGGATTCGCCGTTCACGAACATCCATAGCGCGATCTCGCGTAACCGAGCCTGCTGTTCGATGGGGAGTTCGCCATCGGGCTTTGGCCCCACATTCAGCAGAAGATTGCCGCCCTTGGCTCGCGTTTCAATCAGCGTGGAAATCAACTGAAAGCCAGACTTGTAATGCTCGTTCGTCGGCTTGTATTGCCACTGCGTCCCCATTGTGAGGTTTGCCTCCCACGCGCCTTTCAGCGGCACTCCCGGAACGTACTGTTCAGGTGTTTCGAGAGCGCCGCGGGTGACGACGATGTTCGGCTGCAGCTTCCACGCCAGCTCGCGCAGGCCGCCCGCCGGGCCGTCGAAGAAGATCACATCGACGGGTCCATATTGCGTGAGCATCTCGCGAACCTGCGATTGGTCGTATTTGAGGAGACCGGGATTATCTTCCGGCGATACGGCCGATGTGCCGCGCTGGATGGGAATACCGTGCTCATGGAGCCAGTGAAAATCGTCGGGTGAAAAATACAGGCCGGGAGCAATGCCCTGCTCCCGAAACGCGTCCAGCACTCCTCCGACGATGTCGCGGTGGAAAGGCGTGTTCATGATGCCGAAGCTGGTGCTGGACGTCCGGAACATGCAGAATCCGGAGTGATGCTTTGCGGTGAACACCACGTAGCGGATTCCGGCCAGCTTCGCGAGCACGGCCCAATCGCGGGGATCGAATTTGTCGGGATCGAAGGTTTTCGGAAGCTCGGTAAAGAACCGCTGGACATATTCTTCATCAGCGCCGGCGAGCGAATGGCTGATCACCGAGCCTAGCTGGCTATCGACGCCCCAGTGGATAAAAAGGCCGAACCCCTGATCGCGAAACCACTCTAGGCGGTCGGGACGATTGGCTGTTTGTCCAAATAGGGACGGGAGGGAAAGCACCGCCAGGAGAGGGATGAGAAAGGCTCGAATGTTGCAGGTCATTGCAGGACATGGTATCGCGAGGCCGGGAGTTAGATATAACAAGAGGCTGAACTATGATGACTCGCCGATCGCTGGCCGCCCTCGCGTGCGCGCCTCTCGCCTTGGCGCGCGGAAGAAACGACGCCGGCTCCCCTGCCCTGAAGATGAAACTCGGAACGCAACATGCTCCGAATGACGATGTTCTGCGTGTGTTGCCCGCACTCGGCGTGACGCATATGTGCAGCGACTTGCCTTCGCGCAAGTTCGATGAAAACTGGTCCGCCGCGGGCTTGAAGAGGCTTCGTGAACATGTCGAATCGTTCGGCATCACACTCGATGCAGTTCCGCTGCCGATGAGTTCCAGCTACATCACCAAGGCGGAGAACCCCGAGATCATCCTGGGCAAAAGCCCGGCGCGAGACCGCGAAATCGATCAGATCTGCGAGATGATCCGGAACTGCGCGCAAGCCGGAATCCCCATGGTTAAATACAACCTCAACATTCTGGGGGTGGTCCGGACCGAACCCAGCGCTGGCCGGGGAGGCGCGCGATACAGTACGTTCGTTTATGATCAGGCAGTTCGCGATTCGCCCGCTTTAAGCGAGGCTGGGCCGCAGAGCGCCGAAGCCATGTGGAACCACATCGGCTATTTTCTGAAACGTGTGGTTCCAGTCGCCGAGGAATACAAGATTAAGATGGCGTGTCATCCCAATGATCCCGCCATGCCGGCGGACACGGGCTTTCGCGGCGTGCACCGGGTGCTCGGAAGTGTTGCGGGTCTGAAGCGTTTGATCGACACGAACCCGAGCCCTTACCATGGTCTGAATTTCTGCCAGGGCAGCGTATCCGAGATGCTGAAGGATCCGCGCCTCAAGATCGCGGATGTAATTCGCTACTTCGGTTCACGCAAAAAGATTTTCAACGTTCACTTTAGAAACATACGCGGCGGTTTCCTCAACTTCCGGGAGACGTTTCCCGACGATGGCGATGTCGATATGCTGGCAGCGCTGCGCGTTTACAAGGAAGTCGGCTACGACGGGATGCTGATGCCGGATCATGTGCCAAAGATAGCGGGGGACACCGGCGGCCGCCAGGCTTTCGCATTTGCGTTCGGGTATATTCGCGGGCTGATGCAGGCTGTTGCGTGACGGGCGTCTGTCGCGTCGATTCCGAGAACATCTTGCGCTTAGTTTGCGTATTCATTTGGAGAGGATTCACGAATGGCATTTCAGGACTTCGTTGAAGAAGTGCAGGTACTGGGACGCGACCTTGTCGACAAGGTAAGAGGGCTGATTCACGAAGGCAACGTACGGCGAGTCATCATCAAAGACGAACAGGGTCATACGTTTGTCGAGATTCCTGTAACGATTGCGGCAGTAGGTGCGATTGCTGCGCCGGTGCTGGCGGCAGTTGGAGCAATCTCCGCGCTGGTGGCGAAATTCACTATTGTTATCGAGCGGTCCGAACCGAAGAGCACCGATAGCGAGAAGAAACCCGACAGTAACTAGCGCGGCCCGCCGGTGCCGGGTTCGGACCGAACTGCTTTTGCTAACTTAATGTCACCTACGTAGCTTTTCGTGTGCGAAACATCCGGTAGATCCATAGGAGAATGATGGCGCCTATGACCGATACGATAAAGCCAGCCGAAGCCCCATCCCGGTAAAGCCCCAGGGCCCGCCCGATGAAAGTACCGACGAATGCCCCGGCAATACCGAGAAGCATCGTGATGATGATCCCGCCCGGATCTTTGCCCGGCATGAGAAGCTTGGCAACAGCACCGACGATCAGCCCAATGATCAGTGTCCAAATTAACATCATGGGAAGTATGTCTCCTTCGGTAGCCGATTGAACTAACAGCCACTGACGTTAGACTCATTTCAGCCTGTTGTTCCACCTATTTTTTGCTCGCGAACCATGGGCGACACACCTATGAAATGCACAGTTAGTAAGGCTACTACTTTATGGCAGGTTTACACACGTGCCGCTGAACGTTCAATACGCATTTGCTCAAAAGCCGCCAAAGCTTCCTGCCGGGCCTTCGCGTGGTCGACCACTGGGAGTGGGTAAGATTTTCCGAGCAGTATTTTTGATTTCTCCAGCATTGAGGTCGGTGCTTCCCAAGGCTTGTGCATCCATCGCAAGTCGAGTTGCTTCAATTCCGGAATCCAACGCTTAATGTAGTCACAGTTCGCATCGAACCGCTCGCTCTGACGCACGGGGTTGAAGATTCGAAAATACGGGGCGGCATCCGCGCCACAGCCGGCCGCCCATTGCCAGCCGAAGGTATTGTTCGCGAGGTCGGCATCGACAAGGGTGTCCCAAAACCAGTAGGCGCCCTCTTCCCAGTTGATCCGTAGGTGCTTGGTCAAAAAAGAAGCTGTCACCATCCGAACGCGATTGTGCATCCATCCAATAGCCCACAATTCGCGCATACCTGCATCGACCAAAGGATAGCCGGTGACTCCTCGCTGCCAAATTTTGAGGAGCCGCTGATCACTCCGCCATGAGAACGAGGAGAACTCCGATCGCAGAGGCTCATTCGTAGTTTGCGGAAAGTAAAAGAGCAAATGATAGGCGAATTCCCGCCAGCCGAGCTCCTTCAGATACGAGTCGACTGCTTCCGAATTATCCGCTTCGACCGAGTTTCGGAGAGCATGCCAGATTGTACGCGGACCGATTTCACCAAAATGCAGATGCGGCGATAGACGCGACGTACCAAGTCTGCCGGGCTCGTTCCGTGCGGAAGGATACTCTCCTAATCGCTTTTTTGCGAAGCGTTCCAGCGCGAGCCGTGCCCCCGCTTCCCCCGGTTCCCAAACCGCTCGAATTTCGCTTGCCCAATCAACTCGCGGTTCTAAACGCAGATCCCTGAGGGGAAGCGAATGCGGCCACGAGCCAGGGGCGGTAAGAGCTCCCCTTACGGACGAGGGGGCATCCGGGTCCGGCTGGTTCAAGCACGCTTTCCAGAAAGCCGAGAACATCTGAAATGGCCGCTGGGTACCCTTTGCGCGAATTGTCCAAGGCTCGAACAAGAGGCTGGCGTTGAAGCTCCG
>JAICLJ010000111.1 GCA_025927575.1 Bryobacteraceae bacterium | reverse complement strand
GCGTCTGATCGCTGGAATGGCCGAAGCCTATTACGCGGACGTGGCTCCTCACAACCCGCTGGGTCCCATTTCTCTCGCGGCGGGCGTGCAACTGTCGGCCAGCATCCCGAATTTCCTGTGCCAGGAGCAAGTATCTCTTGGCGAAGGATATTTGAAGCGGCCCTTTCATGTGCGTGACGGCTATCTGGATTTGCCGACAGGGCCCGGTTTGGGGATCGAATTGGATGAAAACGCGCTTGCCGACAAGATCGGTCACGATTGGAAAAATCCAGAATCGTACGACGCCGAGGACAATTCCGTTGTCGATTGGTAGCTAATGGGTGCCCGCAGCGTTGCGGGCGATCTTTGGGAAAAGTTAGGGGTGGGAAGATGTCAACGATAAAGCTGTGGCTAATATTAAGCGCATTGGTGTGCGTGGTGCTGTGCGCGCCCGGTATGGCGCAGGTTGCTTCGGCCGAACTGAGCGGCACGGTTTTGGATTCGTCGGGAGCGGCGGTCGCGAATGTAAAGGTGACCGCCACTAACACTGCGACGAACCTGGCGCGCGAGGGAGTCACCGACGGTTCCGGCCGTTACGTCATCACTTTACTTCCGGCTGGCGATTACACGGTTTCCGCTGAAGCGCCCGGCTTCCGGAAGCTTGTCCAAAGCGGCCTCGTTTTGCAAATCAACCAACAGGCTCGCCTGGATCTGAGTCTGGAACTCGGCCATGCCTCAGAAACCGTGGAAGTGACAGCGCAGGCTCCGCTTCTCGAATCGGAATCGTCGTCTCTGGGAACGGTCGTGAACCAAAAGCTGGTGAATCAACTGCCCTTAAATGGGCGCAATTTCATCCAGTTGGCCACCTTGAGCCCAGGCGTGAATGGGGTTGGATACTCCGCTTCCGGAACGATCATGGGTGGAACACGCCCGGACGATCGCCGCCCGGCAACGGAAATTTTCTCAAACGGAAATCGTGAAGGATCGAACAACTTTCTCTACGACGGCATTGACGACAACGAGCGGCTCACGCTTTCGATCGTCTTACGTCCCGCGGTCGAAGCAGTTCGTGAATTCAAGATTCAGACTAATTTGTACAGCGCCGATATTGGCAGGAATTCGGGCGCAGTCGTCGACGTGATCACGAAGTCTGGCACGAATAAGCTGCATGGCAGTTTGTTCGAGTTCCTGCGCAACTCCGCGATGGATTCGCGCAGTTTCTTCAGCCCTAAGGGCACCGCCTTCCCCTCTTTTAGGCTGAACCAGTTTGGCGGCTCTTTCGGGGGGCCCATTGTCCTGCCGAAACTCTATAACGGAAAAGATCGCACGTTCTTCTTCGTCGATTACGAAGGGTATCGCCGCGACTCTCAACAGCTGCTGCTAGGCAATGTTCCGACCGCCAAAATGCGCGCGGGGGATTTTAGCGAGGCTGGGGCGATCTACGACCCGCTAACGACACGAAATAATCCAAACGGCTCGGGATTTGTACGCGATCAGTTCCAGAATAACCAAATTCCGGCCAATCGTTGGGATCCGATCTCTGTGAAGATGATTAACGCCTACCCCCTGCCGACAGGTCCGGGCCGCTTCAACAACTATCTCGCCAATTTAGTGCAGAATCAGAAATGGAATCAGGGTGACGTTCGCGTCGATCATCAGATATCGCCGAAGGATAGTTTCTTTGCACGCTGGTCTATTCAGAATACGGAGACAAGAGTCCCCAGCACTTTTCCAGCGACGACTATTCCCGGCATATCCGAGCCGGTGGATCTCGCGGACGAGGCTTCCTTTGCCGGCACTTCTTTCCAACCCGCCCAACATGCGGTGGCGAGCTATGTCCGTATTATCAATCCGAGCCTGGTGAACGAATTCCGGGTAGGTTTCAATCGTTATCGTCTGGACTACACAGCCGATCAATTCAAGCCCAACGGCCAGCTTGGAAATCAACTTGGAGTTCCGAATGCCAACGTCACTCCGAACGAGCAAAACTTGCCGATTTTCTCGCCTTCGAGTTACATCGGAATCGGGCAGACGCGTTCGCTGCCGATTTTTCGCCGCGAGAATACCTTCGAATATGTCGACAACGTGTCGTATACGCACGGCAGTCACACGCTCAAGGGGGGAGTCGATTTCCGGCGCCGCCAGCTCACCATCTATCAAACCAACCAGGGGAACGGCCGATTCAATTTCTCGCCGGCATTAACCGATTCGCGGCAGCCCGCAGGGAAAGGCGGCGACAGCATGGCGAGTTTCCTTTTGGGTTACCCAACGCTGATCGCCCACGACTATACGCAGAACTGGCCCGGTGAGCGCGGCAGTGAGATTGGATTGTATGTTGCGGACGACTGGCGAGTCTCGAAGAAGTTGACCCTCAATCTGGGGCTACGGTGGGATTACTTCAGCCCCTTTAGCGAAGTTTCGAATCGCTGGGCAAACTTCAACCTTGCCACCGGAAAGATTGATATCGCGGGCCGCGATGGCGTGGACAAATACGCGGGCGTCGAGCCGTTCTATAAGAACTTCGGACCGCGCTTTGGCTTCGCATACCAGTTGCTATCGCACACTGTCGTTCGCGGCGGATTCGGTCTGTTCTACAACCCCACCGGAAGCGAAGGAGGAAGCCTGCGGCTGTTCCGGCAACTCCCATTTGGAACGACGCTGAGCACTTCTCCCGGCGATATTAATGTTGGGCAGCGCGTTAGCGACGGTTTTCCCCCGCTTTCCCCCGTCAACTATGATTTCGCCGCTAATCCGTTCGGCGCGATGTTTGCCGTGGACCACGGCTTCCGTCCTGCCTACGCCGAACAGTTTAATGTAACGGTGGAGCAGGAAATTGCGCCGTGGGAAATGGTTATCAAGACAGCCGTTGTAGGAAACCTGGGAAGGCATTTATATAATTCGTACAACGCCAACCAGGCAATACCCGGATCAACATCGCTCAATACCCGACGGCCCCTCTACACGCTCGATCCTCAGCTCAGTGACGCAAATTACTTCACCACCGATGGGTTGAGCGAGTATTACGCATTCCAGTTGACCGTCGATAAACGGTTTAGCCACGGGCTGAGCGCCATCCTCGGATACGCCTGGTCCCACGCCATCGACGATGTGCCTCTCGAATTTGGCGGCGGCGCCGCCGGACCCCAGCCTCAGGATCCTCGAAACATCGCGGCTGAACGTGGAAATTCCATCATCGACATGCGGCATCGCCTCACTTTGAGTTACACGTGGGAATTGCCAATTGGAAAAAACAAAGCGCTGTTGAATTACGGCGGCCCAGTGAACTGGATTCTGGGGGGATGGCAGACAAATGGCATCCTGACGGTCCAAAGCGGCCTGCCGTTTTCCGCCGTGCTGCAAACTTCGACAACGAACACCGGCACGGGCAGCAGGCCCAACGCTGCAGGCCAAGTCACGTACCCACGCACGTTGCAGCATTGGTTCGATACCAGCGTCTTTTCGGTTCCCGCGCCCTATACCTACGGCAATCTGGGCCGAAACACCCTATTCGGACCTGGGCGGACGAATTGGGATATGTCGCTGTTCAAGAATTTCGTGATTCACGAGCAAACGCGATTCGAACTCCGGGCGGAGGCTTTCAATGTTTTCAACCATCCGCAGTTCGGATTGCCGAATGCAAGTATCGGAAACGCTCAAGCCGGTTCTATCACCAGCACAGTCGGCAATCCGCGGCAGTTGCAGATGGGACTTCGATTCCAGTTCTAAGGCGAACCGGTTTGTCACGGCGTGATAAGCGTGCGTCACACGGGAGCGGGGCTGCCCTGCGCAAGCCAGCGGGTCGTACAACCGTACAACCCGCGCGCTAACGTGCGGCGGCTCTGTTTGGAGATTGCATGACTTGGGCCGACTTGCGCGAGCGAGCGGGTTCGGACAAACCGTTTGATGTTCGCTCCACTCAGAATCCTTGTCGGGTAGGGCGCCCTACTGTCCGAACGCGCTTCTTACCGGAACCGGAGGATCGGTCTTGCGAATGGCCCACCAGAGGATATCGTTCAGCTTGTCATCATCGATGTCGTCCGCGACGGAGAAATCCATCTTCGCTGAATCCTTCGCACCTGGTCCGTTCGCCGGATTGCGGTCCGTCAGTGAGACGCGAGGCTTTTCGACGCGATAGGGCGTTGTGTCCGGTTGAGCTGAAAAGCCTCCGAACATCGTTCGAGACGAGGCGTCGAATTGCGTCATCGGATTCAATCCGAGAATCGCTTCGATTGTGCGAAGAATGCCGGTCTGGTTATACATCGTCGAATCGACAATCCCGCGCCGTGTGTATGGCGAGATAACCCATGCCGGCGAGCGATGGGAGTCGACATGATCCGGACCGTTTTGGGCATCGTCCTCTACGATGAAGATTGCCGTCGAGGGCCAGAACTTGCTGCGCGACACGGCGTCCACGACCGTTCCGACAGCATAATCGTTGTCTGCCACTAGCGATAGCGGAGTCAGTTTTCCTGGCGCCACACCTGCTGTATGGTCGTTCGGAAGGCGCATCACAATCAATTGCGGGGCCTCTCCTTTTTCCTCAAAGCCTTTCCACTCCCGTAGAAATTCTTTGGCGCGATCCATGTCAGGGTAGTCCAGATCGAACGCACGAAAATCCATGTCCTCGTACGGTTGGAGAGCGGGGTCTTTCACCGTGGCGATCTGGCGCGATCCGTGCACCTGGTCTGCCGGCAGATTCGTATCCCAGACGCCATACATGCGCAGGCTGATCCCCGCGGCGAGAGCGTTCGTCCAGATGTAGCCGGCGGGCGGCAAATTTGCCGGCTCGCCCCCCTCATAGTCATAAGTCTTGCGGCGGCCGGCATAACTGTTCGGCCACATCTTGACGGTGTAATCCGGTGCGATTGCGGCGGAACTCCAGTTGTGGCCCTCCGCGCTAACGTCCGCGTTTACGTAGAAGTTGTCATAAAGAATGTATTCGCCGGCCAGCTTGTGAAGGTTCGGAGTGATGTTCTCTCCGAATAGCGTCAACGACTTGTCTCCATTGCCCTTCGGCATATCGCCCAGCACTTGGTCGTACGTGCGGTTTTCTTTGATGATATAGATGACGTGCTGAATCGGTGATGGGCGATTCGGCTTTTTAGCGAACTGATCCACGTTCGCTCCAATAAAGCCGGTGCGCAGGCGATCCGAATTGTATGGCGTGCTTCTATAGACCGTATTCGTAAAGGCGTCGAGCTGGCCTGCATCGAAACGCGGAACAAACTGGACCGTTCCCGTCTGGATATGTCCAACATATTCGACGGATGAAACCCCGCGGTGCAACGGCTCCGGGCGAATGGTAGGATTGGGGCCGCGCGGATTCGGTTTGCTGCCGCGGCCCTTGCCGTTCAGGATCGCAATGCTTCCGTCGTCAAGCGACGTAACCGATGTGGGATACCAGCCGGTCGGAATATAACCGAGGATACGGGTAGGGACATTCGAGATATCCACCACCGCGATAGCGTTAGCGTCGGAACAGGCGATATAGAGCAGCTTGCCCGACTTATCTACCGCGAGGGCCGAAGGCGTCATCCCCAAAGGCTGAAGCGGCGTGATGGATGTGTTGATGGCCTCAAGCTGGCGGAATGTCCCGTTGGATGTCACCCCGTACGAATAGACGTTATTTGTGTTTGCCGCCGCGACAAGCAGGCGCGCGACATACGGCGACTGATTGCTCGATGTTGCTTCGTCGGTTGGAGGGGGCTGGTTCAGCCACAGCAAATCCGTCGGATGAGGCGCCACACGCATCATGCCGATTTGACCTCCGGACGTCGCATCGTAATGGTAAACGGCCGCGTCGGCCCAGCTCGAAACCAGGAAGCTTTTGCCATTGGGAAGAACCAAAATGCGATAAGGCCGCCGGCCGCATTTCCATTGGTCGATCACGCGTCCGGACTGGAGATTGATAACGGCGATCCGGTTTTCGAGAAGATCGGCAGCGTACAGGAGATGGGCGTCGGGAGACACGGCGACATCACCAATGAAGGCTTTGCCTGGATGCGCGGGATCGGTAACTCCGTCGAACACGCGTGCGGGCGAAAGATCGCCTGTCGATTCGTTGAAGCTGAATTCGTAAACCTGCGCTTTCGATCCACCGCCCACATATACCTTGCTGCCGTCCGGCGAAAAGATCAGCCCGAGCCACGCATCCTCGACACGTACGCGGTGGACCTCATGCCGCGAAGCCGTGTCGATCACGCTGATGGAGGGCGGATTGTAGCCGCCATTTAAAACCAGCAGATATTTACCGTCACGCGAGAGCGCCGCCCGCATCGGAAATGTATCTACGTCGACCTGCTGCCCGGCCGGGCGCAGAATCCATCCGTCGTTGAGAAGAAAACCGCCATCCGGCAGCGGCCCGACGCGTTCAATAGGTGCGTTCTGCGAGACGAGAAGAGTGGCGAAGGCGATTACGCCCAACGCAATTACGAATTTCATCTTCATTCAGTGAACCTGTGAGCAATGGGGAAGCGGCGTCCGATGCCGAACGCTTTCGTCGTAATCCGTAGGCCGGGGGCCGCCTGCTGGCGCTTGTATTCGTTTCTGTCTACTTTGCGGATGATGTCGCGTACAAGCTGCAGCGGCAGATTTGCGCTCTTCGCAATTTCGGCTGCCGATTCATAGCGCTCCACATATCCCGCAAGGATGGCGTCAAGAGCGTTGTATTCAGGCAGGCTATCTGTATCTTTCTGGTCCGGGCGCAGCTCCGCTGAAGGAGGTTTTGTGAAAGTATTTTCGGGAATGGCGGCTTTCAATCCTATGCGAACTCGGCGCGCGTTGCCGATACGGCCCAAGCGATAGACCATTGTCTTAGGCACGTCGCTGATCACCGCGAGCCCGCCGCACATATCGCCATACAGGGTGCAGTAACCCACAGCGAGTTCGCTTTTATTGCCCGTGGTGAGTACGAGCGATCCGAATTTATTGGAGAGCGCCATCAGCGTCATCCCGCGCAAACGCGCCTGCAGGTTCTCCTCGGTCGCATCGGCCAATAGGCCCGCGAACAACGGCTGCAAGGTCTCTTTCATGGCCCTGTAACCGTCGTTGATTGAAATGACATCGAACCGGATGCCAAGATTCTCCGCCAGGGCGCTCGCGTCCGCCAGGCTGTGCTCGGAGGAATAGGGGCCAGGCAGGCCAACACCGATCACGTTTTCCTTGCCGATCGCTTCAACGGCGATGGTTGCAACCAGGGCTGAATCGATGCCGCCGCTGAGGCCCAGCAGCACGCTTCGAAAGCCGCATTTCTGAATGTAATCTCGCGTGCCGAGCACAAGCGCTTCAAACGCTGCCTCATCTTCGTCCGCCAGGTTTGCATGCTGCTCGCCGGAACCGGAATCGACGTCGAAGTACGTGATGTCTTCGGAAAAGGAAGCTGCGGTGGCAGCGATATGACCCGCTCCGGTTACGGCAAAGCTGCTACCGTCAAAAACCAATTGGTCGTTTCCACCGACCTGGTTTACGTAAATCACTGGAGCATGAAAGCGCTTTGCCGTGGATTCGAACATTTCATGACGCTGCCGGCGCTTGCCAAGATTAAACGGCGAGGCGTTGATAGTGATGACAAGATCGGCCGGCTGTCGAAGCAGTTCTTCGACAGGATCGCGGCGATAGCGTTGCCGCAGCCAATACTCCTTGTCGTTCCAGGCGTCCTCGCAGATCACCAGCGCGATCCGGCGGCCGGCAAATTCCCAGATGGATTGCGAGAGCGCCGGTTCGAAATAGCGGGCTTCATCGAAGACGTCATAATTCGGCAGCAGAACTTTGCGCTGCTCAAAGATGATTTGGCCCTTGTGAACAACGGCTGCGGCGTTCTGAGCCTTGATCGCGGAGGGGTGGTCCGTGCGCGCCACGTAGCCAACCAGGATGGCGATTTCGAGGGCAGCCGACTGCTTCACGATCGATTCAAGCGCGCACGCCGTCCGATCGAGGAATGAATCCTTCTCCACGAAATCACGAGGTGGATAGCCGGTGAGAGCCAGCTCCGGAAAAACGGCGAGTTGTGCGTTATCCTGCTGGGCGCGAGTGGCGAATTCAAGAATTTTTGCCGCGTTTCCGTCGAGGTCACCGACGGTAGTGTCGATTTGCGCGAGGGCTATGCGCATGAAGCTGCTATTGTACCGGGCTAAAGCTAGAATGACGCTTCATATTAGCCGCCTATCGAGTACATGGGGCGGTTCGGGGCGGCAAACAGCGGCGAATCGATTTGATGGCCGGCCCACTTTTTCCACACCGTCGATCGAATCGCTCGCTCCAATTCCGCTTCTCCGGCTCCGGCAGCAAGAAGCGGCCGCACATCCGTCTCTTCGCGCGCGAAGAGGCAATAACGCAACTTACCATCGGCGGTGAGGCGCAGTCGGTTGCAATTGAGACAAAATGGGCGGCTTACGGAGGCGATGAAACCCACGCGTACGCTACCGTCCGCGTACTGGTATTCCGTAGCCGGGGCGCGAGGATCGGGATCGGGAACCGGCGTCAGAGGTCCGAATGCAGCCGAGAGCGTCTTGATCATCTCATCCGCGAGCAGAACGCGGTCGCGCGACCAGAGATGCTGGGCATCCAGAGGCATGAATTCGATGTAGCGTATTTCGATATTCCGGTCGCGAGCGAATCGGGCGAGCGGGACGACGTCGGGTTCGGTAACGCCGCGAATGGCGACCGCATTCAGCTTGATGGATCGAAAGCCCGCTTCGAGCGCCGTTTCAATTCCGGCAAGGACGCGCGGAAGATCGTCGCGACGAGTGATCTGCCTGAACCGTTCGCGATCCAGCGTATCCAAATGCACATTCAAACGCCGAAGCCCTGCGTTGTACAGCGGCTTTGCCATTCGCTCGAGCAGCACGGCATTCGTCGTCAGTGCAACGTCGTGAACGCCGGGCATTTCAGCGATCTGTGCAATCAGATCGGGCAACTTGGGGCGGAGAAGTGGCTCGCCTCCTGTAAGGCGAACCTTTTGAATGCCAAGTGGCATCGCGGCTGCCAGAAACCGCATGATCTCCGGAAAGCTGAGGAGTTGTGAAACCGGTGCGAACTCGCCGCCCCGTTCCGGCATGCAGTAGAAGCAGCGAATGTTGCAGCGATCGGTCACGCTGATTCGCAGATTGTCGTGCACGCGATCAAACGTGTCGATCAGCGGGCCCGTTTCGGGCGCAGCCTGGCCCTGTGATACGGGGGGAGCAAGCTGAACAAGATCCTGCACTGGTAACGAAAATCTACTTGACTTGGAGCATGCGCTCAATCGGGATACGCGCGCGTTCCATGATCTCGGGTGCTATCTCGACGGTCGGCTCCAGGTTCTCCAAACACGCCAGCAATTTCGGCAGCGTGTTCTTCTTCATGTAAGGACACTCGCTGCAATTGCAGTTCTCGTTTGCGACGAAATAAAACTCCTTGTCGGGCGCCAGCCTGTGCAGAGAATGCGAGACACCGCTCTCCGTCATCACGATGAACTCCCGCGCAGACTGGTGGACGCACCAATCGATGATGGCGGATGTCGATCCGATGAAGTCCGCCATGCGGAGCACATCCGGCGGGCATTCCGGATGAGCTGCAACCAGTGCGTCCGGGTGTTCCGCGCGGGCTGCCACGACACGCCGGGCGGGGAAGGTAGCGTGGACGATGCACGCCCCCTGCCAGATTTTCATGTTCTCGCGGCTGGTCTGCTTCTTCACATAGTTGCCGAGATTGATGTCCGGCAGAAAAAGGATTGGCTGGTCCGCTGGAATCGAATTGACAACCGCGACCGCATTCCGAGACGTACAGAGGATATCGCTTTCGGCCTTTACCTCGACCGAGGTGTTGATGTAGCTAACGATTGCGTAATCTGGATTACGTTTTTTGAACTCACGGATTTGCTCAACGGGGCAACTGTCAACCAGGCTGCACCCTGCCTCGCGATCCGGTACGACAACCTTCTTGCTTGGATTTAATACCTTGGCGGTTTCGGCCATAAACCATACGCCGCAAAACGCAATTACATCGCCTTCGAATTGCTTGGCCTTGCGCGCCAGTTCCAGGCTGTCTCCGACGGCATCGGCAAGATCTTGTATTTCCGAATCCTGGTAGTGATGGGCGAGGATGACTGCTTTCCGTTGTTCTTTCAGCTCCAGAATGTCATCGGCAATCGTGCGGGTAGTCAGCATGAGGGAAGAATCGCTAATACCCTGATTCTACCAGCGTTAAATGGAGCAATGGACGATCCGGCAAAGGCAAAAATTATTTCGAAACATTCAAACAAACTTTTAGTCCAATCGCATATAGTGCAGGCAACCTCCGAGCTTGCACCCACCCGGGGAGCCGACCGCGCGAGAGACGGTACGGCTCCCGAAGCTTTTTAGGCCTATTTTTAGGGGATCCGGTCGGTCTGTTTCCGCCTGCGCCGAAAGCGCTCAGCCCGGCAGATACTCTCGAAGCGGTTGAAAAAAAGCCCTCACGAACGAGACTGCGTCATCAGTTGCCCGCTGCGTGTTTCCCTCCGCGACGCTCTGAACCACCCGAATCAGCGATGTATCGCTCCGTTTATAGCGGAAAGAGTCCAGAACGGTGTAGATCTTGGCCTCATATTCGCTCGCGATGACGCGTCCGTGCCCCTGATACCAATAAAGGACAACACTTTGATTTTCCCCTCGACTCACGACGTAGCGATTTACCGTGATCGGCTCCGGCTCGTCAGGTTGCGAAATTTTAATGATTCTGGCCTCGCTGGGCGTCCAGCCACTCCCCGGCAGGCAGTTCTTCGGAGAGTGTGGAGTTTTGCCGGTTCGCTGCGAGGCAAAGTACGCCACAAAAAGGCTGAGGACGTCACCCGTTTCCCGATTCTGGTACGCACGCCAAAGAGTATCGTCGGCGTTCAATATTTGCCGGGTCTCTTCGTCAATCGGCAGTTCGCGGACGGGGGTCCACTGTGTTGAAGGAATTTCGAAATTCGACAGAGGTTTCGCGGACGGAATGTGTTCGCCGCGCGAGAAGCTATAAAACACAGCCGCCTGGGCCAGCAGTACGATTGTGAGCACCTTGGGCGCATGTCGTTTGAAGATTCCCGGCATCACGAGTTTCCGTTAGCTTTGCTCCAGCGGCGGACTGCGGCGGACGTTCCGCGGTGGACCGCCAGCAGGCAGATCAAAGCGACGATGAACACGAAATAGCCCTCGATTTCGTGATAGAGACCTTTTGCCAGGGCCGTATCGAACTGGCTCAAGAGGCCGGTGAGCGCGACGCGTATTGCGTTCGCAGCGATCGCGATTGGAATGGTCGCGGCCATGAGCGCCCACCGCATCCAGACACGTTTATCGGCGAAATACGCATAGACGAGCGAGAGAAAACTTAGAGAAATCAGCGACCGGATGCCGCTGCATGCCTCAACGATATTCAGCGTTTGATGAGGCAGTTCGAGGACATTCCCGGTGCGGATGACCGGAATGCCCATCAAGCTGATGAGTGTCTCCGCCATCCCGCTCGCGAGAAATTGAAGGTGCATGGTCAACCGCGCATAAATGATCTGCGGAATGGGGATCATGAAGAGCAGCAGCAGCAAAGGGAAAGCGAGTTCTTTCACCCAAGCTTTACCGCCCAGATAATGAATGATGCCTGTCAGCGAAAGTATGAAGGCGATGCGGGCTGTAAATAATTCCGCGCCCACCGTTCCGGCAAGCGCTTGAATGGCGGCGTAAATCACCAGGGAGAGCCCCCAGATGCTCGGCTGGCGCGCTATGGAGGATAGTTTTCTGCGGCGCTGCCAGACGATGTACCCGGCGACGAGCGGCACGAAAAAGCCGTGCCCCATATCCTGATCCGTAGTCCAATTGATGACCAGCCTGCTCAGGATGGGCGCATAGCAAAATAAAAGCAGGATGCCGAACCAAACGAGCGGAATCCACGACGGGTGCGTCTTCGGATGGGCTTCGGCCTGAGGCGGTGCGAAAGGACCGCTGACCATGTGGCGACCACTCCAGTAGAACACAACGCAGACCTTCTGTGGCGATCGATTAAGACTTTGCTGTGCCCCAAAACAGATGCTGCAGCGTCTCTTCTTAAGAACACCCGTAGGCGCTCCCATTAAAATACGGTTGTGCGCCCTTCAGCGCTCGAGATTCGAACATTGAAACGCTTTCTACCTCTGATCTGCACACTCTTGCTGTGGCTTCCAAGTTTCGGAGCCACTACGTTCTTTCCATTAAAGGATGTGAAGCCCGGACTGAAGGGCGTTGGCAAAACGGTATTTGCGGGGGGCCGTGTCGTTGAATTTCAGGTAGACATTCTCGGTGTTATCGAGAACACCAGCCCCAAACAGTCGATTGTGCTCGCAAAGCTCAGTGGGGGGCCGCTTGCAGAAACCGGGGTCATCCAGGGCATGAGCGGGAGTCCGGTTTACATTGATGGCAAGCTTCTGGGCGCCGTTGCGCTGGGATTCCCGTTCTCAAAAGAGCCGATTGCGGGCATTCAACCGATTGAGCAAATGATCGGAGACACGCCGGCACGCACTTCGGCACAGTCGCTTTCCCGAACGAGTTACAGGCAGTTCGCGGCGGACATGGTTGATAAGTTCAAGCCGTCGCTTGCCGCGTTGACGCCCGCCTCGCAACCAGAACTGCGCGATATATCGACGCCTCTGGCGTTCAGCGGCTTCACGGAGGAGACTGTGCGGGCTTTCGGCTCGCGGCTGCGCGCGCTCGGGTTTGAACCTGAAACCGGAATCGGCGGGGGATCGCCAACGACAAAGGAGTACACAGGTACGGTGCATCCCGGCGACATGATCAGCGTGCAGTTGATGAACGGCGATCTGAACGTTGGCGCCGATGGCACTGTGACCTATGTGGATGGCAAAAAAATCTACGCCTTCGGCCATCGTTTTCTGGACGCGGGCCTCACTGATTTGCCGTTTGCGCGCGCCGAGGTTTTGACGCTGCTGCCGAGTTTGAACGCTTCCTTCAAAATTTCCGCTCCTCGCGAGCTTGTCGGCAGCATCACTAGCGATTTCAGCACTGCCGTCGCCGGTGAGATCGGCCGCCCGGCGCATCTTGTGCCAATGCACGTGGTCGTAAAGGGTTTGACAGGAGCTCATGACTACAACATCAACGTGGCGAACGACCGGCTGTTGACTCCGGTTCTGACGCAAATGGCGTTATTCTCGACCATCGATGCGACGGAACGCAGCACCGGCGCCGGCAGCCTGCGAGTGGACGGGCACATTGAGTTCGAAGGAAATGACCCGCCTCTCGACGTGAGCAACGTGTTCACTGCCGATTCAGCCGTGGCTCTGCAGGCGGCCATCACCCTGGTGACTCCGCTCTCATTTGCCATGCAGTCGGGTTTCCATAATCTCAAGCCAAAGAAGATTTCATTTGTCGTTGAGCCATCGGAGCAAAAGCGCCAACTGCAAATCGACGAGGTCTGGCTGTCAAAGCGGGAGGCGCATCCGGGCGATACGATCGACGTCACCTGCGTGCTTTCCGGTGAACACGGGCAACGGATCCAGAAGGCAGTGGGCTATCGCGTTCCTATCGGCGCCCCAGTGGGCCGGCTGTTTTTCACAGTTAGCGACGGCAATCTTCTCAACTTCAGCGAACTTGCCGGCTTGACGCCGGAGTCGGCCCGCTCCGGACGGCAGCTCGTCGGGATCCTGAATGGAATCAGGCCGAACGACAAGGCGTATGTCCGCATCTGGCGTCAGGAGCCCTCCTTCCAACTGCCTGGCGCCGATCTGACGGACCCTCCGCCCTCAGCCGCCATTGTGCTATCGAAATCGTCCAGTTCAGTGGGCGGCGGCGGAAGCATGTTCATCGCACGCGGTTCGCAGGTTGCCGAATTATCGATCTCCGCGGGCAATTACGTAATCAGCGGTTCGAAGACTGTTCAACTGGAAATCAAAGAGTGATCAAGAAACTGTCAGCAGCAGCGATGGCCGCCGCCTTTGTCGCATACGCGGCAACCAGCACTACATGGGAAACCAGCTCATCGAGCGAACTGTTGAAGGGGCGGCTGCAATCGCTATCCTTGACTGCCGAAGGCGGGTTACAGCCAGGCCCGGCGCAACACTGGAATAGGGGCCTGAATCAACCAGTGTTGTGGAAGATGGCTCCCGCTCCGGACGGCGGAGTTTACGCGGCAACCGGTCACGGTGGGGAAGTGTTCCACATCGACCGCAGCGGAAACGCGAAGCTAATCTGGACCGCGGACCAGCCGGAGGTGTTCGCATTATGCGTCGACGGCAAAGGACGGCTATTTGCCGGAACATCTCCCAATGGTTCCGTTTACCGCATTGAAAATGGCAAGGCATCGGAGGTCGCAAAGCTCGGCGTGAAATACATCTGGGCTCTCGCCGCCGCGCGGGATGGCTCTATTTACGCCGGGACAGGCGATCAGGGGAAGATCTATCGGATTGACCCATCCGGCAAAGCGTCAGTATATTTCGAGACGGGCCAGTCCAATGTGACGGCGGTGGCGATTGGGTCCGGAGGCCAGCTTTATGCGGGCAGCGAACCAAATGGCCTGCTATATCGAATTACGGACGCCCGGCACGGAACGGTTGTTTACGATTCGAGCCTGCCGGAAATTCACGCAATGGCGATCCGCGCAGACGGCACGGTATTCGCCGCCGCTTTGGGTGGTTCGCTTTCGAGCCGCACTAAAACTCCGGTGGTTTCCACGACCGGAACGGGATCAACAGTCGTAGCGACAACCCCTACGGTGATCTCCGTCAGCGAGGCAAAAGAGAATGGCGAAGACGGCGTGCCTGAGCAGACCGGAGATGTGAAGCCGAAGGGGGCTCCAAAGAGCGCCGTCACGTCGACGATCACACCCATAACGACGAGTTCGCCGCAGTTCGTGGATGTCAGCGGAGCGGAGAAATCGGCAATCTATGACATTCATCCGAACGGGATGGTGGAGACCCTGCGTACTTCCAAAGAAGATAATGTCTACGATCTAATTCTGGATGGCGACAAACTGCTGTTTTCCACAGATATACGGGGACGCATTTTCTCCATCACGGAGAATCGGAAACAGGTCATGCTGGCGGAGACTGGCGACAGCGATGCAAACCAGTTACTGAAGACAGCTGCCGGCGTGTGGGTCGGATTGAGCAATCCCGCCACGGTGGTGTTGCTTGGGAGTTCAACGGCGGCAAAGCCGTCATACGAATCGCCTGTGCACGACACGACGACGCTTGCCCGATGGGGCCAGTTGCAATGGGAAGCGACCGGACCGGGCGTTACGTTTTCGACACGCACAGGCAACTCGGCAAGGCCGGATGAGACCTGGAGTTCGTGGTCGGCGCCCATCCGCGACGAGGCCCATGCGGGCATCCAAAGCCCGCGAGGCCGCTATGTTCAGTGGCGCGCTGAGTGGTCTCCTGGGAGCACGTCCGAGCTACAAAGCGTGGTCGTTCCGTACCTGCCTCAGAATACGCCGCCGGTGGTGAGGAGCGTGAGTGTAACGTCCATACCCTCGTCGAAGGCATCCAAATCAAGCTCCTCGAGCGGTTCAACCTCATCGCCTTATATCGTGACGGTGACCGATTCAGCCGACTCTTCGCCCGCGAGCACCTCCAGCACCGGCACCCAAACGCTCACTCAGCAATCTCCGATGCAGGTACAAATCACGTGGCAGGCTGACGACCCGGACGGCGACAAGCTGAACTACTCGCTGTATTTTCGAGGGGATGGCGAGCGAGACTGGAAACTGCTTCGAGAAGGCGTCTCCGAGAATACCCTGACGCTTGATCCGGATGTGTTTGCCGATGGGAAATACTACTTTCGCGTCCTCGCTTCGGACCGGCCTTCGAACGACATGCGATATGCCCAGCAGGCTGAGTTCGTTAGCACTCCAGTGATAATCGACAATACGCCGCCCACTGTTGCGGCCGAAGCTCCCGTTCACAAAGGCAATGCCGTCGACGTAACTATCTCTGCAAACGACGCGACCAGTCCGCTGCGCAAATGCGAATATTCCGTGGATGCGGGCCCATGGCAGCCGGTGGAAGCTGCCGACGGCGTCACGGATTCCCAGCGTGAGCAGTTTCACCTGCACCTGGAGAATTTGAAGCCCGGCGAGCATGTCATCGTCGTCCGTGTGTATGATTCCGCCGGAAATGCGGGATTGGCGAAGGTGGTGAGCGAGCAATGAACGAGATGACACGGCGATCGCTGTTGTTGGCTGCTCCCAGTCTTGCGTTCGCGGCGAAGCGGAGTTCCCGCGACAGTCCCTCGCCGTATGGCGCGCTTCCGTCGGCGCGGCAACTCGCGTGGCATCAGATGGAGACGTATAGCTTCGTCCATTTCTCAATGAACACGTTCACGGATAAGGAATGGGGCTACGGAGATGAGGATCCGTCGCTATTCAACCCGACGGCTTTCGATCCGGATCAGATCGTGACGTCTTTGAAAACCGGCGGCATGAAAGGCGTCATCCTCACATGCAAGCACCACGACGGTTTTTGCCTTTGGCCCACCAGGACGACCGAACACTGCATTCGCAACAGCCACTGGAGGGGCGGCAAGGGCGATGTTGTGCGAGACCTCTCGCGCGCGGCGGATCGGCATGGATTGAAGTTTGGCGTTTATCTCTCACCGTGGGACCGGAACAGCGCGTATTACGGCAAACCGGAATACATAAAGCTCTACCGGCGGCAACTGACGGAATTGCTGACTGGTTATGGGCCGGTTTTCGAAGTTTGGTTCGATGGCGCGAACGGCGGCGACGGCTACTACGGAGGAGCGCGCGAAAAACGCACAATCGACAAACGGACCTATTACGATTGGCCGGATACATGGGCGGTGGTCCGAAAGCTGCAGCCTGAGGCTGTGATCTTCAGTGACGTTGGTCCTGATGTGCGCTGGGTTGGCAACGAGAAGGGCCACGCGGGCGAGACTTGCTGGGAAACGTACGACCCGGTAGGAGAAAACGGCGGTCCGGCGTCGCCCGGCGATGTACGCGCAAAAGAGTCCATGGCGGGTACTCGCAACGGCTCGCGCTGGATGCCGGCCGAATGCGATGTCTCCATTCGCCCCGGCTGGTTCTGGCATGAAAAAGAGAACGACAAGGTAAAGACCCCGAGCGACTTGATGGACCTTTATTACAAGTCCGTCGGCCGCGGAGCGAGCTTTCTGCTGAATGTGCCTCCCGACCGAAGGGGTGTCGTGTACAGCGCGGATGTAGCCTCTCTCAAGCAGTTCGGTGAACTCGTAGGGAATACGTTCGCGAACAATCTCGCGGCCGGAGCGAAGCTGACGGCTTCGAATGTTCGTGCCGGCAGCAGTGCGTACGGGCCTCAGAATCTCGTCGAT
>JAICLJ010000141.1 GCA_025927575.1 Bryobacteraceae bacterium | reverse complement strand
TGGCGCAGCGAACGCTCGACGACTGTGCGCTCGTTGAAAACAGGGATTAAGATCGACAGAAGCAAAGAAAAGTATAAACGCTTTTCAAATCCTGTTGAATCCTCCGCTCAGGGGCACCGCAAATTCGCGTTTTCGCAGGTCCGCTTTGCGAGAATGACTCAGGATGAACCGAGCGCCCAGTGACGATTCAAAGCGAAGCCGCCCACGCGAGCGAGTGAGGACACTTGCTGTTTCGCTGCGCGATCCGGTGATTCTACTGCTGATCGTTATCGGCTATTACTGGCGTATCGTACTGGCGGCACAGTACAACTGGGACGACAACCCAGACTTGGTAAATCAGGTTCTGCCCTGGTTCGCGGCGCAGGCCCGCGCCTGGCATTCCGGACAGTTTCCGCTCTGGGATCCTCATCACTGGCTGGGTCAGTCCTTCGTCGGACAGGTTCAGCCGGGCGTCATGTACCCGCTGAACTGGCTTCTCTTCCTGCTGCCCATGCGCGGCGGGTATCTGGCGTTCGGCTTCGTGAATTGGTATTTCCTATTGATTCACTACATCGCGGCGCTCTTCAGCTACGCGCTTTGCCGCGACCTTGGGCTCAGCCGCCGCGCCTCGCTGTTTGGGGCGGCGGCGTTCGGTCTGAGCGGGTATATGGCGGCGGTGGTCTGGCCGCAGATGTTGAACGGAGCCTGCTGGGCGCCTCTGGTGTTTTTATTTTTCTTCCGGATTCTGCGGCATCAAAACGCTTTGAGAAACGCGGTCTACTGCGGCGCCGCTTACGGCTTTTCGTTCTTGAGCGGCCACCATCAAGCGCCCGTATTCATCGGCCTCGCGCTGGCGGCAAGCTGGTGCTACTACCTCTTCACCTGCTGGCGTGAAGATCACATCGTCCTCGGCATGAAGGCGGCTCTGCTCACGGGATTATTCACCCTTCTCGTAAGTGCCGCGCAAATGCTGCCCGCGATTGAGTACGGCAGGCGCGCTCTGCGCTGGGTCGGCGACAATCAGCCCGTCGGATGGAAGCAGTTGGTGCCTTACTCCGTCCATAGCCACCTGGCTCTCGCGCCTTCCCACTTGTTGAACATTCTCGTGCCATTGGATGGCCGGCCGGAATGCTTCGTGGGCTGGGCCGTATTCACGATGGCGCTACTCGGCGTCGCTCTGTGCTGGAACGGCCAACGCCGGCGGGAGGTGCGCCTCCTTACCGGAATCGCCATCGGGGCGTTTCTGTACTCGCTCGGCCCGTTCGTGGTCTTTCACGGGATACTTTATTCGCTGCTGCCGATGCTGGACAAAGCGAGGTCCGCGCAACTCGACACGGTAGTTTCGAGTTTCGCGTGTGCGGCGCTCGCGGCTTTCGGCATCGATGCCCTGATCGAGCGGCGGGGCGTGAGCGACTGGACACTGAGATTGCTACGAGCAACGCTCTGGGCCGGAGGCCTGTTGGCCGCCTGCGTATTCGTGGCCGAAGTATTTTCCCTACACAATGTTCTAAATCTCGACCTCGTGACGATGTCCTCCATCACGGCTCTGCTAACAGCCGGTTTATTGTGGAGCTTCCGTCGCGCACAGATCTCGGCGAATGCCTTCGTTGTCTTACTGCTTTGCCTGGGACTGGTCGAATGGAACAATGTGGGGACCTACGGCTACCGGTCGAAGCAGTCGCCCGCTTTCATCCAGAATCTTAGCCAATATCGAGATATCGCCGACTTCCTCCACCAGCAAAAAGGACCTGTACGCGTACACGTGGTGGATTCGGCGATTCCGTACAATTTCGGGGATTGGGACGGCGTCGATCAATCGCGAGGATATCTCGCCTCCATCAGTACGGACGTTTTCAATTTGTTCTTCTTATACGGACACGGGTCCGCTCCGCTGCTGAGCGCAAATTACATCATCAGCCGCAAGCCGCCGATGGCCGGCGACCAACCGGTGTTCACCGGCAAGAGCGGAATAAATGTATATGAGAACCCGTCTGCGTTTCCGCGAGTCTGGCCGGTTCACACACTCTCGGTTGCGTCGGATACTCCCTCAATCGTGAAGCAGCTGAATGCCGGTCCGGAAGCGCTGCGGCACAACGCATTTCTTTCGAACCCGGGTCCGGCGCTCGAAACGTGCACGGCTCCGGACGATCTCACGTTGTCCTACCTTGGTTTGCAGAGCTTGGATATGGACGCCAATATGGGCTGCAAAGGAATGGCGATCGTGAGCGAAGCATTTTTCCCTGGCTGGAGCGCGACTGTCGATGGAGAGGCGGCGCGGGTTTACCAGGTGGATGTCGCTCTTCGCGGCGTCGTGGTGCCGCGGGGACGCCATCACATTCAAATGGTTTACCATCCACTCTCTGTCTATATAGGCATGGTGCTTACGCTGCTCGGACTTCTGGCGACCGGGGGGCTCTGGTGGCGCAAGCGCAGATTATCGCGCTCCGGATCAGTTCGCGGGCTGCAAGCGGAATAGCCTGAAAGTAGGCGTGCCATGAGTATCGTCGATCTCAGTGACAGGCACAGTCTCAAGCCCGTTGGCTGAAACGAATCTCTCCAACTTTTGCGACTGATCGGGAAACACATCGCGCGCAGGCACATGGCCGGCAATGACGCACTCCGGGGCCGCGCACTGCAGCAACATGAGGTCTTCAAAGTGGCCGTCGCGAACAGAAAAGCTATCGTCTCTCACTGAGATGCCGCCGCGGCTGCGCGCTTCGATTACGCGGTCGATTCCCCAGTCCGTGGTGATCACCCATTTCACTCCGTGCGACAGGAGATAGTCCGTCAACGGAACGTCAGCATCCGTCCAAGGCGTGTTCGCGCTGTACCGGATCAAATCGGCGGCAGAGCGGTTGACGAGCAGAAATCCAAGCACGGAGAACACCGTCAAGCCGGATACAAGCACCGGTATTCGCGCGCGACCGCTTCGTCGCAGCAGGCAGCTTGCCGAAAGCGCGGCCCCGAGATAGAGCAGCGGCCAGATGAGAACCGAATGATGGATGGATTCACCGGCCCCGATTGTGAGCGCGGATTGAATCCATGCGAACGAAGCGGAAAAGAAAAAGAATAGGATCCAGCGCCGCGCCGGGCCTCTGGCGACTAACATTCCTGCCACAAAAAGGAACGCGAACAACCAGCTTCGATAATCGCTTGCGACGGATTTTGTCACGCCGGCCAAACCGAGGCTCGCCTGCTGCAGTCGGGAGCGGGCCGGAGGAGCAGCGTGGGGAACTCCGATATCGGCAATCGCGCCCGGCGCTGTCTCGCTGTTCACCGATGCCGCCAGGTAGTGAAATTTTGTGGGAACATCAACCAGGCTCAGATGGGTATTCGCTGCGAGTGTCTCGTTCTTATGCCGGATGTTGAATAAGATCAATGGCATCGTGCCGAGAAGTAACCCGAGTATTACCAGGGAAGCATTCTGCATCGTGATCCGGCGGCGCGCGGCGCTGAATCCGAACAGAAGAAGCGACACAACCATTGCGCTCAGATTCCAAACAAAGAGGGCTTTGTCCCAAAGCGCAAGACCGATAACCAGAGTGCCCCAGAAAAGCAGCCATTTCCGGTCCGTCCGGCTCCAGCGATAGAACAGGAGTAACGCAGCGGCGAGGAGCAGGTTCTGCAGCACCACCGGTCCCCAATCGAAAACGGCGGTCAGCAGAAAAACAGCGTCTGTCGCAAGCAGCCAGACGATCACGACAGCAGCGCTCCAGCCGCCGAGTTCTTTAGCGAGCCAAGCCAGCAACAGAATAGTGACGGCGGCCAGCACCAAAGCGGGAAGGCGGATGCTCCAGACGTTCAGCCAGCCCGCTGCATACAACGGCGCGAAAAGCCAGCTTTTGAGGGCCCCCACATAGGAGAGCAGCATCAGCGGCTCACGGTGATGGAACCAGAAACGTGAGTAAGCCGTGTGATCCGGATGCTGCAACGCGGAAATGAACAGTACTTCGTCGACTTCCAGTCCCGGCTGCGGCAGCATGTAAATCCCGCACAAAAGGAAGAGCAGAACTGCCGGAGCGAGCGCAAGAAATCTTCGCCCGTTAAGACGCCGGTGAAGTCTGGTCGAGGGCCTTGGGTCCGGGGTTCTCACGATCGAAGGTTCCAATGGCTGCATGAGTCGGATCAAATCGCGAGAGATTTTACTGCTTCTCCAGCCGTGAGAATCATGCTCCATTGTGCCAGTCCGGAGAGTCAGGTTGCCCTCAGCGGGGGCGCGGCGAGTAAGCTTCGCCGTAGAATGGTCGCCATGGCGTTACTGGAACAGATTCAGAAGGACCTGGTGGCGGCGATGAAGGCCAAAGACGAGGTTCGCCTGGGCACAATTCGCATGGTCAAGACCGCTCTCAAGAAGCATGAGATAGATTCGATGAAGCCGCTGGACGAAGCAACCGAGATGCAAGTGATGAGCACGCTGATTAAACAGCGGCGAGAGGCCGCCGACTTGTATCGCAAAGGCGGCCGCGAAGACCTGGCGGTGAAAGAGGAAGCGGAGCTGACGCTGATCGCATCGTACATGCCTGCTGAGCCTACCGAAGCCGAAATGGACGCCGCCGTGGCGGCAGCCGTCGCTGAAACGGGCGCCAGCGACATGAAGCAGATGGGAACGGTGATGAAAGCGGCTCAGACGAAGCTGGCGGGGAAACGCGTTGATGGCAGGGCGCTCAGCGCTAAGGTGAAGGCCCGGCTCGGGTCGTGAGGATTCGATAAAGAAGCCCGGAAGCCCCGGAATGCGTCTAACCAAGTGAAACCATGAACGCCGTCAAGACAGTTTTGTTGCTGGGATTACTGAGTGGAATACTGCTCTGGGGCGGCCAGTTGATTGGCGGCCGGAACGGATTGGTGATCGGACTCTTCCTCGCGGTCGGCATGAACTTCTTCAGCTATTTCTTCTCCGACCGCATCGCGCTGATGACCTATTCCGCCCAGCCGGTCACTCCTGAGCAAAACCAGCACGTTTATGCACGAGTGGCGCCCCTCGTCGGGCGCATGGCGGAACGGATGGGAATCCCGATGCCGAAGCTCTGGCTGATTACCGAAGATTCACCGAACGCCTTTGCAACCGGCCGCAACCCGAAACACGCCTCCGTGGCGTTCACGACGGGCATTCTATCGCTCATGGAGGACAGCGAAATTGAAGGCGTAGTGGCGCACGAGCTTGGGCATGTGCTCCATCGCGACATCCTGATCAGCTCGGTCGCGGCGACTATCGCAAGCGCCATCACCTTTCTGTCGCGCATGGTTTTTTTCTTCGGCCCTCGCGAGCGCGACGACGACGAGGGCGGCAGCGCCTGGGGCGGCATACTGATGATGATTCTGGCGCCGATCGCGGCGCTGCTGATCCAGATGGCGATCTCGCGAACACGTGAATACGATGCCGACGAAGCTTCGGCGAAATACACGGGCAATCCGCAGGAACTCGTTTCGGCGCTGCAGAAGCTCGAGTTGTATTCACACCGTATTCCGATGGACGCAACGCCCTCCACCGCGCATCTGTTTATCGTGCAACCTTTCACGGGCGAGGCTCTGCAGCGCCTGTTCTCAACGCATCCATCGACACAGGACCGGATCGCGCGGCTGCGGCAAATGACGGGGCGCTAAGAACCTACTCAGAATGTAAATCTCGCTTGCAACTCAACAGTGCGTCCGGCGAGCGCGGTTTGGGGCTGCCCGAAGAGCGAGTTGCTGCTGGTCCCATCGAAACTGATCATCTGGTCCGAACTGTTCGCTGTCAGCGGGCTGAGGTTCAACTTGTTGAAAATGTTGAATAGGTTGGCGCGAAGGTCGATCCTTGCACCCTCACCCAGGAATTTGATGTTCGGCAAACCGAACGATTTCTGCACCGTCATATCGACATCGAAGTAATTCGGCCCGCGAAGGATGTTGCGCCCAACCGTCGGAGCGGGCGGTATGCCCGATTCCGGGAAGGTTGGCACAGTGAAGTAGGAAAGAGCGCCATTGGCGAAATTAGCATTTGGCCCTTGCATGAATGTCGAGTTACTGTAGTCCGTGCCAGCTCCGCCGAGATAATTTGCCGGCCGAAGATTGCAGTAGCCGCTGTTGGGATAAACGACATTGCAGCCGGTGTTCGAGTAGAGCGGCGTCCACGGGAATCCCGAGTGCCAGTTCATAATGCCGGTGAGTTGCCAGCCACCTAGAACTTTCTCTTTCCAATCGCCGCTTTTAAAGATAGTGGGAGCCCATATTCCATAGACCTTCACTAGATGCGTTACGTCAAAATCGGCGGGACCGCGTGCAAAGGACCGCGAATAGGGATACTGATCGATGTAGTAGCTATTCGATCCTTCATCGATGACTTTGCTCCATCGGTACTGCACGTCGAACTGAAATGAGGCCGCGAAGCGATGTTCGAGCTCCGTCAACAATGCGTTGTAGTTCGAGTTCGCGCTGTTGTAGAACCAATAGAGGTTTCGAACATCCGGATTCCGCGGAGCATAAAGGAAATTTAGATTATCCTGAATGGTCAGGTGGCGGCTCAAACTACCCTGATAACTGAGTTTTGCCACCCAATTTCCTGTGAAATTATATTGCGTGCCGAAAGAGTAACGATAGGTTCGTGGAGTGACGAGATTCTGTGGGAATGCATTCAACGTTACGGCTGCGCCTCCGGTCGGAAGCCCTGTCGCCGGGCTGAATGAAGAAATCGCCGCTGGATTGACGGGCCAACCGCTAAATTGGCGCGGGTCATCTGGCGTAACATACAAAACGTCCGGCCCATTCAATGTTAGCCCGGTAACCAGCGGTGGGTTCGCCCGCCCATTGAGAGTGATCGCCTCCTCCATGCGGTTATAGCCGATGCCGATGCCCCCACGCACAACAAGCCGGCTACTGGATGGATCGGGCTGCCAGGCAAAACCGATCTGCGGCCCCCAGTCTTTGTAGTCTGGGTTGTACAGGTCTCCGCCCACTCTGAGGCTCAGATCCGACAGCGGGTTCGGGGGCAAGCCAAGAATCGCGTTGCTAATATTTCCATACTTTTCACGGACGGGCGTGAAATATTCCCAACGCAGGCCTAGGTTCAGCGTCAGATTCGGCCTGATTTTGTAATCGTCTTGAATGAAGAAGGCCCAAATATTAGAGCGAATATATTTTGTGGCGCTGGTGGGGCGTCCCGTTGCAGGATCGAAATTTCCGGTTTCCTGATAAGGAGCGTCATCGGCCAGATCCCAAAGATTTCGGAAGCTGTAGGAGGGGCGGGCCGAGTAAGAGATGTTATCGTTGTCCTGCTCTTTATAAATATCCGTACCGAACTTAATTGAATGATTGCCGGCCACCGTGCTCAAGGTATCGCGAATATTGTATGTAGTCTGATTGAAAATACTCGGTCCGGGGGCACCGATGTACTGAAGGTTTACAGAGCCGAAACTCTGGACGTTATCTTGTGGGAGTCCGAATGGTGCTTGCGGGTTGCTCGACACTTCGTTCCACAACCAACGCGTCACGTTCAATCGTGCTTCATTCAGCCACGTCGGACCGAATGTATGGTTCCAAAGAATGGCTGCATCTTCGTTGGTTCTGTCGTTGTGCCACAAATTGGCCGGGCGGACCGGCCCGTTATAGCTAACCGTCGAAACAGGAACAACGTAGGTGCTAAAGCTGATCAGATCGCTGTTCGTTGCCTGGTAATCGAGCCGGCCATTGTACTGCTGAGGATTGCTTGTGGTGGGGTTTGTCGTCTGGACGAACATGATGTCGGGAATGCCATCCAACCCACCGCCCGTGCCGAAATTTCCATTGCTGACGTAACTGGGATCCGGAGTGCCGAGAGGACTCTTAAGCGGCGATCCAACATCCAGGCCGAGAGATTGCGATCCATTCATGACAGGCTGGCATAGTGCGGCGCTCGTAATGCCGGCATCGGCGCAGCTTTTCGGAATGATTAAGTTGTAAGAGGCGCCCTCCCCGGGATGGCCGAGTATCTTCGATCCAATGCCGTTAGGCACGGCGCTCGTAACGGTGGAGATGAACTGCGGCGTCTCATACCAGCCTTGGCCTGTGGCGATGGTGTCGTTCCGCAGCGTCTCGTACGAAAAGAAGAAGAACAAATGATTGCGAATAATCGGGCCGCCCAAACTGCCGGCAAATTGGTTGAACCGGCTTTCATCACGCTGCACTGGGTTATGCGGTCCGTTCCACCGCTGGTACGCGTTCAATCCAGGCCGGTCGGCCTTCATCATGGCGCTCCCGTGGAATTGGTTGGTGCCATTCTTCGACACCACCAGCACCTGAGCGCCGCTATTGCGTCCATAGGCGGCATCGTAGGGGTTCGACATCACAGTTACTTCCTTCACCGACTCTTGGTTCGGCGTGATGACGGCGGCCCCGCCCCAGGCAAGGCTGTTCACCTCGACACCATCAATTTGAAAGCTGTTCGAGGAGTTCCGCGTGCCGTTCGCGCTTACCTGCACTTGGTTTTCGGTTTGAAAAATACTGCTCGTTCCGCTTGTACCGCCTGGGCCTGCGTTGCCAGGCAAATTCTGTGATCCGCTGCCATTCGCCGATCGAGCGTTGTCTCCGAATGTGCCCGGCGCCAACTGCACCGCTTTGAACGGATCGCTTCCAAACGTAGGCAGAGATTGAATCTGCTGACCCGAAAGCGTCCCGGAGATGTTGGCTGTTTCCGTATCTATCAGCGGAGCCATGTTCGCGGTGACCGTCACCGTTTGGGCCGTCTGCGTCGCCAGTTGCAATTGCACATCTTGCGCCTGCGCTTGTTCCGATGCAACCAGTACACTGCTCAAAACCTGTTTCGCAAATCCCGCCTTTTCGACCGTGAGGCTATATCTTCCTGGCGCCAGGTTACTGATCGCATAAATACCGGAGTCGTTGGTTGTGACCTTTCGCGAGATATTGGTTTCCAGACTCTTGAGCGTCACAGTCGCGCCAGGGACAACAGTGTCTTGAGGGTCTGTCACAACTCCTTGTAGCGTGGCGCGGTACTGCGCCCACGTCGGCGCGGCCATTGAAAGGACAAGCCCCAGCGCGGCAAAAACTACCGACGGCTTCGCCACGGTCCATTTGCTGAATGAAATCCTAATGACGAACCCCGCTTTCTTGTCCGCGCGACGGCATAGCCACTACTAACCCGAGGGCCGGCGAAGCAACTAAGCGCAGAATAAGCGATGCCGAAATGCGTGTCGACTCGAAAAATCCCTATGGAATAATGCGAGAAACTGTCTTTTGCCTTGGTGCTATTTGCCAAGATTTATCTGTAAAAGTGTTGACACGTTATCGACACTGCCCGGTCTAATTACGAAGTTGCACAATCGAGAAATAAGGCCTTTCAACGCTCTCGATGCGACCGCTCGTTTTCGCCTGGATCTGCGCCGCCTCGCGTTTTGCCGTTTTGCAAGCTTTCTGCTTGTTGGAGCGCCGCTATTGCATGCAGACAGCGCTTATTTCCAACGCTTGCTTTTCGACAACAGCATTACCGCGGATAGCTACTATCACAGTGGCGGAAAGGCGTCAGCGCCGAGCACGTTACGGCTGCTCGGCGACAGGCTGCCCGTGGAAACAAACATCTTTTACACTGGACCGAATGCGCTCCGGCTGGATTGGGCATCGAAGGCGCAAGGCGGCTGGGAGGCGGAAATCCGCGTCGATGAATGGAGAAATCGCAAGATCTATTTTCCGGGCGACACACTTTACTTCTGGTGTTATGCTCCCGCGCCGATTCGAGCTACCGATCTACCGCGCATCGTCTTGAAGGACGAAGATAAGAACTTCACGCGCCCCCTCGATCTGGGGCCGATTACGAAAGATATCCCCGCCGGCAAATGGGTACAGATCGAAGTACCGCTCGACCGATTCTCCACGGCATCGGTTCACGTCTTCGAGCCGCATCGCACCAGTAGCGTGTTTTTCATTCAGGGCTCAGCCGACAACGTCGAGCACTCGCTGATTGTGGATGAAGTGAAGATCGATTCGGCAGCGGCTGTCGCACAACAATCCAAGCTGCCGGTACCGGAGCATGTTCAAGCGAAAGGGTACGAGCGCCATGTCGATGTAAGCTGGACTCCGGTCGACGACAAGAATCTCGCGCGCTATGTCATTTACCGCTCGCTCGATGGCGCACCGTTCCGTCCGATTGGCATCCAGGTCCCCGGCATTGACCGTTACGAAGACTTCTTAGGTAAGCCGGACAAGAAGGCCGCCTACAAAATTAAAGCGAGCAATCGCGCCTATGGCGAATCCGACTTTTCGGCGGAAGCGAGCGCGTCCACGCACGCCATGACCGACGATGAACTACTCACGATGGTTCAGGAGGCGTGTTTTCGGTATTACTGGGATGGCGCTCATCCCGTGTCGGGCATGACTCGCGAGAACACTCCGGGGAACGACGACATTGTGGCAACTGGAGCAAGCGGTTTCGGCATCATGGCGTTAGTTGTGGGCGCCGACCGGGGATTTGACACGCGAGCCCAAGCTGTGGAGCGCCTGCTGAAAATCACAAGCTTCCTCGCGAAGGCAGACCGCTTCCATGGCGCATGGCCACATTTTCTAAATGGCGCGACCGGCAAGCGAATGCCGGTCTTCGGCATGTACGACAACGGCGCCGACCTTGTCGAAACGTCGTTTCTGATGGAAGGACTACTTGCCGCTCGACAATATTTTCGGGGCAATAGCGAAGCCGAGCAGAAGTTGTACCAGGAAATTACGGATTTGTGGAAGACCGTCGAATGGGATTGGTTTAGAAGAGCCGAAAATAGCGACTTCCTTTACTGGCACTGGTCTCCCGAGTACTCATGGCACATCAATCATCGCCTCACTGGGTGGAACGAGGTGATGATTACTTATTTACTGGCGATCGCTTCTCCTACCCACGGCGTTCCGGCAGGCCTTTATCACACCGGATGGGCCGGTATTCCCAACGAATATATTAATGGCCACACTTACTTCGGAATTAAGCTCGACGTGGGCATGGGAACCGGCGGTCCGCTGTTCTTCACGGACTATTCGTATATGGGCTTCGATCCGCGCGGCCTACGCGACCGGTTTACGAACTATTTCGACAACAACCGCAACATGGCGCGCATCAATCGTGCTTACTGCATCAAGAATCCCGGACACTTCAAAGGCTACGGCGAGAACTGCTGGGGCATCACAGCAGTCGATGGCCCCAAAGGGTACGTAGCGTATGAACCGACTCTTCGTCTGGATGATGGAACGATCGCGCCCACCGGCGCGCTGGCGGCGTTTCCGTATACGCCTAAAGCATCGATGCAGGCCCTGAGATATTTCTATCGCGAACTGGGCGACCGGCTCTGGGGCGAGTATGGATTTCGCGACGCGTTTAACCAGCAGGGAGATTGGTTTTCTCGAATCTACATGGGCTTGAATCAGGCTCCGATTGTCGTGATGATCGAGAACTATCGCACTGGGCTAGTTTGGAAGAATTTCATGGCTAATCCCGAAATCCAACCTATGCTGGATCGGATCGGATTCAAGCCTGACAAGACACAAGAGCATTAGACGCCCGTCTCGTTTTGTTGACTTCAAGGTCATTCCCGTATATTCTCCAGACGGGGTGAACAGCTTGCCATCATCGCTTAAAGCTACCTGGAAAGCTGTTGCGGTGCTCTCATTGCTTGGGGCCTTCCAAAGCAGTCAGGCAGCGCCGGTCGTGGACGATTTGAACAGTGCTTCGGTTGATGCTGTTCCCGGAACGGCCGAAATTGTTCCTCAGCCCGTCGTTCACGAGGTCGTGATTCTCTTTCATCAGAACGCCGCAACAAATAACAAGACCAAAGTATACGTTCTGAAATTGCAGCTCGTTAAATCCTCGAACCTGCCGCCTGATTGGAAAGGGGCAGCCATCCTCTACCAAAGCAAGAGACTCTTAGCCGTTAAGGGACGTGATGGAACAAGCATGTTGTTTAAGTTTCCGAAGAGAAATGTACCGTCGGATCTGGCTGAGCAGGCCATATTTGCCACGTACGAAGTCTTTGGGATAGCCCGGTATGGAACTGATACGAAGCCTCCTTCGGACGCAGTGATTGCCAATCTCTTGAAAGATGAGCTTCCGGTAGAAGGAAAACGCTAACTGCCGCTGTGCTCCGGCTCCGCCTTACCGTGTCGCAGGCTGACCTAGGGCCGGGAATTCGATGCCTCGAAGCTCGTTCGCCTGGCGTGAAGCCGAGACATCGATCTGGGCGATCGGGATTCTCTGCACCGGATGGGCGGAGAAGTTCCAGAATGTCGCCCCCATTACGGCGTAGTTGTCTGTTTCGACCTTCTTGCCGTCGCGGAGAACCAGAATGGTCGAGGGCTCGCGCGGCACCGTTTGGACTTGTGCAGCGGGACCCTCCGGCTCAAAAGTCGGCGCTTGCGAGGTCTGCGCTTGCCTCTCGGCGGTAAGCTGTTGCACCTGCTCCGTCAGCTTATCGATTTCATTTGCCAGAACCTGCGTGTTGGAATCTACCGGAGGAGGTGCTTGGGTGGAAATGTCCATTCCGTCGCCCAATCCGTAGAACGGCAGAGCCACTGACCCATAAAATGGGACTCCCCCATAACCGCCGCCCCGCCCATGACCGCGGCCGCGCCGGGTGTACACAGGTGACCGTGGCGCGGTTAGAGCCGGCAAACCATAAAGCGCCGTTCCCGGAGGAACCGTGGTTCCGGGCAGGCCGTAGAGCGCTGTGCCGGGAACGACAGACGTCGGAATCCCGGCTGGTCCGGCGGCAGCGGGCGTAAACGGAGAGGATGCGTGAAAGGGAGAAGATGGGTGAAACGGGGACGAGCGGTGGCCCATGCCACGGTACTGGGCGAAGGCGGCTAAAGGTAGCAGCCCGAGAATCCCCGAGATGAACAACGCCCGCATCACTTAACTCCTGCCTCAGCGTACCGCTGTTGCCTGACGCTGGCAAGGAAGCTCTAGCGAACGGGCCGCAGCGAACCTGACCTAATTAGTGAGATGCCGGCGATGCACACGCCGTTGCCTGATCGTCGCAAGCCTTTGAGAGAAAAGCAATACGGCCCTGAGAGAGAGTTTTCCGAGCCGTGGTTTCCGATTCCAAATTGCTTCGGGCGAGGCATGCCTCGCCCCTACAACAGATACGAACGGGTAGCCTGCGTTCAGGCTTGTTCTTCGCCGCCGTTTTCGCGAGCTTCCTTCAGGCGCTCTTCACGGCGTTTGGCGCGTTCGGCAGCCCGCTTCACCAGTTCGCTGCCGACCAGTTCCAGCGTGGCCGTTTCAG
>JAICLJ010000014.1 GCA_025927575.1 Bryobacteraceae bacterium | reverse complement strand
CCGGTCGACCTCATCGTGCCATGCGTTTGCCTGCACGTGATCGTCCTCAAGCTCCTGCATCTTTGCGAGCGCATCCTTCACTCGCTGCTCATCGATTTGCCGTAACCGGGGAAACAGGCTTTCTTCCTCATCGGCGGTATGACGCGGCGCCGCGTTGCGGAAATACTCCAACGCGCGGAGCCATTCCTCTTTCTGGAGGGGCGTCATGGGGCTGCCCTGCGCCTGTTCGGCAACTTTAACAAGGACACCAAGAAATCGTTCAATCCTCCGGTGACAGTCTGTCAACAACCCCATGGGGTTTGAAAAATCGCCTCCTGGCTTGGCCCCTATAATAACTGGCATGACAATTCCTCCAATCTCTATTCAACAACTGTTGTCGCTTGAAATTCCTTCAGCCGCGCTTCATGAGGAGGACGCGACAGAAGAGTCAATAACAAGTTCAGCGCAAACAGCGTGACACCGGTCATTTCCAAAATCGCAGAGACCGGCAATGCGCTCCATGCGCTCGCGACGTTGTCTTCGTATGCTGCGATCTCACTTGCAACGCGGACGAAGCACCCTATGTTTAAAGTCAACAGGGAAGCGAACATCACGCCTGGCGAGAACAACGTTCGCATGCCGGAGAAGGCGGGAAGCACGCGCTGGCCAATGGCGAACACCATAGTCGAAATGAAGCCGACGGTTAACGCATGGCGCGAGGCTCCCCAAATTCCGCCTGCGTGATCCGAAACTAAAGCCCATATTGTAGCCGCCGCCGCGAACAACATCCACCCATATGCGATGCGCACAAAGGCAGGAAAGCTGCTGTGGATTCCCTTTGTCTTCGGAGGCCGCTCGGAAGACGTGAAGATATTCAGTCCGAAAACGGCGCCAACCGCGCCAATCAGCAGCAGTACGCCACTAAGTCGGGCAGCGCCAGCGGCTTCCGCTATCACGCCCGCTTCCACACAGGCGAGCGCCATTAGAAGCATCCGGTCGTCCGGCTTCCGCAATCCAACAAACACAGGCAGCCACTTGGAGCTAAAGCCCCAAATGGCAAGTGTAATGAATCCCCAAAGTGTCAAGACGAGAAGGCGTTCATCCAGGAGGTGGGGGAGCGCCGACGTATCGCTGCTAAGCGCCACATAGAACGTAGCGCCCAGGCTCGCAACGAGCGTTAAAAGGAAACCGATGCTCGACGCTAACGCCAGCTTCATCCAGATTTCTCTTTTGTAAGCCTGCCCTTTGAGTTTGGCCGATTCCATCTGCTTCCGCTTCTTCCGGCCAACGCTCAGGAAGAAGATTAAAAACGCGCCAATCTCAATCACTGCCGAAACCGGCAACATTGCGCGCCAGTGCCATCCGTAGATATTCGTAGTCCACCGAAGCAAGACTCCACAGGTCCATAAAGCCCAGCACATCCAGCCCCGAGCCAGGACGAACGGCTGAATACCGCTCATTTTTGAGAGCGAGAAGAACCCAATGCCAATAATGAATGAACCAATCCAGCCGAATATCTGCGCATGCCCATGTGCCTGGATCCATGCCGGGGACACATCGGTTGCTGAATGCCCTCCGCTGATCGCTAGTAAATTCCAAACACCGAGAAATGTGCCGGGCAGCAGCAGAAAGAAAAGCCCTGTCGCTATGAAAGCGATGAGGAGCCGCTGAAGAGAAACTTCGCGTGTCCTAATCCCGGCCGTTCTAATGTCAGGCGCGCTCGCAGCCGCGTGAATTGATTTCGAAGGAGGCATTACGAGCTCTTTGCAAGTTCGCGAACACGGCGATTCATTCGAGATCTCCCTTCCTCACGTTTGCAGGTTAGGTCGCGTTGATTCAGTGACTTTAGTCACCGTGCCGGATTCCGCTCTCGCGTGGTCAGGAGCCCGCGACGATCGTTTGGATTAGCCGCATCACGGGGTTCGGGTAGCAGCCGATCAGAATGACGGCCACCGTGAGCACTCCGAGCGTCCAACTTAACGAATGCGACGAAGCCCGCGATGGCGCAACGGCTTCACCGGCGGATTCGGGCATGTGGCTGTATAAAGCAAGCACAATCCGCAAATAGTAGAACAGGCCGATGGCGCTCGAAACGACGAGAATGATGACGAGTGCCCAGAGCGAGCCGGAAGCGCCCGCGGCAACGAGGTAAAACTCGCCAATGAAGCCGGCCGTGAGCGGGATACTGGCCAGAGACAGGAGCATTACGGTAAACACGCTGGCGAGAACCGGACGGCGCCAGAACAGGCCCCGATAGCCGTTGAGGTCGCCGAGATCGTCGCCAGGCCGCGACAGCACCGTCACTACGCCAAAAGCGCCCAACATGGTCACAAAATAAGCAACCAGGTAGAACGCAACTGCGGAACGGCCGAATGGTCCGCCAGCCTTGAAGGCAACGACGAGATACCCAAGATGGGCGATCGAGGAGTAGGCGAGAATGCGCTTCACATTGTTTTGCAGTAATGCCAGCAGATTTCCGGCGATCATCGAGGCGATCGCGATGATCGAGAACACCAGTAGGATCGAGCTGTCGTTCCGGACGCCTGATTGATCGAAAAATCGGATTAGAAGCGCGAACATGGCTCCCTTTGAGACGGTCGACACAAACGCCGCCACGGGGGCCGGGGCGCCCTCGTAAACATCCGGCGTCCACATGTGGAACGGAACAAGCCCCAGCTTGAAGCCGATGCCCACCACAATGAGCGAGACCGCGACGGCTATAGTTGCGAAATCAACTCCTTGCGCCGCCGTGGCAGCCATAATCCCGCTGAAATCCATCGTTCCGAATTCGAAATAGAGAACCGCCATTCCAAATAGCAGAAACGAAGCAGAGGCCGCCGCGAGCACAAGATATTTGAGCCCGACTTCGACCGAAGCTTTCGTCGTGCGTTCGTACGAAATGAGCCCGTAAAGAGCAACACTGAGAAGCTCGAGGCCAAGAAAAAAGGAAGCGAAGTGGCTCGCACAGACGAGAACGCCTGAGCCAAGCACAGCAATCGCTAATAAGAGATACAGCTCTTCCGGGCGATGCGATTCCTCCTGTTTGAAATATCCGTAGCAGAGGAACACAACCGCAATGCTGGCGGCAAGGATCAGGCCCATATAGAAAAGCGCGCTCGAATCGATAATGATGAGTGGCGTCACCTCACGCGGAGCAAACTGCGCCGCAACGAAGAGGGTTGCAAAAGCAGCGCAAAAGCCCAATACCGTCAGCACCGCCGATACCAGATGACTGCGCCGGACGGCGATCGCCAGCATAACCAGGATTGCCGTAGCCGCAATCAGCAGTAATGGTAAAAGCGCCAGCATGTCGGTAGAGTTCATCTGTTACCTATTTATTTGAACGCTCGTTTCGAGCGCCCGCAGCGCCGGGCTGAATGTCTTGAGAACCGGCTGCGGATTCAGCCCCAACCATATAAGCGCGCCGGCCATTAGTGTAATGACAAAGCCCTCCCGATAAACGAGATCGGGCATAGCCGCGCGATGGACGTTCGGCCCCTGGAAAGCTAGCTGTACCAATCGAAGCGCATAGAACGTGGATGCCAGCACGCCGAAGGTAGCGACGATTGCGAAGACCGGGTGAACACGATACGTCCCCAGCAGAATCAGAAACTCTCCAATGAAATCCCCAAGGCCGGGAAGTCCCATAGAGGCGAGTGCGAAAAACAAGGCAGCTCCGCTCAGCCGCGGCGCGGTCGCCCAGAGTCCACCCATACGGCCCACGTCTCGCGTATGGATGCGTCCCTCCAGAGCACCGACCAGAATGAAGAGAGCGCCGACACTGAGCCCGTGGCAAATCATCGTCATGACGGCGCCTTGCAGGGCAAGTTCATTCCAAGAGAAAACTGCGAGCACGATAAAACCGAGATGGCTGATGCTCATGTATGCCACGAGACGTGTGAGATCTGTTTGGCCGAAGGCCAGAACGGCGCCGTAGAGTATCCCCACCACCCCCAGCGTCATGGCAACCGGCGCAAACTCTCGAGCGGCGCCGGGAAATAGCGGAACTAAAAACCGGATCATGCCATAAGCTGCGGTTTTTGCAAGTAAGCTTGCAAGAATCACGCAAACCGGTATGCGCGCCTCGCTGCAAGCGTCCGGCAGCCAGGTATGGAATGGGAACAATGGCAATTTGGCGGCAAACGCCGCGAAAAAGCCAAGCATGATCCAAAGCGCGGCGCTCGCGGATAACGGAGTATTCAGCAAGTCTGCGTATTCAAATGTAAATACACCAGTACTCTGATGATGGAGAAAATACAACGCCAGGATGGCTACGAGCATCAGCAATCCACCGGCCTGCGTGAATAAAAAGAACTTGACCGCTGCCCTGCCCCGGCGTTCGCGGCCCCACAACGCGATGAGAAAATACATGGGAACCAGCATCAGTTCCCACGCAAAGTAAAACAAAAACAGATCGGCAGCCAGAAATACTCCTGCAATTCCGGCAAGAATCCATAGGACGTTCAGGTGGAAAAATCCAACGCTTTCTGTAACCTCAGTCCAGGACACGAGAATCGCGAATGCCCCGATGAAAAACGTGAGCGCGAGCAGAAGCAGGCTTAACCCATCGAGAGCGAGGTGAAAATGAATGCCGAGCTGTGGAATCCAGGTCCAGTTCAACTGAGCCAGCCACGCGCCGGAATCCAGAAGCGTAATCTGTCCCGCATGACTGATCCAGACATAGAGAACCAGCACGAAATCGATTACCGTCGAGACAAGCGCGATCCAGCGCGCAAGGGCGGAGTTCCAGCGCGCGGCAATCGCGGCCAGAACGCCTCCGGCCAGAAGCACTATAATTAGCCAGATGAGAATCATGTGAGTAGAATCACCCCGGCGAAGATTACGGCGCCAGCGCCGACCACGGCGGCGTACCATCGCAAACTGCCTGTCTGAGTCCGGCTAAGGGCATAGTGCGCCGAGCGGTTTATCCACGCAATCAAACTGAACACGCTGTCGACAGCATCGCGCCGATTGATGGCCGCCATCCAAACGACGGGCCGCACAAATACCCGATCGTAGAGCCAATCCAAGCCCCAATCGGAAAGCCAGAAGGCGTGAAGGAGCCGCGCGGTCGGGCTTGCCATCAAAGAATCGGCGTACTGCTTGTTCCTGATGAAGAACAGATAGGCAAAGCCGAGCCCAACCAGGAATGCGAGCCCCGAGATAACGGCCGAAGACAACTCCGTCATAGAGCCAGTGCGAGCATCCACAAGCGCCGGCAATGCGTTATGCAAGAACGCGAGCAACGGAGTCTTCACGAGGCCACCGACGAGAGAGAGCGCGGCCAATACGATCACGGGGACGATGATTCGATACCGAGGCCGATGAGTCACTGGCGTGTTGCGCGTTCCAAAGAACACTATGAAAATGACACGGAATATGTAGAGCGCGGTCAGCAGAACACCGATAATACCCACGATCCAGAGACCGAGGCCGCCGTACGGCGAAATCCAGGCGCTCCACAGGATTAGATCTTTACTGACGAATCCCGCCGTCACCAGGGGCAAGCCCGCGAGCGAGCATCCGCCAATCAGGAACGTCCAGAAGGCAATGGGGAGTTCCTTGCGCAATCCTCCCATGCGGAAGATATTGTGTTCGTGATGGAGCGCGTCAATAACGATACCCGCTGCAAGAAAAAGAAGAGCTTTGAAAAACGCGTGCACCATCAAGTGGAACAGGGCGGCAGCCCAGGCGCCAACGCCGAGCGCCAGGAACATATACCCAATCTGGCTAATGGTGGAATATGCCAGCACACGTTTGATGTCCGGCTGCGTCAATGCGCTAAAGCCTGCCAGGAGCAGCGTTGCCGCGCCGACCACGGCAACCGCAAACTGTACTTGCGGCGCCAGCGTATACAGCACATGCGTACGCGCAATTAAATACACGCCGGCCGTCACCATGGTGGCGGCATGAATTAGCGCGCTTGTCGGAGTCGGGCCGGCCATCGCGTCTGGCAACCAGGTCTGTAACGGTAATTGAGCCGACTTGCCCACGGCTCCTCCCAGCAGGAGCGCCGCGGCCGCGATCGCGTACGGCGAGCCTACCGCCCAGTGCGCGCTAGCCCGATGCATGAGGTCCTGTATCTGAAGCGTTCCGAGAGTGTGAAAGAGAATGAACAGCCCGATGAGCATGGCCGTATCTCCAACCCGCGTCACAATGAACGCCTTGCGCGCGGCGAGCCCATTTGAGGCGTCCTTGTACCAGAATCCGATGAGCAGATAGCTGCAAAGCCCGACACCCTCCCAGCCAAGGTAGAGCAACAGAAGATTGTCAGCCAGCACGAGCACCAGCATGGAACCCACAAAGAGGTTCATGTAGGCGAAAAAGCGGCTGTATCCCTCACCCTCTTCCATCGATTCCGCCGAGTACAAATGAATCAGAAACCCGACGAACGCCACCACCACGATCATCAGCAGCGACACCGGGTCGAGATAAAAAGCGATCTCAGGCCTGAAGCCGGCGACGTCTATCCAGGTCCACAACACCTGGGTGTAGGGTGCCGGCAATGCCAGCGCAGCCGGTACGATGGCGAGTGAAATCGCAGCCGCGATGGCGACCGAACCTACCCCGATACTGGCGACCATCCTTCTCGAAAGCGCTCGACCTGCGAGCGCCAGAACAAGGGCGCCGAGAAAAGGGATGGCCGGAATCAACCAAAGCAGTTGGAGCATGTCAACCCTTCAAAGTACTTGCGGCATCGATATTTACCGACTTATAGATACGATGCAGGCGAAGCACGAGCGCAAGCCCGACCGCCACTTCAGCCGCAGCCATCGCGAGGATAAACAGAAACATCACTTGACCATCCGCCTGTCCCCACCGCGCGCCGGCTGCAATAAAGGCAAGGCCGGCCGCATTCAGCATGACTTCAAGCGACATCAACGTGAACATCACGTTACGGCGTGTCAGCAGGCCTATCAGACCCAGCACGAACAAGATCCCCGCTAATAACAGCGCGTTGCTGGCTAGATTCCATGGCATACAAGCTCTCCACTTCTCCCGGAGCATTCCACCCCAAGTGATACGCGCCCACGATTCCTGCCAGGAGGAGCATGGACACCAATTCCACTCCTAGCAGGTAAGGTCCGAACAGCACCATGCCCACATCTTTCGGCCCGACCTCGCCTCCGAAGCCCGACGGCCCCGCCGGCGCCATTAAGACATACACCAATTCCGCTAGCAGAATCGCAGCCAGGATTCCAGGGCCAATCCAGGCCTTCGGATCGAGCCAGGCTCGCTCCATCTGCGCGGCGCGCTCGCCAATGTTCAGCATCATCATGACGAAAACAAACAGCACCATGATGGCCCCCGCATAGACGATCACTTCCAGAACCGCCACATACGGCGCGCCAAGCGTATAGAATACAGTCGCCAGGGCCAGCAGTGACACAACCAGATACAGCAACGCATGGACGGCGTTAAGCCGGGTGATCATCAAACCCGTGCAAATCACCGCGATGGCCGCCGCAACATAGAAAGTCAGCACCATGTCAATTTCCTAGGGCAGTAAGGTATGCACATCAGCCGGCGCGGCTTCGCGGTCCGATTCGCCTTTACCCTTGCCGTCAATCTGCACCCCGCAAACACGCCAAAAGTTATAGCCGGGATACTTCCCCGGCCCATTGATGAGCAAGTCTTCCTTCTCGTACACTAGATTCGGACGATGATACTCGCCCATTTCAAAATCGGGAGTCAACTGGATCGCATAGGTTGGGCAAGCGTCCTCACAAAATCCGCAGAAGATACAACGTGAGAAATTAATCCGGAAGAAGTCTGGGTAACGCCGGCCTGATGAATCTTCGGTTGCCTGGAGCGCGATGCAATCCACCGGGCAAACCGCCGCGCACAGATAACACGCGACGCAACGTTCGCCACCATCCGGGTCGCGCGAGAGAATGATCCGGCCGCGGTATCTTGGCGCCAGATACGGCTTCTCTTCGGGATACTGAACCGTGACCCGGCGATGAAACATGTGGAGAAACACGTTCCAGATGGTTTGGAGAATGCTGAACATCGCTACAATGAACCTCCTTTACGCGGTTGCAAGCACAATGGCGCCGGTCACGAGCAGATTCACGATCGCCAGCGGCAGCATCACTTTCCAGCCCCACGCCATCAACTGATCGAATCGCGGGCGCGGCAAGGAAGCGCGCAACAAAATAAAAAAGCAAACGAAGAAAAACGTCTTGAGCAGAAACCACACAATCGGCGGCAGGATTGGTCCAAGCCAGCCACCAAAGAAAAAAATCGAGATTAGAGCGGAGATGAGCGTGACGCCGAGGTATTCGCCAACGAAGAACATCCCGAACTTCATGCCTGAGTATTCGGAGTGGTAACCGGCAACCAGTTCGCTCTCGGCTTCCGGCAGATCGAATGGCAGCCGCCGCGTCTCGGCAACTCCCGCTATGAGAAAAAGCACGAAGCCAAGAAACTGTGGGATGACAAACCAGAGGCCGCGCTGGGCGTCGATGATTTGCACGAGATTGAAAGATCCTGCCAGCAAGACGACGCCCATGAGCGACAGTCCCATGAAAACTTCGTAGCTCAGCATCTGGGCTGCGGCTCGTAATGCGCCCAGCAGAGAGTACTTATTATCCGACGACCATCCTGCCAGTACAACGCTATAAACGCCCAACGACGACATGGCCAGAATAAACAGCAGACCGACATTCAGGTCCGTCACGACGATGCCTGGCGCAATGGGAAGCACGGCAAAAGACATTAACACCGTCACCATGATGATCACCGGCGCCAAGACGAAAACGGTCTTGTCGGCAAACGGCGGAATCCAATCTTCCTTAAAGAAGATCTTGATCATGTCGGCCATGACTTGCATCAGGCCGAATGGGCCAACCCGGTTCGGACCATAGCGATCCTGCCAGAGCGCGAGCAGCCGACGCTCAAGCCAGATCAGCCCGGCAGCGATAGTAAGCGCCACAATGAGGACGCCAAAGATCGTCGCTATCGGATAGGGGCTCACCATCATGGCTTCGAAATTTCACTCCACTGCGGCAACGCTAATCCTTCAAGAGATGGAAGCCCTGTTGGCAGGCCCGCGACGCCCTGAGGCAGGCCCGCCGTGATTCTGACCGGCAGATTCCGTCCCATCACCGAAACCTCCGAACCGAACTTCGAGGCATCCTCCAAATTCAGCGCTACATAAGGGTCTGGAAACAGTTTCGCCACGGCCGGCGCCGAACGGCTTAGTTCCTCACTCCCAAAGATGTGAAACAACGGGACAATGAGCCACTCGCCTTCGCGGGCCTGGAAGGCAGGCGGAACGGAGGTGTAGAAGGATCCCTTCCCCGCTCCTGCATCAATGAGCCTTACGCCGGGATCACCACCCCGCAGCGGACCGGCGATCTCCTCTTGAAACTTATTGGTCGACTGTATAGAGTTCCAGCCGGGGGACCAAAAGAAAGGAATCAGAGCAGAGGGCGGCTGGTCCGGATTGCCTTCCATCGAGAACGACAGAGGAGAGTTAACATCCTCGGGAGGCTTCGGTTCATTCACGTCAATGTTGGCGAGCACTGCCGTACGTCCGCTCCAACGGTGCGATTCGCGCGGAATTTTCGCCCCGGCCATACGAAACGCAGCCGAAGGTGCGGCTTGCGCCACGACGGCCAGATCGGGAACCTTCCTGCACAGATCGGCGATGACTTGGTCGAGAGTTTCCCATTCACCCAGCCACTGCCAGCTTTGTCGAACCATTTCTGACTGCGGAAACGCCGGAAAGAACCGCTGTGCGCGGCACTCATTGTTCACAAGCGTTCCATCCGCTTCAGCAAACGTCGCGGTGGAAAGAACCAGCTCCGCCCGCGTGGTGGTTCGATTTTCCAAGTAATCCAATACAACGACATGCGCGCACTGGTTGAAGAACGCGTCGACGGCCGGCGCAGGCAAGCGGCGATACAGGTCGTTCTCGAGCACAATAGCCGCACCGGGTTGCCGATTGATGGCATCTTCAAGCGATGCTGCTGTCAAGAGAGCCAAGCCGAAGCTGTTGCATTCCGGTGTCACAAAGGACAACGCGCTGCCGGGCAACGCCCGCGATATATTTGCCGCGGCTCGAATCACGTCCGCGTTGCGATAACTGGGACCGGAGATCACCAAAGGACGTTTCGCCGCTTTGAGTGCGTTGGCAACACTCTCGACGAATGCACGTTGATTGTCAGCCAGGTGATCAGGCTCCGCAGAATCCGGATTCAGGGCGTGAGCGATGGCATAGCCAAGGCGAGCAACGTCGTCCGGCGCTCCCCTGGAGCACGCCGTGGCGACATCGTCGAGGCGCGTCGGGGAGGAAGTGACGATGAAGAAAGGTCCTTTCGCATCCTGTAACACTTCGCGCACTCCATGATCCTGCCAGAAGGGCACGTGCAGGCGCTTGGCGATCTCCTCGATCGGTTGCTGGCGAACCGACTGGCGAAGGCTTAATGCCATTCGTGGAGCGACATTGGTGATGTCTTCACCCAGAATAAGCACCGCATCGCAAGACTCCACTTCGCCGAGCGAGGGAGTGCGCGCTGGGCCGGATCGGAGGATATTCAGCATGAGGCGCAGCACTTCTAATTCGCTAGAAAGAACACCTGCATAAAAGCGATCCGGGCCGACAAGCTCGCGCAAAGCAAAGTTACTTTCAAGCGATGCTCTCGGAGAGCCGATTCCAATTACGTCAGCGTGAATGGAGGCCAGGTCGCGCAAGTGGTTCTTCGCGGCATCGGGCGCAATCATTTCGGTATGAAGCTTGGGTTGCCGGATTCGCCTCTCGTTGTTGACAAATTCGTAACCGAACCGCCCGCGATCGCAGAGGAAGTATCCGTTGACCTCGCCGTTATAGCGATTCACAACGCGGCGTAATGTCTCGTACCGCTTACCTACGCTGATGTTGCACCCAAGACTACACTGGGTACAGATCGATGGGGCGAATTCGAGATCCCATTTTCGGGTGTAGTGCTGCTTCAACGTGGCATCGGTGAAAACACCGGTGGGACAGACTTCGACCAGGTTTCCGGCGAATTCGTTCTCGAGCACGCCATCTTTGTCCCGGCCAAAATAGACGAGATTACGCAAGGCGAACGCATTCAGGTCCGAGCCACCCGCATATTCCCGATAGAAGCGAACGCACCGATAGCATTGAATGCACCGGTTCATCTCGTGATTCAGAAACGGGCCGAGATACTGATTGTGAAAGGTGCGCTTTTCAAAACGATAACGGCGATAATTGTGCCCCGTCATGACGGTCATGTCCTGCAGGTGGCAATGGCCGCCTTCGTCGCACACCGGGCAATCGTGGGGATGGCTCAGCATCATTCCTTCAATGATGCCCGCGCGGAAGGCTACTGCCTCAGGATCTTTAATAGAAATACGCGTACCATCCGAAGCGGGCGTCATGCAGGCTATCACGATCTGCCCATGCGTGTCGTGCTCGTCCTTAAACTGCTTCACCGCGCACTGCCGGCAGGCGCCCACTGAGCCGAGCGCAGGATGCCAGCAGAAATAAGGGAGATTGCAACCTGCCGATAGACACTGGTGCAGCAGGTTCTGTTCCGGATCCATCTGATACGGCCGATCGTCAATGTAGACCGTTGTCACATCGATCTCCATGGACATCGCTTCTCGCGAATGTGCTGTTCGAAATCATCGCGGAAGTATTTCAATGCGCTCTGCAAAGGCTCCGCGGCGCCGGGCGCCAGCGCACAAAACGTGTTGCCCGGGGCGAGAAACTTCGTCTGGAACGCTAGCTTCTCGATATCTCCCGGCTCCCCGCGCCCCGCTTCCATCGCGCTTAGAATTCGCTCTGCCCAGCCGAGGCCGCTCCAGCAGGGCGTACACCAACCGCAGGATTCCTGCGCGAAGAAGTGTTCGAGGTTCCAGACCATTCCGACCGGGCAGGTCCGATCGTCGAGCACGATCATGGTTCCGGTTCCCATTCGGCTGCCGGCTTTCTGAACTTCAGTAAAATCCATCGGCACGTCCAGATGTTCTTCCGTTAGAAAGTCGGTTGAGGCTCCGCCGGGCAGCAGCCCACGAAATCGAAGCCCCTCGCGCATGCCGCCGGCATGCTCCTCGAGAATTTCCCGGATGGTGGTGCCCATTGGCAACTCCCACAAACCGGGTCTCTGGACTTTTCCACTGGCGCCGTAAAGCTTTGTGCCTCCGTCCTTGCTGCGGCTCAAGCCCTTGAACCATGCGGCGCCATTAGCGATGATGTGTGGAACATTGCAGAGCGTCTCCACATTGTTGACGGTGGTTGGTTTGCCCCACAGCCCCGAAACCGGAGGGAAAGGCGGCTTCGCGCGCGGATTCGCGCGTTTGCCTTCGAGCGCGTTCAGTAACCCTGTCTCTTCGCCGCACATGTACCGGCCGGCGCTCAGATGTAAGTAAATATCCAGGCTGTAACTGGACCCGGCGATTTCTTTCCCTAGATACTGCGCCGCGTACGCTTCCGCGATCCCCTGGGAGATCGCTTGTGCCGCGCGCTTGTACTCTCCACGCAGAAATACATACGCAACGTTGACCTGCATTGCGTAGGCGGCGATCATCATCCCTTCTAATAATTGATGAGGGTTGCCTTCGAGCAGAAAGCGGTCCTTGAACGTGCCGGGCTCCATCTCATCGGCGTTGGCGACCAGGTACCTGGGACCCGTCACCTCTTTCGGCATGAAACTCCATTTCATTCCCGTCGGGAAGCCCGCGCCGCCGCGGCCTCTCAGGTTCGAAGTTTTCACCTCTTCGACAACCTCCGCGGGCGTCATCGAACGGAGCACTTTACGGAGCGCCTGATACCCGCCTGCTCCCTCATAGCCTTTTCGATCGAGGGGCTGACCGTCGCGCGGGATGTTCTTGGTAAGAGGCGTCTCCATCGCTACTTGTACCGGTCGAGAATGTTTTCCGCCTTGGCCGGCTCCAGATCGAGATGCAGATCGTCGTCGACCATCATGACGGGAGCGTGATCGCACGCGCCTAGACACACAATTGGCAACAGCGTAAACCGGCCATCCGCTGTGCTTTCCCCAAGCCGGGCGCCACAGCGCTGTGTGAGGCGCTCGGCGATGCCTGTACCTCCCATAATCCAGCAGCTCACGCTATCGCAGATGTATACGACATGCCGGCCAACAGGCTTGCGAAAAAGCAGATTATAAAATGTCGCCACACCATCCAAATCGGAGCAGGACAAACCGAGAAACTCGCTAATATCCTGCAGTGCTTCATCCGAAACCCACCCGCGATGCTTCTGTACGATTTTCATTGCATCAATCGAGACAGCCTGCTTCGTCGGGTAACGCGGCAACTCAGCTTCGATTTCCTGTTGTTCTTCGGGCGACAGCATCCGAAACCGCTCCTTTCAACGGTCGACGTCCGCTAACACGTAATCCATCGCGCCCAATACCGCAAAGAGATCCGGGATCATCCGTCCACGGCACAATAAGGGCAACATCTGCATGTGCGCGAACGAGGGAGTGCGAATCCGGGTTCGATATGAGTTCGTCCCGCCATCGCTGATCAGGTAATATCCGTTGTTCCCCTTCGCCGCTTCAATCGTTCCGAGCGCCTCGCCCGGTGGAATGACCGGCCCCCAGGTGACACTCAGGAAATGCGTAATCAGCGTTTCAATATCGTGCATGGTCCGATCTTTTATCGGAGGCGTGGCGAGCGGATTATCCGATTTATAAGGACCTTCCGGCATATGGTTCACACACTGTTCGATAATTCGAAGGCTTTGGCGCATCTCCTCCACGCGCACGGCCGCGCGATCGAAACAATCTCCATGCTTGCCGGTGGGAATGTCGAACTCAAACTGCTCGTACCCTGAGTAGGGTTGCTTTTTGCGAAAGTCCCAATCGAGGCCGCAAGCGCGCAGGGCGGGTCCTGTTACGCCCCATTCGATTGCCTCCCCGGTTGTCATACTGCCAACTCCCTTTGTGCGCCCTTGAAAAATGCGGTTGCGCATGACCTCGCGATCGTACTCCGCGAGGCGTGGCGGCAAATAGGCCAGGAAGTCGCGGAACATCGCATCCCAGCCATGCGGCAGATCTTGCGCCACGCCGCCGATGCGAAACCAGTTGGGATGCATGCGCGCGCCGCAGATCGCCTCGATGATCGAAAGGGCTCTCTCGCGGTCGTTGAAAGTGTAAAAAACAGGCGATAACTGTCCGAGATCTTGGGCGAACGTACCGTACCAAACCAGATGGCTGATGATCCGGAACAACTCCGATAGCATTACCCGAATCACCTGCCCTCGCGGAGGCACGGTAATTCCAGTCAATTTTTCGACCGCGACGAGATAGGCCAGGTTGTTAATCACCCCAGCCAAGTAGTCAATGCGGTCGGTGTATGGAATGAACGTATGCCAGGTCTGGCGCTCTCCCATCTTCTCCGCGCCGCGATGATGAAACCCAATCTCGGGCACGGCATCTACAATCTCTTCTCCGTCCAGTTGAAGAACAACACGGAGAACGCCATGAGTGCCGGGATGCTGCGGGCCTACATTCAGGAAAAGAATTTCGCTGCCGGCCCTCGTGCGCTGCATGCCCCACTCCTCGGGACGGAACCGGAGCGCTTCCTGCTCGGCTTCCTGTTTGGCTTGAGGAAGGCGAAACTGGCCCATCTCCGTCGCCCGCGCCGGGTGATCCTTGCGTAGCGGATGCCCTTCCCAAGTTGGTGGCATCAGAATGCGCCTGAGGTACGGATGCCCGGTAAACCGGATGCCGAACATGTCCCAAACCTCGCGCTCGTACCAATTCGCCGCGGGCCACAAATCGGTGACGGTGTCCAGGGAAAGCGCGCTCTCTTCAAGAGCCGTCTTGATCCGGATAAATTCGTTTCGTTCGAATGAAAGCAGGTGATAAACAACCGTGAAGGCGCTCGTCTCTTCAACTGGGCGGTGTACGCGTGTACGTTCGTCAACCGCGGTAAGGTCGTACAGCATTCTGTATGGACTGGTTATCTTCTCTTTGAGAAAAGACAGAATGAGATGTAGTTTTTCGCGATCCACCCAGAATGTAGCGACACCATCCCGGTTCAAGTCGGAAACCGCCGGCCGAATGTCAAACTGGCTTTCGAGCGATGTTGTCGCGCTTTCAATCATTCCCACTCATACGTTGTCGATAGTCCGCAAATCCGTCGTCTGCTGCCGGCTGGATCTCTTGCTATCGCGTAAGGAAGGAGCAGGGAGCTTTGTTACTCCTTGCGATCCAACAACCCAACTCAGCGGCCGGCGTTCCGTTCCGACCGCTTTCTGCAGGAGCGTCAATCCTTCAAGAAACGCATCCGGGCGAGGCGGACATCCCGGAACATAAACATCGACCGGCAGGAATTTATCCACCCCTTGCACGACGCTGTAAATGTCGTACATTCCACCTGAATTCGCGCATGAACCCATCGAAATTACCCAACGCGGCTCCATCATCTGTTCGTAAAGCCGCTGGATGATAGGAGCCATTTTGATGAAAACAGTGCCGGCGATCACGATCAGATCCGCTTCTCTCGGTGTCCCACGAATCACTTCGGCGCCGAAGCGGGCCACATCGTATTTGCTTGTGAGACTTGTCGCCATTTCGACGTAGCAGCAAGATAGACCGAAATTAAAAGGCCAAATCGAATTTTTGCGGCCCCAGGCAACCAGATCCTGCACTCTCGAAAGAACGACGCTCCGCTTCACTTCTTCATCGAACGTCGCCGGCTCTGAATGTCCCGCGCGACTCTCGACGCCTGTAAGGGACCACTCCATCAGCGCCTTACCTTCGCTGCTGGCCGGGGGTTAGATGAGGCCCAGTTCAGCGCTCCGACTCTCGCCAAATAAAAAAGCGTCACCAGAAGAATACCCGCAAAAATGGCCGCTTCCCAAAAACCGGCCCATCCACCCTCCCGGGCGGCGATGGCCCAACTGAACAGAATCACCGCTTCGACGTCAAAGACGACGAAGAACATCGCAATTAAATAAAAGTTTGCGGAGAAGCGCAAGCGCGCCGAACCCTCCGAAACGATGCCTGCTTCATAAGGTGAGGCGGTTGCCGGACTGAGATGCCGCTGGCCGAGCACATGGGAGACAAGAAGCATCACCGCGACGAGCAGCAACACAAGCACGAAATAGACAACAAGCGGCCACATCATGTTAGAGCTTCCGTCCCCCAACCCGATCGCGTAGGCCTTCTGCTGAACTACGCCATCCCATGCCCTCAAGGCAGCTCATCTATCGCTCTTCTTTCGGTATTCGGAGCAAATTCTCTTCCGCGAATCTTATCATCTACGATCTGAGGCAGATCGTATCTACCGGATAGTAGATGGGTTATCCCAGTATTGTGTTACAGCTCTCCAGGCCGCCTGATAGACGCACCATCGTGCAATTTCCGCCGTCGGCACGCGTCATTTCTGACAGAATTAGATATGGAAGGAGTGAATATGAATTCGCTGTTGGAATTGCGAAAGCGCGGCCAATCTGTTTGGTTGGACTATATACGGCGGGATCTGATCCGGAACGGAGAACTAAAACGACTGATCGACGATGACGGTCTGCGGGGAGTGACGAGCAATCCCAGCATTTTCGAAATAGCGATCGACGACAGTACAGAATACGACGAAGCGTTGCGTGCGATGTTCGCGCGGAATCCTAACATCGAAGCGCGTGAACTTTATGACACGCTCTCGATTGAAGATGTCCGTGATGCCACCGACATTTTGCGCCCTGCCTACAACGAGAGCGGAGGGTTGGACGGCTTCGTAAGTATCGAGCCTCCTCCTCAACTCACGCGTGATACGAAGGCAACGATTGAAGAAGGGCAACGGCTGTGGCGAACCGTGGACAGGCCCAACCTGATGATTAAGGTAGTCTCGACGCCGGAGGGCGTGCAGGCGGTTGAAGCGCTCATCGCCGCGGGAGTCAACGTAAACATCACCCTGATGTTCTCGATGGCTCACTATGAAGCAGTTGCCGGCGCCTACATCCGCGGATTGAAGCGCTGTAGCGCGCCCGAAAAGATTGCCTCCGTGGCATCGTTTTTCGTAAGCCGCGTGGACACGCAGGTCGATAAAGCGCTCGATACGCTCGGGTCGCCTGAAGCACTTGCTCTGCGTGGAAAGATAGCCATTGCCAATTCAAAAAAAGTCTACCAGCGCTTTAGAGAAATCTTCGCTGGCGATGACTTCTCCGCGCTGCGAAAAAAAGGAGCACATGTACAGAGGCCGCTCTGGGCGAGCACGAGTACGAAGAATCCCCGCTATCGAGACGTGTTGTACGTCGAGGAACTCATCGGGCCGGAGACAGTGAATACGATTCCGCCGGCTACCATGAAGGCGTTTCGGGATCATGGGCAGGTACGCGGCGATATGATTCAGGAGAACTTGCCGGAAGCGGACGCGCAGCTTCAGGCTCTGTCGAAGCTGGGAATTGACTTGAATGCAATTGCCGATAAACTTCAGGTGGACGGCGTAGCAGCGTTTGCCTCGGCATATGATCGCGTGCTAGCCGCGCTTGAAAAAAAACAGCACAAGATGCAAGTGGCTGGTACAAGCAGATAACGGTCTGGGAGGTTGGCGGCGAGTACTGCTGCGGTGTAGCGGCGGCTCGACCCCGTTAGAGAGATTCTCAAACCAATTGCGACCGGGCAGGTTTGCACAACTATCCGGAGGATCTTTTCCCAACCAGGAAGCCGCTCTGAAACTGCTGTACCTGGCCCTGGAGCACATCGCCAAGAAGTGGACCATGCCGCTGCAGAAATGGAAGGCGGCCTTGCAGCGCTTCGCGATTCTGCTCGGCGATCGCGTTCCCATTCCTTCGGTCTGCTGAAAACAAATATCGGCTGTGCCCCGAACTGCGAAAGTCAGGTTAGTTCCGTCACCGGACTTCCATCAATTCGGAGGCATAAGAGCGAACGGCTGATGCCCTTTCCAATCGGGTACGGCGATAATGTTCAGATCGGGCGATAACGGTCGAGCGTCAAACAGGTACTTGATGCCCAAACCTGCCGATGTGGCGGTGTAATCTCTGGCATTGTTTACGCTGACGAACGCCTCCGCAAGCCAGTGCGGTGTTATTTGATACCCGGTGCGGACATCTAAGTTGTAATTCGCTCCGGTGTTTGCGAACGCTGGATAAGCGGCCTCAGTGGTGGCCAAGGCCGGGCGGCGGCCGGGACCCGGTGTGCTGGGCGGTGTGGCGGCGTTAGGTCCTACAGTCTGGCGGGGCGGTTGAATCGGGTAATAAGGCGATGAATCCTCCGTGAAATGCTGCGCGCCCAAACTGCCCGAGACAGAATATTGCAGCTTCTGGCGCCACCAACCGGTCCATCGCACGGGAGCGTTAAACAAGAAATACTGCTGCGGGCTGAAGTAGCCGCCTTGCCCGAAAGTGAAATAGCGCAGGTTTTTGTCGTAATGCATGCCGGTAAGATTCATGCCGACCGTCAGAGATCCCTCTTTGCGGCTGTAGACGCGAAAGTAATTGCCGATACTGCCGTCAAAACGCGTATTGTTCGCCACATCCTGGCCGCGAAGCAACTGGTAGTCGAAATTGGCGTAAATGCCCGAATCCTGATCTCCCCAGTTACCGAGAACCGAGAATGCATTTGAGACAACACCACCCCAAACGCGATTCGAGAGGGGATCGCGCTGACCCGCATAAGACAGCATAGTGTCTCGCACATTGTCGCGGTTAAACATCAAAGTAATGGGGCCGCCGGCGGGATTCAGACGAATGCCGCCCACCCAGTTGCGAACCAGGAAACCATCGGGCGAGGTGCCAATGCGCAGTCCGAACGTCTGCGTCGCCAGCTGGCCTTCAGCAGCTACGCCCGAAGCCGTCTGCACTCCCGAGGGTCCGCCTTTTTGCGAGCCGAAATTAAGAGTGCTGGTTCCATCCGCTGCGCCTGCGTCGAGATAAGTCGGATGCACCGAGAGGCTCACGCGCACGGCATTGCCGAGCGTCGTGCTGGCCTCCAGATTTGCCTGCTCGATCATCAGCTTGTCGTAGCCCGCCTGGCCGGTTCGGCCTTGGACGCTTGCGCCGTTATCGAAGAAAGGAGTGTTGCGGGCTTCGACCGCTTCGAGATCCTGTTCAATCTCGTCCTGAAGACTTAGCTGAGGAGGCGCCGTTTTTGCGCGTCCGGCATCGGGAAGTCCGGGCAATTCCACGCTGGTTCTGGAATCCCGATCGACAGGCGCAAGGTCATACTGGCCAACGCTGGAATCCGGGATAGGAGTCAGATCCGCATAGGCGGGACGACTAAACGGACTTGGCGAAGCGGGACTATGTTGCGATTGCTCAGCGGGTGGATCAACGGCAGGCGGATCAGAAGGATCGAAGGTGTCATATTGCCCCGGCTGCGGAGCCGCCGCCGATTTATGGTCGGAGGCGCCGGGCAGAGTTGGAGGAAGGAACCCACGATCGCTCACCTGCCGGAACGAAGGCTGGGAGGCTCCCGGATCGAGCGCACGAATGGCGCGATCGCTATCGAGTTCAAGGGCGCTCCTGTTATCCCCTGCCGTATCGGATCGAAAGCTCATTGGTTCCACTGGGCTCTCGCCGTTCGCCGCGCCATCAAGCAGCAAGGCGCCAAGAGCACGTTGTTCGTTGACGCGCGCCGGATTGCGAGTCGCCGTATCGCTGCGGCCTCCGGACGTTTCAAAACGCAATGCGGAGAATTGCTCCGCGGGAAGATTCCGCTTTGCCGCCTTGAAATAGGCATCAGCCCGTTTGTAATCGGCGCGCTGAACACATAGCTTTCCGGCGAGCACCAAGAGCTTGGAGTTGCGAGGATATTTCTGGAGCGCGCGTTCCATCCAGCGGGTAGCGGCGTCATTTTCATGCATGCTCATCGCCGCACCGATGGCGCCGCTGTAATCGTCTTCGCTCGCACCGTGAAGACCCCAATTGCGATAAATGTTGTAAGCCTGGCGGAACTGCCCATCGCGCAAATATGCTCCCGCCAAAGTGGCTTGCATCTTCACGTCGCCGGGCAGCAACCGCAGGGCCGCCTGAAGAATATCGACGGCGTGCGGGAGATCACCTGACTGAATAGCTGCTTGGGCGCGTCGCTGGCACCAGATAGACCAGATTCGATTGAACTCCTCACGTTGCGACGATGTCAGATCCGTTCGAGTGCTTTCGCGAAGCAGAACCGAATACAACTCACGTGAATTGCCGTTGCCGTTCAGAAGCAGCCAGGCAAGCTGAACCTGAAGATCGACCGGGATGGGCTGCCTTTCGGTTTCGAGCCTCCTCATGGCTTCGCGAACCAGCGAAAGCGCCTGGCTATATTGGCCCACACGGCTGTATATGCTGGATTCGATCGCAATAAAGCCAGCTTTCGTCCGAAGCGACGAGGTAACTTCCGGCGGCATCCGCCGGATCTCGGCCATTGCGGGATTGTCCCGATTCGCGGAGTGGAGGAGCGAAATAAGGGCCAGCCAGGCATCGGCTGCGTCCGGATGCTCATCGATAAGCTGCCTGAGGAGTTTCTCGGCTTCGCTGTTCTTTGCATTGTGCGCTAGAACATCGGCTAGTTGCAGCTTGGTGGTTACCGCGCTCGGGGCGCCGGCCGCATTATCGATCGCGATGGCTTTTTCGAGGAACGATTCCGCCAGATCGTAACGCTTCATCAGCACATGCATCGATGCCACGGCTCGAAGAAAGTTTGAATCGGAAAGAGCAGCGTTATAGGTGTCCTTCGGCATGCGTTGCAGAGCTGTAAACGCGCGCATCGAATCGGGAACCTGCACGAGGGAACTAATGAGTCCCGTCCAGCCATCGATGTTGGTCGGATGAGCGTTAGTCACTCGTTCGAAAGCATCGGCCGCCTGTAGCGGACGGCCATTGCGAAGAAACAAGCCGGCAAATCGCAACTGGGTTCCGACAGACATTTGCGCAGCTCCGCCGGCTGCCTGCTGGGCCTTCTGGAAGAGTCTTCTTGCTTCGGTCGAATTGCCTGTCTCGGCATAAGCGAACGAAAGTTGGGCCAGGAATTCCGGATCTACAGAAAGCTTGCCGGCCACCTGCTTCGGGGCTTTCTCAAATTGCCGAACTGCTTCGGCGGCATGCCCGGAGTTGTATTTCGCGTTAAGCAACCCCGACCAGTTATCGCTATTTTCCGGTTCCAAGCGGACAAGCTGGTCGTATTCCGCGGCGGCCAGCCCCGGCTCGTTATGCTTCATATACGCCCCGGCCAAAGCACGGAGGGCATCCAGGCTCTGTGGACGTAAATCGACAGCTGTTTTGAAATTGACGATGGCGGTATCGATCTGGTTGCTGTCGAGCGCGCTGGTTCCGTCCTTCATCTGCTTCCAAAAACGCGCTGTTTGTAATGCTTCGGAAATACTCTTATTCTTGGCGTCAGCCGCCAGGGCCTGTTCGAAAAGAGGGACGGCGGCGGCAAAGTCTTGTTGCTTCATCCGCACAAAGCCAAGACCAGAAAGCGCTTTCGGATTCTTGGGCGCGATCTTAAGCGCGGCGGAAAAGGCCCGCTCCGCCTGGTCCAACCGGCTCGCTTTCAGTTCCCGATAACCTGTTCCTGCTTCTATGCTTCCGGCCGGAACATGAGGATGTTCAACAGGCTGGTCGGCGGGCTTTGAAGCGCGCGCAAGCATTCGCTCCAATTCGGCATCGGGGTAGCGCGCCAGGTACTCGCGGAGTGACGTGATGGACTCGGCATTGCCGGCGTCCCAAATCAAAGCCTGCCGCCAGGCAGCGCGCGCTTTGCTGACAAGATCTGGACCGCCCTTAACATTGGAGAGCATTTCCAGACCTTTGGCCCGGGTGCTGGGCCGGTATGTCCAAAGGCGCCCCAACGCCACGCGGTAGCTCTGCGATTCCGGATATTTTGAGACGAGCGCATCGAGTCCGGCGACGGCGTCCTGCCAACCGCCCGGAGTAGCGGCAAGCGTTTCGTAATATGCCAAAGCCCATCCGCCCGGCGGCGGATGAGCGCCAAATACCTGGCGATAGATTCGCATGGCGCCTTCGAAATCCTGCTTGGTGACGAGACGCTGCGCCTCATCCAGCCGCGGCCGCATCTGCACGAGCGAACTCATTTCTCCCACTTGCGTGATAGCCGGGTTGCCAGGATCGAGGCGACGAAGCCGATCCAAATATTGTTCCGCCTGTTTGGGTTTACCCGCTTGCTTGGCGTAGCGTGCAAGTCCGGCCAACGCTTCGGTGTTGGCCGGGTCCGCCATCAGCACTTGTTCGAGGGCTTGAGCGGCAAGATCAAGGCGGCCGCGACCTTCAAGAGAGTGTGCTTTACTCAGCAGCAGATCCGTCGCTTCGGATGCGCGAAGCAGGACGGCACGGGGCGCGATAGCCAGCCCCAGCAACACAATGGCGGGTGCACCGCAAAAAAGTCGAATATTCATCTCCAACTCACTTGGAGCAAACCTTGTGGATGAAACCGAAAACGCCCTTCCAGCCAGCCAGTGGCAAAAAGGGCAAGATTCTGGTCGTAATAGCGGGGCGAGGCGCCATAGAGCCCTGTAGCGGCGTTCTTCGCCAGGCTTAGGCGGTGCTCCTGCTCGTCCAGAGCGGAAGTCCGGCGCAGAGCTGAAAGCAGCGGCATCACCGCCGCCGAAAACCCGGGATTACCGCGCGGATCTTTAATTGCGCCGTCGGGTCTCACTTCGGCCGGCGGTGTGGCATGGCTACTTAGGTAATCGGCCATGCCGTGGCAAGCCTCGAGAAGCTTCTGGCGGAAGGAAACGCTGGGCGCGAGCATTCCCGCCCAGAGGTAGACACGAATCGCATCGTAGCTGGCGAGTGGCTCTCCTCGTGGAATGGGGTCGGTCGAAAAACCTTGGTCGGAACGAAACGCGATCCAATCGAGCACAAATCCGGCCGGAGAGCTTCCCTGAACGACACGAGGCGTCAGTTCGGCAATACGGCGCCACGAAGGATGCGAAACATGATGTGAAATTCCGAGGAATAACTGAACGGGCAGATAGCTCGCGTTTAACTGATAGAAGCCATCCCCGGTCACAAAACCGGAAGGACCGGGCATGAGCATGGGCCCAAGGCCGGGGATATCCCTCACTTCAGCATCAAGAATGCGGCGGCATAGAGCGGCGCCGAGAGCTTTGTAGCGAGGTTCTTCCCACAATCGCCCCGCTTCGAGCAATGTGTACGCAAGCCAAAGGTCCGCATCGGAAGCGGAATTCTCGTCCTGCACGCCCCAACTTCCGTGCTGATTTCCCCAGAGCCAGGCAGGTAAATTAGAAGCAAGGCGCCCGTGAGCGAGGTTCTGCTCCGTCCACGAAAGCAAGCGAGCGAAGCGCGTCTGGTCGTTGCAGGCTAACGCAAAAAACAGAGCATAAGCCTGCGCTTCGGAAGTGGTTCGGTCGTGATCGTCGCGGTCGACAATGCGGCCACTCGCATCCAAAAACCGCGCGGTATACGCCTCCCACAGCGGCCAATTCGCGCTGGCCTGAAGAGGGGACGGAATCTCGACCGTCGAAGCGAACGCGGTAACAGCGATCATAGCGAAAGATCGGCGTGTCATGGCTCCACTCTGCACTCGACGCGGAAGCGTGCGCGTTCTTCGAGCCACACACCAATACGCGTGGATAAAAGAAACGCAAGCGCCAGAAGGATCACGGGAATCAGCAGATAATGCCGGGCCAGCCAGAAGCGCAGATAGGCATACCACGGCAGATCGCCTAGTGTGTATGCGCGCGAGTTGAAATCGAACGAATGGAATCGATTGCCTTGCAGCAGGCTGAGGCTGCCTTGAATCTGCTCGATTCCGGCCCCGCCCGCCAATGCGGTCTCAAAAGCGTTCAAACCTTCCTTCGGACCGGGAATTCCGAGGACAACGGCCGTTCTTCCGCTGTAGAGAGGTGAGGCGAGTTCTTCAACGAAGCCGTCGGGAGCGGGATCGGCCGAAAGCACCTCATTCAACAAGTCGTCATTGCGTGATGGACCACGCAGGAATGCAAAGCGGCCGAGCCATGATTCTTTCGGCGGGCTGAAAACGACACGTCCATTCTCGAGTTCAGCCACCGCTTGGGACGGCCGGTGTGAGGCGAATGCCTCCGCGGCGGCATTCGCCGATACAATAACCAGGTCTCTGTCCGTAGCGGAGCCGATCTCATCCGGGCGCCAAACGTTGACTTGAAGAGCCGGATAGCCTGTCCGGGCTCCGAAGAATCCGAGAAGCGCCAGATAAAACGAGAATTGTTGAGGAGACGGATCGCGTGGTAGAACTACAGCCGTTCCGGCGAGATCGGCTCTGCGGGTAAACGGAAATCCGGCATTGGCGAAGAGATCCAGCCGGGGCATCTCGACAAAATGCCTGAAGCCGCTCAGATCAACGGAAGATTCGGGAAGCACAACTTCCTCCGGATAGGTAGCCTGACGTGCAACGAAGGGACGATTCCGCGCGAACTCCACGGTTACCGTGTTATTTGGCGTTAGTGCGGAAACCGGCAGTCCGATGAGTTCGGTTTGCGTCTCTTCACCGGTTCCGGCGGAAAGCTTGCGTGCAGCGATAAAGACTCCGTTGAGGCGTATTCGCACAATCGCTTTCTCACCCGCTGGCCAATTCGCCATGCGGAACGCAAGCCGTAACGGAATGTAGGACGTAGATCCGAAATACAGATCGGGCGGAAGACGGAAATAGAGATTTACGGCTCCATCGCCATAGACGCGCAAATCGCCGGCGTTTCGCGACTGGCCAAGACCCACTGAACGGCGCGTGCTCAGCCAACGCGGCGCATCATATGGCTGGCGCGGTGGAGGAAGCTGGAAGCCGGCCAACGCGGCGGAGTCGCCGCGGCGAGGGTAACGACCCAGCGAAACTGCGCGCGCGGCTGAGAGTAATTGCGCGCTGTCGTCACCCATGATGAGGAGCAATTTGCCATTCGGATCACTGGGATTCGTGCGAAGCGCGACCGACGGACCCGTAAGGCCATCCAGTTCTAAACCCGACAGCAGATCTGAACCGTGCAAAGCCAACACGATAGCGTTGCCGGCTGGAATGACTCCAAGCGTTACTGGGAAATGAAAGCCGCGATAATCGGCCAGAATACCGATCCATGACGCGATCACTCCTGCCGCCTCGAGCGTGGGCGCATCAGGTTCTTGTGGCAGCGCCACCGGTACGACCGCCGTGCGTGTACTGGTTTGATCGAAAAATGGCACGGGGAGGAGCCGGAGGTCATTGGCTAGCGGCAACAGGACGCCAGAAAGTTGAAGGTGGGTCGAGGGTTCGACGCGCAGCCACAAGTCGTCAATAGTTCCACCGTTGCATCCAGGCGCGCAGCGCGCTTGCAGTTCAAGCGTGAGGGTGTTATCTCTGGCGAGAATATCCGCCGGGAGATCGACCTGCGCTGAAATGAGCTGTTCCGGCTCTGAGGATTGCAGAACCGGGACGGAGCCAACTGAGGCGCCATTCATGCTGAGGTTGATGACGCTGACACGCGGCGCCACGGCAGCAGACATTCGGTAGTTCAGCAGCAGGGTGGCATGAGTGACTACTTTCGTAATGGGGACAGGGAAACTGAGGTTCGTGCGAGCTTCGGCTCCTCGCAAAACGATTGGCTGCCTCTGACCAAGCGAGAACAGATCGTAGGAATCGCTGAAGTTGGATGACGACGGAGACTCGGCCGCTTTCAAAGGTCGAGCGGTAACCAGGCCAAGGCTCATTGCGAGAAACGCGATGGCGATACCAGGCAGCGCGGCATTGCGGGCTGCGCTTTTTTCAACTTCGGGCACGGCGCGCGGTTGCCGCCGCATCAAATCGACAAGGGCCAGCGGGATCGCTGAGATCCCCTGCAACGCTACGCCCGTTATGAAGAGGAAGCTAAGAAGAGGCCGGTCTTGGTTACGGTTCGTCCGCCAATTCATCCATGAATCGGCGCGGCCGAAGATCACGCGAACAAGGCGCTCTTCTTGCTCTAGTTCGAGACTCGTGAAGTTGAAACGGGCCCTGTTCCGCTCGATGTCCACCAACCGCATGGGGAAGCGGTAATCTTCCTCGCCGGTGGGAAAGATCGCGGTGACGCGCTCGGCAAACACCGGTGTGAAATCGAAGGGAGGCCGCACGCTGACACCGCCGCGCGAGATGTCGATGGTTTGCGTTTCAAATCTGCGGCCCTCGGAGGTTTCAAGCACAACCGGCATAGTGGCCGATATTCGCACGCTGGCGCGCCGCTGCGTTGATTCCCTCGCGACTGCCGTGGCCGCGCCCAGAATGACGACGTTGAGCATCGACCAAAGCACATTGATGAGCAAGGTCCCCCGATTTGGGGGGTCGCCAACCATCTGAAGCAGTCCTATAGCGACCCCTATCATGTTTGGAATCAACAGAACCAGATAGGGCCATGCGAGCCGCCAGTCGAAGTAGGCTCCAACGATGTCACCCTTCGATGTGACGTTGAATTTGCCGTGACGAGGGCTAATCAACGCAACGAGAGTCGGCAGCAGAATGTAAGGGGCAAGCACGGTCTCATACACTTCGTTCCAGAATGAGAATCGATATTGCCCCTGAACCCTCGAATTTGCAAGCATTGCAAAGCCGAGGTGGGTGATTGCATACGCCAGAATCGTCGGGCCGTATCCATAAATGTTCGAAAATCCAAAGAGCAGATAGACAAGGGGAGACGTGAGGAACACCAGGCGCGGCACGGCGTACAGAAAGTGCATCATGCTGTTCAGGTAGCAGAGACGCTGTGTTAGTTTCAGTCCTCGTCCCAGCAGCGGATTGTCCAAGCGCAAGATCTGAACCATTCCGCGCGCCCAACGAATGCGCTGACCGATATGTGCGGCAAGACTACCGGTCGCCAGACCGCCCGCTTGGGGATAGCGGATATAGGCTGTGTTCCAGCCGCGCCGCTGCATGCGGAGCGAAGTATGGGCGTCCTCCGTGACAGTCTCGACAGCGACTCCGCCGATTTCTTCGAGCGCAGTCCGGCGCAAGACTGCGCACGATCCGCAAAAAAAGGTTGCGTTCCAGAGATCGCTGCCGTTTTGGATCACGCCGTAGAACAGCGCGCCTTCGTTCGGAATCTGGCGGAAGATGCCGAGATTACGCTCGAACGGGTCGGGTGAATAGAAATGATGCGGAGTCTGCAACATTCCAAGCTGCGGATCTTTCAGAAACCAGCCCATCGTCATTTGCAGGAACGATCGGGTGGGCACATGATCGCAATCGAAAATAGCGACGAATTCACCGGTTGTCTTCTTAAGCGCGTGATTGATATTGCCCGCTTTCGCGTGCTTATTATCCGGGCGAATAATGTAGCCGGCGCCGCAGGCTTCGGCAAAGTCCCGGAACTCGGCCCGACGGCCATCGTCGAGGACATATACGTGCAAACGATCCGAAGGCCAATCGATGTTTAGAGCCGCAAGCACGGTAGAACGGACGACATCCAAAGGCTCGTTGTAGGTAGGAATGTAGAGATCGACATCCGGCCAGCTATCGGTGGGCAGCGGCTCCGGACGGCGGTTCAAAGGCCGCGCTGTTTGAAAGAAGCCAAGGAAAAGGATGATGAACTCGTAGGTTTCGGCGCTGAGCAGAATGAAGACGAAGACGAGGTCAACCAGCCGCGCTTGCGTCCAGTTAAACGAGAGATAGGTATACGTGGATGAAAAGCGGTAATGGGCATAGCGAACCGTCGAGAACATCGACAACACGCAAATCAGTAGCGTAACTTGCTGTGCGTTGGAGACGCGGTTCATAACGATAGCGAAGCAGAGGAGAATGGCGCCGAAGATCGCCTGTTGCCGCCACTCCAGGTTGATGGCCGCGAGGAAATAGAGCGCAACAATCGATGCGATGACGAAGAGAGTTCGGACAAGGAGCACCCAACGAGATGGGCCAGCCGGCTTAGTTTGTCTGGTCACGGTTATCGGGCTGGGGCGGAGGTCGCCCGCCGCTTGAGACGCTTCGCTTTCAGCCATTCAGCTAGCCGATAGAGATCTTCCGTAGCAGGCGATCCCGGCGCGTAATCAACGACAGTCATTCCATGGGCGAGCGCATCGGAGACGTGATGGTCGCGCCGAATTGTAAGCGGAATCAGGCGATCTTTGAACTGCGTGGCCATTCGATGATGAATTTCGACGTGAAGAGAATTCGAGGGTTCGAAGCCGTTTAGCAACAAATAGGGGAGTGATTGGGGGCCGCCGTTTGCGTCAGGTGTGGCGGTGAGCCTCTCGATTTGCCGTAAGCTCGTCAGGCAGCGGACGTCCGGAACCAGCACGAGAATGCCGACCGTCTGCTCCAAGAACACCCGCAAATCGTCGCCAATGTTTTGTACGGGAACGTCGGCAAGCAAAAGGTCGGTTTCGCGTGCAACAGAAGCGAGCGAACTCCAGATCCAGGCATCCGGCTCGCCGCAGGGCGCTTCCTCTTGTCGGGAGGCTATATGTACCGCCCCCTTAGCCGGGCCTTCGGGACCGATAAACGTGGAAACGTGAGGTCGCGCTGCGCGGGCTCCAAAGTAAAAAGGAAGCAAACTCGGGGTTCCTGCATCGAGCAGCAAGGGCCGCTCGCCCTGGTGGACGCTAATGCGCGCCAAAGCAGCAACCAAAGACGTGACGCCAACCCCGCCGGAAAGGGAATACAAGGATATAGCGGGGACTGGAATCTGCCGCGTGTTGGAGAGAGTCTGGCAGCGAAGCGCGTAGGCATCCGAACTGCCCAACGCGGCATCCAGGCCAGTCCAGTTCTCGTTATGATGAACGCAGTTTTCCGCCTCGCTTAAGGCGGGATTCCGCTCCAAATCGCGGGGGGGTGCCGGCTCTATTGTGCCTATGTGAACCGCAAGTGCGGGGAGATCTTTGTATTCTCGCTCATTCTCGGTAAATTCCTGCTGCCGTTTTTTGGGATTTTTGCAGGATTCGCTACGAAAAACCTTATAATTCCCGCCATCGAGGTCAATCTGGGACAGCAGACTGCCGACGTCGTCCGGACGAGATTGGCTCATAACGAAGCCCTCGCCGCCAAGTGGAAGCATATCGTATCCAAAGGCGTCCGGAAGCAGACAACTGTTTCCGTCATGTCGGTCTTGAATTGTTATTCGAAGAATACCACAACTATAAGAAAAATTACCCCTCGATTTTGTTAAAGGACATTTAGTAATTTTACGTGACAATAACAGTTTTTAGCGCGCCCACCACAGCTCGACACACGTGCGCAGGAAGCAAGCGGGCGAATGTGGCGTGAATTCCATCGATACCCGTTAGCTGAAACAATCGCTACCGGTGGACCTCATGCGGGTTTCGAGGAGCAGCATAGACGCGACGTGGCAACCGGCAAACAACTTCGCGAATGCAGTCGGAAGAGAGACTTCCCCGCTCCAAAGGAGCCCGCGCCATCGACGTCGCGGTGAAGTGCTCAGGGCAGCCGCAGACGCTTCCTCATCCAGGAGCACGATTCGATCCCGCCCCGCGCCTCGAAGGTCTAACCAATCTTATAGATTTTGTTTGGGGAGCAGTTTGCGCTGCCTCTGAATTCTAAATCGTTTCAGTATTCGCGTTCGTCGCCCGGATGGCAGAGGCCACGGCGCAGGCAAGCATCAGGCGCGCGCTGCGTAACCCGGCAGCCCTGCCATTGCTCGCGGTTGCTTCGCTCTTGATCACGATCTCACGCAGCAGATATTCGAGCGGTTCCCGTTCAGCGAGATTTCGGGCTTCTATCAGCCCGGCCAGGTATTCATTTTGAAACTGGCGGTCCCAAATCGGTGAATGAAATTGAACTCGTTCCCGTATCTGAATTTCGGCGCTTAAAGCGTCCGTAACTGGTGTGGTCGAAGGTAGTGGCATGACGTTTCCCGGAGGTCGACAAGTTCGTTGTCTTCCTACTCATTCACTGAGCACGCATATGGCCAAAGCTACGCGTGTGAAAATGCCATTAAACACCCAGGACTTGTCCAGTACTCGCAGTCTTACGAGGCGGAGCTTCTTGGCCAAACATGGGCGTTGTGACAACCGCGTATGCCCAGCGCTCTCTTCGAGTGCCCACGCCGGTTTAGCACGAAGCAAGGGGAGACCTTGGTAATACGCCCCTGGATACGGCCGGCCGGGCCGCCGTTCAGACGAAGCGAAGTCCTGAGAGGTCTTCAGGTTCGGCTATACCTGTTCCACTTCCTCGGGCTGGCTTGCTTCCTCCAGCAAGGGGCTGGAAAGCTTAGTCAGCAGCTTGTCTGTTTTCTCCTCTTCCGCAAGGGTCTGCGCAAGAAGTCGCGCTACCTTTTTCTGGTCAAGTTGCTCGGCGATGGTCCTCACGCTCCCGTAACCGGCGATTTCGTAGTGTTCTACTTTTTGAGCAGCGACGACCAGGGCCAGGTCTGCGGCAAAGTTGGGCTTCTCCCTGCCCTCCTCAATCGTCTCTTGTCCTTCTTCCACAAGTCCCTGCATTCCCCGGCATGGCTTGCCTTTCGCTTTCTCCCCGAGGAGCTCGAATACCTGCTTTAAACGTTCCACGTGATTTTTTGTTTCTTCCAGATGCTTCCGGAACGCTTCTTTCAGCTTAGGATCGTTTGCCGCGCGCGCCATTTTCGGCAGCGCCTTCACAAGCTGACCTTCCGCGTGAAGCAAGTCTTTTAACTGTTCAACCAAGATCTCTTGGAGAATTGGCATTTACCTTGATCCTTCCACAACATTGACTCACTGGAAGTCCCTCTGTTTCAGAAGCGAAGCGGCGCGGAAGCCACCATCGATTTGAGTTTGGGCGTAATGAAACACTCTGTTACAAAGTTGGTGCTGCCGAATCCAACGGGAAGCCCGGCCTATTGACCAGGGCGGAAGGCGGCTTCTATGTCAGCGTTGTTCGTCATCGGTCGCGCGTTGTTTGGCGGCTATTTCCTTTACAACGGCATCAATCATTTTTTGAACAGCGGCATGCTCGGGCAGTATGCGGCATCGAAAGATGTGCCGGCGCCTGAAGCGATGGTGGGCGCATCCGGCGCCATGTTGATTTTCGGCGGCGCAAGCATGATGCTTGGGGTGAAACCGCAACTGGGCGCTCTCGCGGTCATTGGCTTCCTCGCAAGCGTTTCCCCAACAATTCACGATTTCTGGCATGCCGAGGATGAAGGACAACGCAGCAGTGACACCATGAATTTCGCTAAAAACATGGCGCTGGCCGGGGCTGCGGTCGCTTTCCTCGGCCGAGAGTGCGACTCCGGAAAAGAGGCGGACGCGTCCTAACCGAAACCAACTCGCCCGAACTAGCTGAGGCTCGCCCACTCCAAAGCTGCTCGTCGGTAATAATACGAGTAATGAAATCGGCATCCTGGATTGGCATCTGCTTACTGGCGTTTTCGGCGTCTCCAGGGTGGGGCGCTGGCGGGGAGAGTGCGCCTTCGGGCAACCCCCAGTTCACCGCGAACGGACAAGTGGCTCTGCCGCCTGATTACCGCGAATGGGTGTATCTGAGTTCCGGGCTAGGCATGACTTACGGTTCGGCCACAGCTTCGCGATCGGATCACCAGAGTTTCGATAATGTGTTCGTTAGCAGACACGCCTATCAAACTTTTCAAAAAACCGGAACATGGCCCGACAAAACCATGTTCATCCTGGAAGTCCGGTCGTCTCGCACGAACGGTTCCATCAACCACGGCGGCCACTACCAAGGTGGCGTCGCGGCCATCGAAGGCGAAGTGAAGGACGAGGCTGGTTCACCGGGCAAATGGACGTTTTTCAGCTTCGACCTGGATAAGGCGTCGGGCACTCCATTTCCGCGCACAGCCGCGTGTTATTCATGCCATGCGCATCACGGGGCGGTCGACAACACATTCGTCCAGTTCTATCCCACGCTGCTTCCCGTCGCTTTGAAGAAGGGCACCGTCAAACCTGGAGCGCTCGCCGACAAACCTTAACGTTCGATTGCGTTCCGGCAGGCTCTCCGGTTGCCCTACCTTGTACGCTAGAACTAGCGGCGGCACGCCGCCGATGAATGCACCGCAAATTCCTCGCTTTTTCACTCCTGCTACCGCTGTTTGTGTCGGCGGCCGGGAAACTGGGCCGAACCGAAGATTCGGCATTCGGCCAGATCGATAGCATTGTTAGCATCCTTTCCCAGATCACCGGCCTGAAGGAAGAACACCCCGTTCCTTATGGCCGCATGGATCAAGCGCAGCTTCGAAAATTCCTGTCGCATCGAATTCACGCAACGCTGAAACCGAAGGATCTCGAAATGGATGAGCTAACTCTTAAACTGTTTGGCCTCGTGCCTGCCGGCTTCGATCTCAAGAAGGAGACGATTGATCTGCTCGCGGAACAGGCCGCGGCGTTTTACGACTACCGGGAGAAGAAGCTCTTCCTTTTGGAGGGCGCACCCCTTGCATCGGAGGAAACAACGCTAGCGCACGAACTTTCACACGCGCTCGCCGATCAGCATTTCAACCTGGAAAAATTCGTGGATGACGACAACGCCAACGACGATGAGAACCTGGCGCATACCGCTGTTGTGGAAGGCCAGGCGTCCTGGCTGATGCTTGCATACCAAATGCGACGACAGGGTGTGAATGAACCTCCTTCCTCCGCGATGCTGGCCACCATCGAAAACTCCGCCGACGCATCGACGTCCGAGTATCCGGTTCTCAACGGCGCGCCGTTGTATATTCAGCAGTCGCTGATGTTTCCTTACGCGCAGGGAACCCGGTTCTTCGAAGCGGTTTACCGGAAACTCGGACAAAAGGCTTTCAGCGCCGTGTTCACCGATCCGCCGGACGACAGTGCGCAAATCATTCACCCCGAGCGCTATATTGCCCATGTGAAGCCCACCGCCCCGGCGGCGCCCTCGTTTCACTCTGACGGCAGACAGAAAGAGATCGCCGCGGGAGAAGTCGGCGAATTCGATAATCAGATGCTGCTGTGGCAGTACGTGGGCAAGCCCGAGGCGCTGCGCCTCGCGCCTCACATGCGCGGGGCGCAATTCCGCATCGTGGAAACCGGCAAGAAAAAGAAGCCGGTTCTGGAATATGCTTCGGAATGGGATTCCGACTCAAGCGCGTCAGATTATTTCACGGCCTATAAGACTGTTCTCCGAAAGAAATGGAAGCACTGCGATCCCACCCGGGACACAGGCGAATTCTTTGCGGGCGCCGGTGACAATGGATTTTTCTTGACGCGGCGAAGCGGACGTTTCGTCGATAGTATCGAGGGCATTGGCGAACAGGCAACCTGGCGGCAAGCCCTGAAGCGCGCAGATGCCCATCTCGAATAGGCAAATCTTCTGAACTTGAAAGCCTCTCCTGCGTAAGACATCAAGAGGAGATAGTTCGGCGATGACACGCGTGACCCGGCTGTTCGTTCTGATTGAAGGTATTACATTCATCATTGCTGCCCTCACCCACTTCGGCGTGTTAATTGGGGGCTACGAACACCACCTGGCCGGCAGGGCCGAGAGCGTGATTGGCATTGTGCTTCTCGCCGGTTTGGCATTGACCTGGATTCGACCGGCGTGGACCCGTGGGATTGGATTGGCGGTTCAGGCCTTTGCGCTGTTCGGGACCTTCGTCGGGATATTCACGATCGTCGTTGGTATCGGCCCCCGCACGGTACCGGATGTGACCATTCGAAGTCTAAAGACTGGCTCACCATCGTTGGCATTGTCAGCGACGTGAGGCAACAGAGCCTGACAAGCAAGCCGGGTGCCGCAATGCCAGCCAATCGGATTGGTGATCAGCCGCTAGCCTGGCGCAGAAAGCGCATCCTAACGCCACAATCGCGAAATCCCTCGAACGCGGCATCCGGTGTGAACGAGTTCAGGACGATTACTTCGCCGCTTCCAGCTTTGCGATCTGAATTGTCTTGCCGTCCGATTGCAAATCGCCGGTCAGTTTGACGGAATCGCCCGCATACGTCTTCAGGTCGGGCATCTTCTGATTTGCGATTTCATACACCTTTCCGTCGCTCACAAACACGTAATTCATCCCGGCTTTGATACAGGCAAGTGTGCACTTCTTCGCTGCATCTTTCCCGGTCTCCTTCGTCATCATCGAATGATCCTTGGTACACATGCTATCCGTGATCGTCCCCGACCAAGTGTTTTCAGCGGCGATGAGTGGCGCCGCCGCCATGCAACCGGAGATGAATAGAACAAACGCAAGATGCTTCATTCCTCCACTGTACTTGAAAAAATTGAGAGAGTTCTCAGTCGCGTTGGCCGGTGCTGTTACCATAGCCTCGTGAAAATCGGGATTCTCGGACTTGGCTTCATGGGAGCCGCTCATATCGGCGCATTTTCGAAATTGCCGGGCGTGGAAGTGGCCGCAGTGTCCTCGGGCAATGCTCTGGCGCTCTCGGGAGACTTGAGTCAAACCGGCGGCAATTTAGGCCGGGAAGGAGGTAAATACGACTTTTCGAAAGTCAGGAAGTATAAGGACTGGCGCGATCTCACCGCGGATAAAGACTTAGACGCCGTGGACATTTGTCTGCCTACCGACCTGCACGCGCCTGCTGCCGCCGCGGCGTTGCAGACCGGGAAGCACGTGCTTTGTGAGAAGCCGATGGCGCTGACAACGGAAGAATGCGACCGCATGATCGCCTTGGCGCGGCAGCACAACCGTGTTTTGATGATCGCTCAAGTGCTGCGGTTCTGGCCTGAGTATCTGTATCTGAAAGAGTTCGTCAGCGGGGGCAAATACGGGCGTATCCAGTCGGCAACGTTCGTCCGCCGTTCCGGTATTCCGGATTGGAGCAAATGGCTGACGGACAGCAGCCGCAGCGGCGGAGCGATCCTTGACATGCTGATCCACGATCTCGACCAAATCTTGTGGCTGTTCGGCGCACCAAAGCGGCTCGCCGGGAAGAGTCTTGGTGAGATCGACACCGTCAGCGCAACGCTTCTTTATCCGAACGGTCCGGAGGTTCGCGTTCAGGGTGGCTGGTTCGCGCCGGGCACTCCGTTTGCGATGGGATTCAACGTGCGCGCCGAAAGAGCCGAGTTGGAACTCACGCCGGAAGGGCTGCGCTTCAACGACGCATCCGGCAGCACGACCGTCTTGAAACCCGAAGGTCCGGATGGATATGAAGCCGAAACTGCGTACTTTGTGCAGTGCTGTGAAACAAATACGCAACCAGTGCGCTGTCCGCCTGAGGAATCGGCAAAAGCGGTCACGCTGGCATTGCTATTAAACAAATCGAGAGTGGAGGGAGGAAACCAAATCGAATGCCATCTTTAGAACCACTTGAAATCGGCTTGATGTTTTGGGCGAAGGAGAACGCCCGCGAAACATTGCAGGACGTGAAGTCATACGGGGTGCGGGCAGGACAGCTCGGATTCCCGGGCGACCTGGATTTGGCTGGCAAAGCCGAACAGTGGTCAAACGCCCTGAAAAACGAGCAGGTCACCGTGACGACCGCCGTGTGCAGCTATGTGGGTGAAGATTATGCCGACATTCCCACCGTGCAGCGCACTGTCGGCCTGGTGCCGGCGAACACCCGGCAGGATCGAGTGGCGCGCACGAAAGCCGTAGCGGATGTCGCAGCCAAGCTGCAGATCAAGAGCGTCGCATGCCATATCGGCTTTGTCCCGCATGACCGAAATGCAGCGCTATATACCGAAATTCGCGATATTGCGCGCGATATTTGCGATCATTGCGCAAATCACGGGCAGGCGTTTACGCTTGAAACCGGCCAGGAACCGGCGCCGATTCTCCTGCAATTCATCCGCGATGTCGACCGCCGGAATCTGAAGATCAATTTCGATCCCGCCAACATGATCCTCTACGGTACCGGCGATCCGATCGACGCTCTTGGGGTGCTGAAAGATTACGTGCTCTCGGTGCATTGTAAGGATGGCGACTGGCCCCCAAAAGACAAAGCAGATGCATTGGGAACAGAGCGGCCGCTCGGCGAAGGCGCCGTGGGCATACCGCGATTCATCGAAAAACTGAAAGAGATCGGCTATACCGGGGTGTTGAGCATCGAACGCGAAGAACTAGACCAAGCCAAACGGTCTGCGGATGTTCGTACTGCCGTGGCATTGTTGAAGCGGCTCACCGGGCGCGCGTAGCATCACCGCAAATCACTTATCGCAGTTTGCGATCGAAATACTCCGCTGTAGCCGCGTAGCTTTTCATCCACGAACGGTACAACAGAAAATCGTGAATCTCGTCGGGCAGCACCATCAACTCGAACGCGATGTGATGCTTGCGGAGCGCCTCGGCCAGGTGCACGGTTTCAGCAAATGGCACGTTACGGTCGTCGTCACCCTGAATTAGCAGGACCGGCGACCGCCATGTATCCATGGATGCCAGCGGAGACGAGGAAAATGCTACGCGAGCCGCATCGACTTGTTCCTGCGGGTTGTAGCTCGGAACGAAGTTATGAATCACGTCGCTCCAATCGTGTACTCCGTGGAAATCGACGCCGGCCTTAAATAGATCGGAGGAACGTGCCAGGGCCAAAGCGGTCAGATATCCTCCGTAGGAGCCGCCCCATACGCCAATTCGTTGCGGATCGACATCCGTTCGGCTCCGCAGGTACAGGCCAGCCCCCATTACGTCGTTGAACTCGCTCGCTCCGGTCGCGCCATAGTTCAGCGCCTCCCGAAACTTCATGCCATAGCCGATGCCGCTGCGGTAATTCACTGAAAGCACGATGTAGCCTTTACTCGCTAGGTACTCGTTGAGCGCGTAGGCATTCGAGTAGTAGTACATGTAATGGAAGCCGAGCACCATCTGTCGCCGAGACCCGCCGTGGAAGAACACAATTGCCGGATGCTTGGCATCCCCGCCCGGCTCGCTGGGAAGAAATAGCTGGCCGTGGATCCGCATGCCGTCCGAAGACGAAAGAATCACCTGTTGAGGAACAACCAGTTGCGCCGCCGGGTAGTCGGCAGGCACCGTCTCTGGCGCTAGATCCTGCGTCTTGCCGCTGCCAGTCAGGACAACTGCATGCGACTTATGCCGCGCATCCGACGCCAGGTAAGCAAGCGCTGATCCATCGGCTACGGGTTCCGGCGACCATTCGATGCCGCCACCTGGAGTGACCGGCGTTGGTGGTCCTCCGCCTCCAACAGGAACCTTCCAAATATGGCGGCGATCGATGTCATCCCGGTTGGTTGAAAAATAAATCGTCTGGCGGTCGTGTGCTATTGCGACGTGCTCGACAATCGCGTCTCCCGGCGTTAGAAGAGTAGCCGGGCCGCCCGCGGCTGATACGAAATACAAGCACTCCCAACCCGTCTTCTCCCATGGGAAAATAAGCCTGTTTCCGGCGCCCCACATCAACTGTTTATCGGCAACGATTTCGTGGAAGGCGCTGCCTTCTCCCGTATTCGCCCGCCAGACCTCACGCCCGGCGCCGCTCGCTGCATTGGCAATTCGAATCGAAAACGGCTGCGCCTCCCGCACTGGACCGAACGCGAACGCGCGGCTACTGGTGGGAATTCGGACGAACGCGATTTGCGATCCGTCGGGTGACCAGACCGGGCCGAAATCATGATCCACGCCCGGATCCAGATAGTGGAGCGTATTATCGGCAAACCGGTAAACTCCAATGAAGCCATGCGTGCTCCGATCATCCACAAACGCCAGTTGCGATCCATCGGGCGACCACGTCAGATCGGTGATTTTTCCCTTCGCGTTCACAATCGACTTCGTATCGCTGCCATCCGGCGCCATACGGTAAATCTGGCCTTTGCGCAGAAACACGACGATATCGCCATGCGGCGAAATGGCCGGCGAATTCCCCTCCCCAAGTTTCTTGGCGGCCGAGCCATCCAGCTTTACAACCCAGATCGACTGCTCCGGCTTTTCGGGACGTACCGCTGGATTCGGATTATCGCGTCCCATCTCAAAATCGCCGCCACGCGTGAAGTAGAGAGCGGAGCCATCGGGCGCGCATGCAATCTGGTCAATCTCCTGGCCGTCGTCTTCATTGAATGCCGTTACTTTGCGACCTGTCCACGCGGGTGCTTCCGCGACGTAGACATTTCTGCGGCCCTGCTCGAAGAGTAGCCATGCCACTCGGGCGCCGGCCGGAGCCGCCGTCAATCCTGACGCAAACGGCGCCTTCATGATTTGTTCAAGCGTGAATGAGGCGTGTGCCGGAAGGACACATACCACCAGCGGCGCGAGCGCGCAGACGAGACGGGCAGCAGATTTCATAAGCGCAATTTCAACATTGTTCCACGGTTTACGATGCGTAGTCGATCATCAGTCTTTGTCTCAAGCAAGATGAGCCTGGAGGGGGCACACTCAAGATGAGCCTGAAGGTGAGTGGGCCTGCAAGCTGGGAATTGATCATCAGCATGCGGGATGGAGCGAAATTAAGCCTGGAACAGATCCGGGCGTTGGCGTCGGCCAGCGCGGAGGTGGCGTTTGCAGGTCAGAAACGACGCGGTTGATCGGCCGGTATCCAGAACAGGGCACGGTAAGGCGAAACACACACCGGCAACACCGGTTCACGCAACGCTACACGCGCGCCGGCGTGGAAGGATGGAGGACGGCGATTTCTCGATCGTCCCCCTTTCCAAACTACTTAACTGCAGCCCGAGGTGCTGCCGCAGTTGTGGCACTTATAGCAGGAGCCGTTGCGGGTCATAATACTTCCGCAAACCGAGCACGAGGGCGCATCGGTCGTGTTGTCTACTGACATGAACGGCAGCGCCTGTTGCGGCTCTGGCTCGGTCGGCTTCAGCATCGCTGTCTCGCCAGCCTCGCTCAGCTCCGTGATGCCGAGGAAGCGATGCCCCAGCCAGCGGAAGATGTAATCGATAATCGATTTCGCATAGGGAACCTGCGAATTGTTTGTCCAGCCGCTTGGCTCGAAGCGAACGTGGCTGAACTTATCGACAAAGAACTTCAGCGGCACGCCGTACTGCAGGCCGTAACTGATCGATGTCGCCAGCGTGTCCATCAGTCCGGAAATGGTAGAGCCTTCTTTCGCCATCGCAATGAATACTTCACCCGGGGCGCCGTCCTCATACATGCCGACGGTGATGTAACCTTCGTGGCCTGCGATGGAGAACTTGTGTGTCACGGACTGCCGTTCATCCGGCAGCTTCCTGCGGACCGGGCGGTACACGATCTTTTCGGTGGGTGCCGGAGCCGCGGCAGAAATCGCAATCGCCTTCTTCTCGCCTTTACCGGTTCCCGAACTGAGCGGCTGCACCCGCTTCGAACCATCGCGGTAGATCGCGACAGCTTTCAGCCCGAGTCTCCAGCTTTCGGTGTAGGCCTCCATGATGTCTTCGGCGGTGCATTCTTCGGGCATATTGATCGTCTTTGAAATCGCGCCCGAGATGAACGGCTGCACGGCGCCCATCATACGCACGTGCCCCATGTAGTGAATGAATCGCGTGCCGTTTTGCGGCCGGAAGCTGCAATCGAACACCGGCAGATGTTCCGGCTTAATGTGCGGGGCCCCTTCAATGGTGCCGGTGGAATCGATGTGCGTGACAATCTGATCCACCTGCTCCGGCGAGTAGCCCAGCTTAATCAGCGCCTGAGGAACCGTGTTGTTCACGATCTTGATGACGCCGCCGCCTACCAGCTTCTTGTATTTCACCAGCGCGAGATCGGGCTCGACGCCGGTTGTATCGCAATCCATCATGAAGCCGATAGTTCCGGTCGGCGCGAGCACGGTCGTCTGCGCATTGCGGAAGCCAACTTTCGCGCCGAGTTCGTGAGCGCTGCTCCAGCATTCTTCGGCAGCCTTAAACATCGCCGGCGGCACGAACTTGCCGTCAATCGCATTGACAGCGTTCCAATGCTTGCGGATCACTCCGAGAAACGGCTCTTCGTTGGCGCTGTACCCTTCGCAGGGACCCACGGCCTCTGCGATGCGCGCGCTTGTGAGATAGGCCTGGCCGCACATAATGGCCGTGATGGCCGCCGCGAAATTACGGCCGCTGTCTCCGTCGTACGGCAAGCCAATGGACATCAGCATGGCGCCAAGGTTCGCGTATCCGAGGCCGAGTGGACGATAATCGTGCGAATTCTTCGCGATCTTCTCAGTAGGATAGCTGGCATTATCGACGATGATTTCCTGCGCCACGATAATGGTGTCAACCGCGTGACGGAAGGCCTCCACGTCAAAATTGCCGTCCGGTCCCACGAACTTCATCAGATTCAGCGATGCCAGATTGCAAGCTGAATCGTCGAGGAACATGTATTCCGAGCAGGGGTTCGACGCGTTAATCCGCGCCGTGTTCTTCGATGTGTGCCACGCATTGATGGTCGTGTCGAACTGCATGCCCGGATCACCACACTGATAAGTGGCTTCGGCGATCTGCCTCATCAACTCGCGAGCCTTGAACCGCTTGACCGGCTGGCCGCTCGTCACCGACCGTGTCCACCAGTCGGCATCGTCGACAACGGCCTGCATGAATTCGTCGCTCGCGCGCACGGAGTTGTTCGCATTCTGGAAGAAAACTGAACTGTAGGCGTCCCCGTCGAGCGATGAATCATAACCGGCGTCGATCAGCGTGTGCGCCTTCTTTTCCTCCTTCGCTTTGCACCAGACAAACTTTTCGATATCGGGATGCTCGGAGTTCAGGATCACCATCTTGGCGGCGCGCCGGGTTTTGCCGCCGCTCTTGATCACTCCCGCGAATGCGTCGAAGCCCTTCATGAAACTCAGCGGGCCGGATGCGCGCCCGCCGCCCCACAGCAATGCATCTTCCTCGCGAATGCGTGAAAGATTGGTGCCCGTGCCCGAGCCCCACTTGAAAAGCATGCCTTCGGTCTTGGCCAAATCCAGAATCGATTCAAGAGAATCGCTGACGGAATTGATGAAGCAGGCCGAGCATTGCGGACGATTTTCGCCCGCCTGGAGCTTCCGGACGACCTGCTCCGCTTCATCGAAATAGAAGCCGTAGCCGCGCGCTTCTTTCACGCCGACATTGAACCAGACCGGCGAATTGAAGCAGGCTTTCTGATGGAGCATCAGGTGGGCCAGTTCCATGCGAAAACTTTCGCAGTCTTCTCTGGTCTTGAAATAATTTCCCGCAAAGCCCCAGTCGGCAATCGTGTCTACGACGCGATGGATGAGTTGGGCCACGCTGTTCTCGCGCTCGGGTGACCCCATCCGGCCGTGGAAATATTTGCTGGCGACGATGTTCGTCGCGGTCTGCGACCAGTCGGCGGGCGTTTCGATATCTCGCTGCTCGAAAATCACGGATCCCTTGTCATTGCCGATGGTGGCGGTCCGCAATTCCCAGGAGATCTCATCGTACGGAGTCTTTCCCGGCTCTAACTTGGCCGTGAAATAGCGGGGGAAGGCGACGCCCCTCCGTTCTTCTCTCCGCAACGAGCGATGTAGCTCGGCGACCTTTACGCTTAAATCAACGCTTAACTGTCCCATTCACAGTGCCTTTCTCTGATTCCCCGCCTGTGCGCGCCGGTTGAACAATGCCCGGTCGTGGATAGGTGGCCAACTAGGCAATCATCCCCCATATCTAGTGTAGGGTCAAGAGAAATATCTATATACGGTACATAAGTTTACAGGTAGGATAAAACTTAAGGAGGCGAAAAATCGGCGTCAGCCCAGGCACAAGGCTTTCAGTTATTTAGATGCCAGCGCCTGCCGGATTGCTTCTTCCGCCAGCGGCGTCATCACATCGTATCCCGCGGTGTTCGGATGCAGCCCATCGAACGTCAAATCTTTCTTGAACATCTTGTGGTCGTCAATGGTGGCCGAGTAGTAATCGAGGTACACATCACCGGTCTTCTGGCAGTAGCCTTTGATCCATTCATTCAGCGCCACGATCTTTTCCGGAGGCCGTCGCTCGGTTTGGGGCTTGATGTAATCGCATACTGGCGTCAGCGAGGAGAGCACGACTTTAATGCTGTTCGCGTGGGCAAGCTCCGCCATCGACATTATGTTTCCCTCGATATCCTCTAAACTCTCAAGGCCGGTGTTCCCGGCAATGTCATTTGTGCCGGCGAGGATCACAACGACTTTCGGTTGCAGATTAACGACGTCCGGTCGGAACCGCACCAGCATTTGCGGCGTCGTCTGACCGCTGATGCCGCGGTTCACATACGGCTTGCCGGGAAAAAATGCCCCATAGTGACGTCCCCAGCCATCGGTGATCGAATCTCCCATGAACACGACCCGATTTTCACCAGCGGCCGGCGGCGGCAGTTTCACATTGGCGTCGCGATAGCGGGATAGGTCCGCCCAATCCTGCAGAATCCGTTGATCGCGATCAAGGCGATCCTGCAGATTCTGTATTTCGGGGCTAGTGGCCGGCGCCTCCGGGGCAGGCGCGGTGGTCTGCGCCCATGCCATCAATCCGCACAATACGCTGAGTGCAAAGAGTTTCATGCAGTGATTGTACAAACGGCGGGGATCTCTGAACTTTTGCCGCCCGCTGCGATTTACGCCAAATCCGGCGCGCTCACTTCGTCCAGTCGTATCAGTCGGTGGTCGCGCAGTGCGAGGTTGCCCAAATGACTCGCGCGCGCGGCCGATACGCCCGCCGAGAGGGGTGCATGCGGCGTTTTGCGTGAGCGGACGCATTCGAAAAAGTTGCGCATGTGGTCGATCGTGCCGTCGTGATCGCCCCGTGCGCTGCGGTTTGGCGCCGCCGGCTGTGAAGAATCGCGCTTCTTTTCCATTCTCAGCTCGTATCCGGTCCGGTCGATGTTTAACACACCTTGTGAGCCGCGGAAGATTAAGCCGCCATCGTCAATGCCGCTGTTCAGGGTTCCGGTGTACGTGATGCTGAAATGGCCGGGATATTCCAGATAAGAATTGATGGTATCCGGACAGTCCCACTCGGGGCGGATATATCGATTCCCCATGGTCAGCGCAGTCTGCGGAGTGTCGTGATCCATGAACCAGTGAGCCACGTCCACCCAGTGCGTGAACAGGTCGGTCATCGCTCCACCTCCGAAATCCCAATACCACCGCCAGAGGCGGAATTTCTCCGCATCAAACGGCTGCTCGGGAGCGGAGCCAAGCCAACTCTTCCAGTCGAGCTGCGAGAGATCGATTTTCGTCTCAGGGCGAGTAGAAGGCAGGTAGTCCTGATACCAATACGTCTCGACCAGTGTGATCTGACCAAGCAGTCCCTGGTCGATTAGCCCCTTCGCTTCTTTGAAGTGCGGCCAACTCCTCTGCTGCATGCCGACTTGCACGATCTGTTTTGTGCCGTTCATCGTCCGCATAACGCGCTCACCTTCCGCGATGTTGTGAGTCAGCGGCTTCTCGACGTATACATCCTTTCCGGCGGCGAGCGCGTCATGCAGCATGTGCACATGCCAATGGTCCGGGGCGCCGATCACGACGGCGTCAAGATCTTTGCGATCGAGCAATTTGCGATAGTCTGCATACGTGTCCGCGCGCGGAGCAGACTTCTCTTTTGCCTCGTCCATATTGGGCCGATAGGCATCGCACACGGCCAGAATATCGGCGTCGCCGACCTTGTTGACAACCTGGAGTAAATACCGGCAACGATGGCCAGTGCCGATCGCGCCTATGCGTATCCGGTTATTTGCGCCGAGGACGCGGCTTTGCGAGAGAGCCGTTACTGCAGCGGTCGCTTTTAAGAACTGACGCCGGTTACTTTCCATAGTGCAGAGTTATATCATGTTGTGACTCGCGAAAACGTGACAAGATGTGAATGTTATGAATCGACGTGCATTTGTAATGCGAGCGGGCGCCGCAGCCGCATCGGCGGCATTTGCGCTCGCCAAAGAACCGGACCCATGGCCGAAGAGCGCGCTGATGGCTCCGGCTGCTCTCGCTAAAACCCTGAATTCGGATGGATTGCGGCCGGCCGTGCTCTGCGTCGCGTTCCCTGTTCTCTACCGCCAGCGGCACATCATTCACGCTGAGTATGCGGGACCCGGCAATAGCGCCGAAGGGATCGAATTGCTGAAGAAGGCGGTCGCAAAATTACAGAAGAACGAAGAGATCGTCATGTATTGCGGATGTTGTCCGATGGTTGACTGCCCCAACGTCCGCCCCGCCTATAGCGCTCTGGCTAAACTAGGCTTCACGAATGTGAAGGTGCTCGATATTCCGAAAAACTTCCATACCGATTGGGTAGCAAAGGGCTACCCGGTGGAAGATCAGCTCGGAGTTCCCGTCCAACCGGCGTCCAAACCGAAGTAGCAGACTTAGCTACTCATATACCAGCCGCCGTTGACATTGATGGTTTGTCCGGTGATGTACCCGTTGGCTGCAAGCATGACCGCGACCGACGCGACTTCATCAGGTCTGCCAAACCGGCCCAGCGGTATCCGCGCGGTGGTCGCGTTCAGATTACTGATCACCATATCGGTTTCAATCAGCGCCGGCGCAATCGCGTTGACGGTGATGCCTTCTTTCACCAGAAGATTGGCGTAGGCGTGCATCATGCCGATCATGCCGGCTTTCGAGGCGGCGTAATGGGGGCCGACGACGCCTCCCACCTGCGCCGCCACCGATGACAAATTGATAATGCGGCCAAATTGAGCGGCCCGCATCGCCGGAAGAAATCGCTGCGTGACCAGAAACATGGACGTCAAGTTCACTCGCATGACGTGCTCGAAGTCCTGCTCCGTGATGTCCTGGATCGCCTGCGCTTTGGCGATGCCGGCATTGTTGACCAGGATAGTGACGGAGCCAAGAGAGGACTCAATCTGCCGCGCCATGCTGTCGACCTGTGCCGTATTCGAAACATCGGCCTGAATGACGATCGCGCGTCGTCCAAAGCTCCGGACGTCATCGGCCGTTTTTTCTGCTTCGCTGGAACGCTGGTTGTAATTGATCGCGACATCCGCTCCGGCTTCGGCAAAAGCGATGGCGATGGCGCGTCCGAGTCCGCGGCTGGCGCCTGTGACAAGAGCGATCTGTCCTTTGAGTGAGTCCATCGCTTCTATTGTGCGAGATTGCCCTTTCCACTCGCTAAGGCGGTGGCAAGCTCACGTTCCTCTCGGTCGCGGTTTCGTGCAGCACCGGACTACAACTGGATCAAGCACCGTAGCCGCGGCCGTGGAGGAGCGGACGTCTTTAAGAGCGGCGCCAAGCCTTCAGTTATGTGTCCTTCAGATGCGGCCGAACTTCTTGACGGCTTCTCGGATTGACTTGTACTTCTCGATGTACGGATACATGCTGTGTTCGGAGTTGTCGAGTTGTTCCGCTTTCGTCAACACGTCAGCCGCCTTTTGCCGCGGCACGACGACGACGCCGTCCATATCTGCCGAGACGATGTCGCCCGGATTCACCGTGACGCCGGCGCAGGTGATCGGAATATTTTTGCCGGCGAAACGGTAGTGATTCACAGTAGTCGAGGGAACTGCTCCACGGCTGAAAACCGGGAATTGCAGCTTCGCGATCTGAGGAGTGTCGCGGACACCGCCGTCAACGACAGCTCCCGCCAGACCTCGAAACTTCATGGCCGTGGACATCAAGCCGCCGATGCCCGCGTAGTCTGCGCCGTCTTGGACGGTCATGACATAGACCGATCCGGGCGGGGCCTCATCGATTGCGTCCAACATGCCTTGCAGCGCCGCGGCCCCGTCGTGATTCTCCTCGCGTTTCAGCAGGACGGTCACGGCAGGTCCGGCAAATTTTGTGGGAGCTAGCGGGCGCATCTCGTGCGACATGTAAATCTTCTGCCCGTAGAGTTGTTCCATTGCGTCCGAGACGGACGCCACCTCGACCAGACGATATTTGTCACTCAGGCTCGTTTCGTCCGGAGCCGCCTTCTGCATGGCGCGGATCGAAAAGAGCAGGCAGAAGAACGCCGCGGGAGCGGCCAGCATCAAAAACTTCGTTTTACTTCGCATTCGGCACCTGTTTATAGAACGTACGAAACCAAAAGGTCAAGAGAGGGCAGTTCGCTTGTATGCGATGGTATATCATGATCGAGTCGCAAGTGAGAAATTGACGATCTGATTATGAACTGGAGCGGATTGTCCTTTGGATAGACGTACTTTCCTTCAATTAGCGGCAGCCGCGCCCTTGCTGGGCGGCGAGATGCCGGTTCCCAAGTATCACATCGTAACCAGCTACAAAAGAATAGAAAACGGCGGAATGCCCGGTAAGTATCCCGCGAAGGCTGTCCGCGTGCATTCGGATACGGCCATCGATACGGCTGCGAATCGCGTGGACGGCCCGGTAGTTCGTAAGATGCTGACCGCCGGCATGCTGAAGTTGACTGGCGCGTCGAACGAGCGCGATGCATGGAGCGAATTCATCTCGCCGGAAGATGTGGTCGGCATCAAGGTGAACTGCTCGGGAGCGCCAAAGATCAATTCAAATCCCGAACTGGTCGCGGGAATCATAGACAACCTGATCGCCGTCGGCGTTCCGGCCGGGCACATCTACATCTACGACCGCTTTGAAAACCAGATGCAGATCGTAAATTTCCCTCCACATGTCGCGAAGGGCGTTAACGTTTGGGCGGCTGAGAAATCGCGAGGGTCCATTTTAGGTTACGATCCGAATACGTATGTAGAGGCCGATTTCTTCGGCGAGGAAGACACGCGCTCAAACCTGATAAAGCTGGTTTCTGAGAAGTTCACGAAAGTCATCAACGTCCCGACGATGAAAGAGCACCGCGCCGCAGGCGTGACCGGGTGCCTAAAGAATATCGCCTACGGGGATTTCTCAAACGTGGCTCGATCGCACCAGCGGGAGCATTCGAACACTTACTCCTTCATCGGAACGCTTGCCTCCGTCGAGCCTCTGCGATCGAGAACAGTGCTGAACATCATGGACGGCCTGCGGAGTGTCTGGCAGGGGGGCCCATTCCTGCAAAGTCCGAGGTTCTTGTTTTTCCCGAAGATACTGATGTTCGGCACCGATCCGGTGGCGCTCGATCATTTGCTGATTAACCTGATTGAAGACAAACGGAAGAAGGAAGGCGCGCCCTCCATCTTCGACCGCTCAGAAGCGCACGTAAAATTTGCGCCGGAGCTCGACCCGAATTTCAATAGCTTCATACGGGAACCCGCTCACGTCGAATACGCTTCGCACCTCGGTCTTGGCGTATACGACATGGCCCGAATCAAGGAAAGCGAAATTAATCTGTGATTGTCCTCGCGCTGGCTGTTCTGCTGCCCTCACTCTTTTGGGATCAAGGGCCCGATACCGCCGCGGCATTGCGCGATGCCGGCATTGCGCATGTCTCGGTTCCCCAAGCGATGGCGCAGTCGTGGCAGAAGGTGCCCGGCATCTCCGTTGAAGTGGCCGATCCGCAGGGAATGAGGAAGCTGTCCGCTCCGTCTGTTCGGTTTCGAATGAATGAAGCGTCCGCGACGCGCTCTCCCTGGGTGGATGCCAATGGCTGGCGCTATCTGCGCCACGCCGGTTCGAAATTTTATTGCGATGCGCCCGGAAAAGCGGCGGCACTGGCGGCGGCCGAGGCATACACCTACGGCGCCGGTACGCTGATCCACACAGACATCGACGGGCTAAAACCGCTAGGACAGATGCTGCAGTTTCTGGAAAAGCTGCCTCATGTGGATTTGCCGGCCGTAAGCGATATCCGATTTATTGACGACGGATCGCCACAATCGGGTGAATTGATGAACCTTCTCATTCGCCGGAACCTGCTGTTCCGAATCGCCAAGCCCGG